>NZ_JAJOIL010000038.1 GCF_021209385.1 Seleniivibrio sp. | reverse complement strand
TTCAAGCAAGGTGCTTTAACAACACCTTTACATTACTCGCAAACGAAACCGGACTTGCAGTAAATACCATTAAAGCAATCGCCTTAGATTATACAGAAGAACTGGAAACTTCTGTATACAGGGAAACACCAAGGCTGCTGCTGAATTCAAATATCTCTAACAGAAATATCGGTCGATATCTGATGGATCATCCTATGGGAAATCTTTGCCAGATAGAGTTTCTGAAGCCTGATAAATATCCGATATATTCGGATACAAAGTACAGTAGCAATAACAAGATCAAAACTGGCTTTGAAATGACTGAAGAGAAGCAGAAACAGCTTGCATTGCCCAACAATAATTTTTACCTGCGTCCTTCTTTTGTGAAAGGAATCGACAACGAATCTGAAAAAATTAAATTGTCTCTGTTATCTTTTAAAGACGGAAAAGTTTCGCTGACGGATGTGTGGAAGGTTATAACAAATCCCAATGTCGTTCGCCAGATACTTGCATATAAGTTTTCTTTGAACGTCACGTTTAAATATGCAGATCTTTTCTTTGTCACAGAACAGATACCAAATTTTGACAGCAGCGTGACATTGTCTGATCAAAAAGATAAATGGGGATACCCTATAAGCCGCGTCAACTGGCAAGTTACAAAATATGATATTGATTCGATGAGGGTTTGGTTTAAATTATTGCTCACAGAGTTATTTCCTCGGGAAAGTTATAAATTTACCCACACTATCAATGATTTTAATTGGGAAGATATATTTACCTCTGCTATCCATCATGTTGGGACAGCCAGAATTGGTAACGGTGAGAATGATGGTGTTGTAAATGCAAATCTGAAAGTTTTTGGATTGGATAACTTATATATTTGCGATGGTTCAATCTTTACGACCGCAGGAAATGTAAATAACGGATTCACAATTTCAGCATTTGCTTGCAGATTGGCTGAATATTTAAAGAAGGACTTATGAAAGTAGCAGTAACAGGAGCGAATGGATTCATAGGGAGCAGATTTGTCGCATTGTACAGGAACAGACTTGAGATAGTTGCCTTGGGCAGTGAAAACGCCCCTTTGGATAATTCTGAATTATTGATAGAAAAAACAAAAGACGTTGACGTTGTTGTGCATTGTGCTTTTGATCATAGTTACAGACATAACATAACAGGAATTCGTAATCTTCTGAAAGCCTGTGATGCAAATAAAATTCAAAAACTTGTACACCTAAGCAGTTTTTCTGTATACGACCATAATATCGTAGGTGAGCTGAATGAGAGTTGTGATTATTCCACATATAATGATATCTACACTAAAGAAAAGCAGAGCATTGAACGTATACTCATAGATGAAGGCAAGAATATGACGTCTATTATTATTCTTCAGCCCACAGTTGTCTATGGATTAGGTGGAAACTGGAGCCGATACGCGTTTTATGCCTGTCGTGGCGCGAATATAAGACTTCCTGAAAATGGTAATTGTATATGCAATGCTGTGTATGTTGATGATGTAGCTCAGGCAATTTACAAAAGCTGTCTGGCAGATATAAAGTTCGATAAATTTATAATATCTTCACAAGAACCAGTTAAATGGAAAGATTTTTACAAAGCGCATAATCAGGTACTCAAAGCCATTGGTTTAGATGTGCAATGTAGTATCACTTCTTCCAATTCCAATGAGTTTCATAATAGCAAGGTTTTTAACTTTATATTTAGTATTTTATTTGAAACTTTTTTAGGGAGTTCATTGTCTTATCCTATAGTTTTTGCAAAAAGACTAAGATCAAAGCGTTTTGTTATGCCAATAAAGAAAAATGAGTTGCTTGCACATCTTGCAACGCCTAGAAATCACACTTTGACAGAGCCAATTGCTGTAACTAGAAAAGTTCATTTTTGTAATTTTTATGCTGGCATAGATAAAGCAAATAGATTATTATTGTACTCACCTGATTATGATTTTAATGGCGGGACAAATGAATTGGAAAACCAAATTATGAGCATGGGACAATGAAGTTTTCGTTATTAATGTCAATATACAATAAAGAAAAGCCTGAGTTTTTTGAAAGGGCAATGCGTTCAGTTTGGAATGAGCAAACTGTGAAACCTGACGAAATTGTTCTTGTCAAAGACGGACCTTTGAACGATCAACTTGAAACTGTTATTAATAGATGGAAAGTTATATTGAGCGATGTACTTATTATTGTGGGACTGCCTGAGAATATCGGTCTGGGTGGAGCTCTAAATATAGGTATTGATAGATGTTCAAACGAACTTATTGCCCGTATGGATACTGATGACATTTCCTATAGTGATAGATTTGAGAAACAACTTGCGGTTTTTGAACATATGAATGTCGATATTTGCAGTGGCAATGTCAGTGAGTTTGATCAGGACGAACACAAAATTATTTTTTATCGCAATATACCTGAAAGTCATGATGAAATTTTTAAATATTTTAAAGTACGCAGTGCAGTCAACCATCCGGCGGTGATGTTTAAAAAAACTGCTGTTCTTAATGCAGGTAGCTATCAGACGATGATATGGTTTGAAGATTATTATTTGTGGGTGAGAATGCTTCTGAATGGTTCTATTTTTTTCAATATACAAGAACCGCTGGTAAATATGAGAGCAGGTTATGGTCAACTTGTCAGAAGAAGCGGACTCAGATATGCTGTTGCTGAATACAGGTTTATGAAAGAATTAAAGAATATTGGCTTTCTCAATTTTTTTGAATTTGCTAGGAATGTTGCCATACGCTTTGTAGCTAGAACAATGCACAAAAGTATACTTAAGAGAATATACAGAAATCTAAGAGAACCTTCTTACTTGCAAGTTGTTTTATTCGTGGTCATCTCCCTTTAAGTTTGAAGATAGTTATCATCGTTCGCCAAATTATCAACAGTTCAAGTTTTATACTCCAGTGTTTGATGAAAAACAGGTCGTACATAAGCTTTTGTTTTGTATCTTGAATAGATGCTCCATAAGGATAGTTGACTTGAGCCCAGCCGGTTATCCCCGGAGCCACAATATGTCTTTCGTTGTAATAAGGTAAAACCTTTTCGTATTCGTTGACTAGAACATTCCATTCAGCTCTTGGTCCTATCATGTGCATGTCCCCTTTGAAAACATTAATGATTTGTGGAAACTCGTCTATTCTTGCTTTTCTCATGAATTTACCGAACGGAAAAATTCTTGGATCTTCCTTTCTGGTATAAGGGTCATATTCCATATTTTCATGCATACTGCGAAACTTATAACATTGGAAAAGTTTTCCGTTTAGTCCTACCCTTGTTTGTTTGAAAAACAGTTTTCCGGAAGATTGTTTTTTGATGATAAAGGCAATGACACCTATGAACAGTGCTCCAAAAGTGAATATTATTAAACAGAAGAAATAGTCTATTAGTCGTTTTGTAATATACTGCTTGAAAGTGTAAGACCTGATATTATCAAGATAATCAAGAGAGATATTATCATCAGGAATTAAACATTTTTTGAGATACATCTCCATAAAGTGTTCCAGTGTAATTATTTTGATTCTTTGACGGCAAGGTTGGTTTTTGTGATTTACCAGATAGGAAATTATATTGTTGTCAACTTTATGCTCAGTGTTAAGAATTACTATACGGATTGCAGATTTGCTGAGTCTCTCATCTATTTCTTCTATAACTGAATTGGGTTCCTTTTCATTGTAATCAATAATTGAGAACTCTGGACATAATTTTTCTATTACTTTGAGTTCATATTCATTAAATATATATTTACGACCGAGACATATCATTATAATTTCCTAAACACTATATTGCATTCAAATACTAACAAATACTTACAAAACTGTAAACGTTTTAATCATACCATAATTGGTAGGTAAAAAAACAAAATATGTATGCAATTAATGTGCTTTTTCACTAATGAATATTATATATAGTTTTTAAGATGTGTTATGAACTGAAAAATGATGATTTGCAAGTGAAATGAGAGTATAAAATATATAATAAAATAACGGGGGAGAATATGGCTGATAAAATCAGAATCGGACTTCTCGGCATCGGCAGGATGGGGCAGAACCATCTGCGCAACATAATGCTTTTAAAAGATGCCGAACTGGCGTTCATATACGATGTTGATAAAGAGGCATGTGCTAAACTTTCGGTACAGTATGGTGTAAGGGTCTCTGAAAATCTCGATGCAGATATGAAACAGGTCGACGGCGTAGTCATTGTCACACCCACCTTCACTCACTTCGACTATATTAAACGCGCCGCAGAGTGCGTTAAGAACATATTCGTTGAAAAACCGCTTACAGACAGCGCGGAAACAGCCAAAGAGGTTGTTAAGCTGGCAGAGGCAAAAGGTCTCAACATTCAGGTTGGTTTCATAGAAAGATACAATCCGGCCGTTGCAACACTTAAATCTGTCATGCAGAATAGTGAAAGCATTATCAGCGCCGAATTTAACCGCTCAAACAAGGTTGCAAGCGGACGCATCACAGATGTGGACGTCGTTATCGACCTTATGATACATGATATAGACCTTGCTCTTGGACTTAACGGCAAAGCGGTAAGGGTGACTGCACACGGGCATCAGAAAAATGATGTGATAGAATATGCCAGAGCGCTTGTTACACATGAGAACGGTAGAGTATCGGATATAACAGCAAGCCGTATAACAGAGAAGCGTATCCGCCAGATAAACGTTGCGTGCGAGGACATGTTCATTGATTGCAACCTTTTGGTTCGCGAGGTCAAGGTTCACCGCCCCGCAGAGCAGAACCTTAACGGTGCCGTTCTTACGGCAAAGGACGAAGCTGTTGAGGTCAAACTTTATGATGCTCTTCAGGCTGAGCTTTCAGATTTCCTGAAACTTTGCAGAGGAGAAAAAACGCAGGCTTCGGATGTTTACGCCGGGCTTGAATCCCTTGAGATTGCGGAAGAGATAAGAAAACAGATAAAAGGATGAAAATAGAAAAGGCGGGTCGAGCGACCCGCCTTTGTTTTATGCGTTAACGGTTTCGATAACGAATTTCTGTTCTTCCTCTTTCAGAAACGCTGACATAGGCAGAGCCATGATGTCTTTGGAAACCTCTTCGGTAACGGGCATATCGCCCTCTTTGTATCCGAGGTATTTGAATACGTTCTGAAGGTGCAGGGGGATGGGGTAGTAAACCGCTGTGGGAACGCCCGCATCGCCGCATTTTTTGATCATAGCGTTGCGGTCTTTAACTCTGATGCAGTATTGCGCCCAGACCGATACGCAGTCTTTGTCCACATGGGGAACAACTACGTTTTTAAGTCCGTTTGCGTAGCGTTTTGCAACAGCCTGCCTAGTTTCTATCTCTTCTTTGTAATATTTGAGTTTAACGTTCAGCACGCCTGCCTGAATGGCGTCCAGTCTGCCGTTGATACCGACATGGCTGTGGACGTAGCGTTCTGTCTGTCCGTGGTTCAGAAGGATGCGCATTTTTTCATTCATCTCGTCGCAGTTAGTGAAAACTGCGCCGCCGTCTCCGTAGCATCCGAGTGGTTTTGCGGGGAAGAATGACGTACAGCCGATTTCTGACATTCCACATGAGCGTTTGCCCTTGTAAAGAGCGCCGAAGCTCTGTGCGCCGTCTTCGATAACGGGTATGTTATGTTTTTTGCCGATGGCGTTTATAGCATCCATATCGGGGGTTTGTCCGAAGATTGACACGGGCATGATCGCTTTTGTTTTACATGTTATCTTGGCTTCTATTTTGGCTGGGTCAATGTTGTATGTTTTTTCGTCGATGTCCACAAAAACGGGAGTGGCGCCGACAAAAGCTATCATTTCTGCTGTTGCTATGAATGTGAAGGGAGAGGTGATTACCTCGTCGCCTGCTTTGATGTCGAGAGCCATGAGAGCGAGAAGGAGCGCGTCGGTTCCGCTGCTGCATGCGATGGCGTGTTTAACGCCTGTAAATTCGGCAAGATTTTTTTCAAGTTCGGCTACTTTGGGTCCGAGGATATAAGCAGAGGTATCCAGAACCTGATGTACCTGAGCGTCGATCTCGTCCTTATATTTTTTGTACTGTGCCTGTAGGTCGATAAAATTCATTTTCATTTTTCACCTTCGATTGGTTTGGAAGCTAAGTTCCAACAGATGTCATACTAATACTTCTGTATGAAAAGACAACAGAAAATCCCCATGGTTCACAGGCAAAGATAAGTTGAAAAGGTGCTTAATTTAACGTACAATCAAAGACCTATAGTGTTTTTGAATTATTTGTGGGGAAATATGAGAAAAGCTGTGATTACAGGCATAACAGGTCAGGACGGGGCATATCTTGCGGAGCTTCTGATAAACAAGGGCTATGAGGTATGCGGCACATACAGAAGAACCTCGTCGGTGAATTTCTGGAGATTGGAGGAGCTTGGTATTCTGAAGCATCCGTCTCTGAAACTGGTGGAGTATGACCTGACAGACCAGCCGAACAGTATAAGGCTTGTTGCCGCGCAGAAGCCGGATGAGATATATAACCTTGCTGCACAGAGTTTTGTAGGCGTGTCGTTTGAACAGCCGGTGACAACTTCCCAGATAACTGGTATAGGCGCTCTGCACCTTCTTGAGGCGGTGCGCATCGTTAACCCTAATATAAAATTCTATCAGGCATCGTCATCCGAAATGTTCGGTATGGTTCAGGAGATACCTCAGTCTGAAAAAACTCCATTTTATCCCAGAAGCCCTTATGCGATAGCCAAACTTTACGCCCACTGGATGACTGTGAACTACCGCGAGGCCTACGGCATATTCGGCAGCAGCGGTATACTTTTCAACCACGAATCACCCCTTCGCGGGCTTGAGTTTGTTACAAGAAAAATCACCGATGCAGTGGCAAAGATAATCAGCGGAAAAGCGGAATGCGTCAGTCTCGGAAATCTGGACGCAAAGCGCGACTGGGGCTATGCCAAGGACTATGTTGAGGGCATGTGGAGAATACTTCAGGCTGATAAACCCGATACGTTCGTTCTTGCCACAAACCGCACTGTGACAGTCAGGGATTTTGTTAAAATGGCGTTCAGTGTTGTCGGCAGAGATATCGAATTCAAAGGTCACGGCGCAGACGAGATAGGTGTGGATACTTCCACAGGTAAAACCGTTGTGCAGGTGGATCCAAAATTTTACCGTCCGACAGAGGTCGAGCTTCTAATCGGAAACCCCGAAAAAGCTAAAACGATTCTGGGCTGGCAGTCCGCCACAACCCTTGAAGAGCTTTGCAGCATGATGGTGCAGGCTGACATCAAAAGAAACGAAGTAGGATTCTGTTTCTGATATCAAAATTGAGGTAAGTTCATGATAAACCTTGTTATATGCGGGGGCTCCGGAACAAGGCTCTGGCCTTTAAGCCGTAACCTGATGCCTAAACAGTTTGCTAAACTTATTAATAACAAATCGCTTTTCCAACTTGTTCTTGAGCGCAACAACGCTTTTTGCGACGATTTTTACGTTATATCAAACATCGACCACTTTTTTCTGGCGCACGATCAGATGGACGCTTCAGAGCTGAATAAACGTGCCATAAAAGACACCAGATACATGCTTGAACCTGTGGGCAGAAACACCGCCCCCGCCATAGCATTGGCGTGTCTGACCCTGAAAGAGGACGATATGGTGCTGGTTTCACCCAGTGACCACCTTATCAAAAACCATGCAGAGTACGAAAAAGCGGTCGCCCGTGCTTCCAAACTTGCGGAGCAGGGGAATATAGTCGTTTTCGGAGTTAAACCGGATTTTGCCGAAACGGGTTACGGATATATCGAGGTTGACGGTGAGAACGTTGTCAGTTTCACGGAAAAACCGGACGCTGACACAGCTCAGTCGTATCTGAACAGCGGTAATTATTATTGGAACAGCGGAATGTTCTGTTTCAGGGCGGGAAAATTTCTTGAGGAGCTTCAAAAGTATGCGCCGGAGATATATGACGGCTGTAAAACAGCCCTTGAGAACGCTTCAAATTCCCAGTATATCCGTATTGCCGTTGAAGATATGCTGAAAATACCCGAAGACAGCATAGACTATTCCGTCATAGAGAAATGCGACTGTCTTAAAGTGGTTGTAAGTGACCTCGGCTGGAGCGACGTCGGAAGCTTTGATTCTCTCTCCGCCGAGCTTGAGAACGATAAAGATAATAATCTTATCATATCAAATAAATATGTCGCCACCATCGACGTAAGGGATACCATAGTAGTGGATACTGACGATGCTCTTTTGATATGCAAAAAGGGTTCCAGCCAGAAAGTGAAGGATATCGTACAAAGGATTAAAAAAGAAAAACCTGAACTTGCAAATATTCATATGACCGCCTACCGCCCGTGGGGAACTTATACCGTTCTTGAGAATACCTACGGCTACAAGATAAAGCGCATAGAGGTTAAACCCGGCAAGAAACTCAGTCTGCAAAGGCATATGCACCGAAGTGAACACTGGATAGTGGTCAGCGGAACCGCAACCGTCACTGTGGGCGACAGAACAACTATGGTTCGTCCGAACGAATCGACTTATATCAAAATGGGCGAGATGCACAGACTTGCCAATGAGGGCAAGATACCGCTGGTTGTCATTGAGGCGCAGGTTGGGGAATATACAGGCGAGGACGATATCATCCGCGCTGAGGATGATTACGACAGAGATTAAAGTCCGTAGTATCCCTTATACCACAATGCAAAACGCTCAATGCCGTCGCTGAGCGGTGTTTTCGGGCTGTATCCGTGATCGCGGATAAGGTCGTCAACATCCGCATAGGTCTTATGAACGTCGCCTGGCTGCATGGGCATCATGTTCTTCTGTGCGGTCATTCCAAGTGCTTTTTCCAGCATCTCTATCATGTCCATAAGTTTGACAGGATTGTTGTTGCCGATGTTATACACCTTATAGGGTACGTCGGATGAATCCGGTGACGGGTTATTGCTGTCCCATTCGGGATTCGGCTTCTGATCGGAACAGATCACTTTGCAAACACCTTCCACTATATCGTCGATATAGGTGAAATCCCTCTCCATATCCCCGAAATTATAGATATCTATCGGTTTTCCGGTGCGCATGAGTTCAGCGAACTTATACATCGCCATGTCCGGTCTGCCCCATGGACCGTATACCGTGAAGAAGCGAAGCCCTGTTGCCGGCAGGTTGTAAAGGTGGCTGTAGGTGTGTGCCATAAGCTCGTTCGCCTTTTTTGTGGCGGCATAGAGGCTCACTGGGTGGTCTGCGCCGTGATGGGTTGAAAACGGCTGTGCGGTGTTCTTTCCGTAAACGGAGGAGCTGGAAGCGTAAATAAGGTGCTTTACGCCGAAGTGGCGGCATCCTTCAAGGATGTTGATAAAGCCGACTATATTTGAATCTATATAAGCGTAAGGGTTTTCAATGCTGTAGCGAACACCTGCCTGTGCGGCAAGGTTGCAGACCTTGTCGAACTTCTGATCCTGCATGAGTTTGTGCAGGTTTTCCCTGTCCTCAAGGTTCATCCGAACGAAGGAATAGCCTTTGAGAGTTTCAGATTTTACAGGTTTGCCGTACTCAATGTTCTCTTCCGGTATGCCGTCCTGAGCCAGCCTGTCATATTTCAGGCTCACCTGATAATAATCGTTTATGCTGTCAATCCCGACGACCTCGTGACCTGAGGCGATGAGCTTTTTGACAGTGTAAAATCCGATGAATCCGGCGGTTCCTGTGAGCAGAATCTTCATTTCAACCCTCTCTTTGTTCGTGTACTCATATTATTGGATTATCCGCTTTTTGTATAGCCGTTTATCATGTATAATACAAAAATGAGAAATGCAAAGATATTGTTTTACGGGCTTCTGACAGTGATAACGTGGCTTGCTGTCACTCCTCTGCACGTTCCGCAGGTGGATCCGGACTGGGGTGACAAGGTCAATCACGCAGCGGCGTTTGGTATGCTGTTTTTTGTCGGTTGCTATGCATATCGCAAAGCCTTGTATTTGTGGGGCAGGCTTATCGCATACGGCATATTTATTGAGATATTGCAGAGCTTTCTGCCGTTCCGCACTGCATCTGCGGAAGATGTAGCCGCAGATATCGCGGGGATAGCACTGGGACATTTCGCCCTGTTTATTCTGAACCTGAGCCGCTTTAACATCTTGATTAAACCCAAGTCTTAATGTGGGGTGATCCTGTTCAGGTCAGAAATTCATAATAGTTATCTTTTGAAACCGCCGTGAAGGTGCTTTCCGGATACGCGTTTGAAAATGTCAGGGGAGGTCTGGCTTTTTTCTTTCCGTATTTAAATTCATACGCATTAAGTTTTCCCTCTGTTTCTTCAATATAATCAATTTCCTGCTGTTGTGTGGTTCGCCAGAAGAAGCTTGAACATGATATCCCTAGGTTACTGTTTCTTTTCGCCCTTTCGCTTACAAGATAGTTTTCCCACAAAGCGCCTATGTCAGTTCTGGATTCAGGAGTGCTGAAATTTCCTATTACGGCGTTTCTGATACCATTATCATAAAAATAAATTTTTCTGCTTTTTTTTATTTCGTTTCTGACATTTCTGCTGAATGCGGTGAGCTGGAACACAACGTATGCTTTTTCCAGCAGATTGACGTATTTTTCAGCGGTAGCCGGGCTGGTTCCTGTGTTTTGCGCCAGTTCGCTGAATGAAACCTCATTGCCTATCTGAAGTGCCAGTGATTTCACAATTTTTTCCAGAAGATACGGTTTTGAGATATTTTCAAGTGCAAGCAGATCTTTATAGAGGTAGCTGTCTGCAAGCATTTTGAGATTTTCTTCTGCGTCACCGGAATTTATCACTATTTCCGGATAACTGCCGAAAATCAACCTATGATCCGTCATTCTTGTTTCTTCCAGCAGTCCGTGGTTATCAGCGAGTTCTGAAAAAGACAATGGAAACAGATTAAACTCGTATTTCCTGCCTGTAAGCGGCTCTTTTATATTGTTCATTAATTCAAAGGCACTGGAACCGGTTGCAATCACCTGTATATCTTTGAAATTATCTGTGATTATTTTGATTATGAGTCCTATATCTTTTATGCGCTGAGCTTCGTCGATAAAAATGATTTTTTTGTTGCCTATAATCGCTTTGAGTTTTGCCGATGAATAAGACGACAGGATTTCGCGCACATCCATCTCATCTCCGTTCAGAGAAAGAATGTCACCCGACGGTTTGTTTTTCAGGATTTCATTTACCAGAGTGGTCTTTCCGCTTTGGCGGGGTCCGTAAATAATTACAGCCTTTCCTTTTCCAAGCCTGCTGTTTATTTTTGCTTCAATATTTCTTCTAATCATAAGATGATTATAGATAGTATTCTAAGAAAAAACAATAATAATTATAAAGTCTATTTTAAAAATATTATGATTATTTTAAAGTCTACTTGAGTTTAATATCTCTGCCCATTTCGCGTTGCAGGTCGCGTTCTCGGATGGTGTTTCTCTTGTCGTGCGTCTTTTTGCCTTTAGCGAGAGCTATTTCAACCTTTACCAGACGTTTTTTCTGATAGACGGAAATCGGCACCAGCGTAAGTCCGGCTTCCTTAATCCTGCCGATGAGCCTGTCTATATCCCTGCGTTTCATCAGCAGTTTTCTGCTTCTTGTGGGATTATGGTTGAACCTGTTTGCCTGTTCATATTCGGCAACGTGGGAGTTCACAAGCCATATTTCATTTGACAGTATTTTAACAAAGGACTCCTTAATGCTGATCTTCCCTGCCTTGACAGATTTAACCTCTGTTCCAGCCAGAACTATACCGGTCTCGAAGGTCTCCAGTATCTCATAGTCAAAAAGGCTTTTTATTTTTGCAAAAGTTGACATTTAAATTTCCTTAACAGTTTTATGCCGAATACGATTTATATTAGAAATTACATTTTTTGTCTTGAAATGCAACCCGTTTGATGTAAAATGTCCATTATTTTCACGAGGCTCAAATTGGCAGTATTCGGAGAAGAATTCAGTACAAACATTTCATTCATGGACAACGGCACAAAAAAGTTCATATTTGAACTCAATAAGCTGTCCGATGCAATGAAGAACGGAGAGGGCAGACAGTATGTCATCTTCGCTCTTGATTTTTTAAACGAGTATTCTGAAAAGCACCTTATCTCAGAAGAAAAGGTGATGATCAAGTATCGTTTCCACGACATCGAGGGACACGCGGTTCAGCACGATGAATTCCGTTCGGAACTTATCAGGATATCCGATGAATATGCAGGGAAGGGAGCTGATCACGCTTTTCCTCTTCTGGTGCAGAGGTTTATGGCAAGCTGGCTTAACCACCATATCTCCCGTTCCGACAAAGTTCTTGGCGATTACCTTCATTCAGCCGCAAAAAAAGCCAGGTCATAAAAGACCCGGCTCATTCAGTTTTTTTATTTTCTGAAACGGCTTATGACTTAGCCGCGGGACATCCGCAGCATCCGCCGCCTGCCGCAGCGCAGGAGGGAGCGGTCGCCTGTTTTCCGTATCCCTGTGCAGCCCATCCGCCGCCTTTAAGGTGGAAAGCTGAGGATGATATTATTCTCTTCGCTTCGCCTTTACATTCGGGACATTCGACGGGTTCATCAGCTTTGCTGAAGCTTACCAGTTTTTCAGTGACTTTGCCGCATTTTGGACACGAATATTCATATATAGGCATATTGCACCTTCTGTTTTATATTTTTTGAAATAATATAATTCTGCGTGAAATTTTCAAGAAAAAAATCAATTTTCAACTTCAACGTTTCGCCCGTAGACCCATCCTGTAAGTTCCTTTCCGTCCACTGTAACTCTGATATTCATCCATCTGTCTCTGTCCAGAAGTATCAGTATATGGGTATCAAGGGGCAGTTTGGCAAGAACGGCGGACGTGATGTCCGGCTGTTCGCGCATATTCAGTACATTTGCTTTAGTAATACCTTTTTTCGGAGCAACGGTTTTCGGTTCTTCAAGGATGTTGCTGACGACAGGCGCCGTTTTCGGCTCTGCCTTTTTCTCCTGAACGGGCGGAGCGGTCGGGGCAGGGGTTTCCGCCTGATGTTTTCCGTAAAGACTGCTGTAGTAAAAGATTGCTCCCGCCACAAAAACAGCGGCAAGAATGGCGAATCCGGCGTAGAGGAAGAATTTTGATTTCATATTTATTTTTTCCTTTTCAAGCCTGAGGCTGGCGGCGGCGGATGAGAGATGTTTTGCCGTCAGCACTTTGTTCTGGTCAACGTATGCTGCCATCAGTGTGCGTTCCATGGCAAGGTTCACCAGTCTGGGGTTTCCGCCTGTGTACGCATAAAGTTTTTTATAAAATGCCCTGTCCGGATACTGTCCGTGGAAGCCGCCCTTTGAAAGCCTGAAAGCGACGTATTTAGACATATCCTCAAGGCTCATGTAATCAAGGTTTATGTATAGAGTTATCCTCTGGCGGAGCTGTCTGAGCTGGTTAGAGTTCAGTTTTGTTTCCAGCTCCGGCTGACCCGCTATGACAAAGCGTATCAGCTTTTCCTTCTCAGTTTCAAGATTGGATAGGATACGCAGTTCCTCAAGGGTTCTTTCGGGGAGGTTCTGCGCTTCGTCTATTATCAGCAGAGGCTGCTTGCCCTGCCTCTTTTTTTCTGTGAGAAAATCGCGGAAACCGGAGAACAGCGTATTCTTTGTCTGGTTTTCGCCTATGGGGAATCCGAAATCTTCAAGCACTGCACGAAACATCTCTTCCGGTTCCAGAGAAGGGAACATAACGTATGCGTATTCCACTGTATCTGGCAGTTCATTCATAAACTTGCGCATGGTTATGGTCTTTCCCGTACCCGGTTCACCTGTCAGCACCAGAAAGCCTTCGTCGGAATCCACGAAATACTTAAGCGACTGGAGCGCCTCCATGTGGTTCGGACTGGCGAAGAAATACTCTACATCGGGCGTTATCCTGAAAGGATGTTCCTTAAACTCAAAAAACTCAGTATAGCTCATCAGACCTTCCGCATGGTTTCAATATCATCAAATTACCTGATATGCCCGCCTTAAACAAGTACAAATTACATCGGCAGATTAAGGTGAATCAGCCCGCTTTTGATTGCCCAGAGGGAGACGCATGAGACTATCACCCATAAAGTTACAGCCATCAGAAGGGCGCCGGTTCCTATCTTTTTAAGCTCTGTTACGGTGAGACCCGAACCGACGAGGAACAGTGTTGCCACCATAATTTTTTTGCCTGTGAGAGCCATTCCGTCCCAGAAAGTATCAAGTGCCGGAACGTATGAGCGTATAAGTGCTGCAAGAAGAAATCCCAGAAGAAAATATGGAAATTTTGCTTTGCTCTCAGATCTGTTGAGCTTTGCTCCTGCGAATGAGAGCGGGAGTATCCAGAGTGCGCGTGTGAGCTTCACGGTTGTAGCCACAGCAAGCGCCTGTGTACCGTATATTGCAGCCGCGCCCACAACTGAGCTTGTGTCGTGTATGGCGAGTGCGCTCCATATGCCGAAATCCGTCTGGCTCATGCCAAGAGAAGTTCCTATGTGCGGGAAAATGATAAGCCCAAGTCCGTTAAGCAGAAAAACAACTGCCATGGCAATGGCTGTCTGTGCATGGCTCGCACCGATGGCGGGGGACATTGCCGCTATGGCGCTTCCTCCGCAGATGGCGGTTCCGCTGGACAGAAGGATGCCGAGGTTGCGGTCAACCCTGAAAAAAGACGCGAGCATAAAGCCCACTGCCATCGTAAGGCTTATGCTGACAAGTGTCAGACCGATTGACGCCAGACCCACGCGGAGAACCACCGCAAGCTGTAAACCGAAGCCGAGAAGGATAACAGAGAGCTGTAAAAGTTTTTTGGAATAACCGCCGGTAACCTTCTGGATAGGGTTTCCCCAGATAAGGCTGATTGCTGCGCCTATGCAGAGGGCAACGGCGGGTGATTTTTCAAAGACAGTCAGCAGAACAGCTATGACTATCCAGAACATGGGTTTTTCAAGAACCTTATTCATATAGCACCCCGTATAACAAAAACAGATACCTATCATATGCCTCTTTAATGCATATGGCAAGAATGCGGTACTTAAAAAAATACACTTGACATTAATTTCAATAATTGATAATGATAACCATTATCAATTTAATCCGGTATGGAGGATAATATGGATTCCGATGTTTTAATATTTATATCACTGGTTTTGTCGGCTGTAATTTATATTACGTATTATCTTTTTGTTAGAAAATGCTCGTGTGCCGGAGACAAGGACGATCCGCAGGACAGAGAGAGCATAGAACATGTCTGCTGCGGCAGATGTCACGAACATTCAGAATCTCAGAAAACCTTTTACTGATATCATTTAATTCATTAAATATGTTATAATTGTCAGACAGGAGTATGATATGTCTGACATAGCACAATTCATAGGTATGCTGGAGTCCGGACCGGAATCATCGTATGAATTCGCGTCCTATGCTGAGTCACTCATAGAAAAGTATGCCTCACCTGAAACTTTGTTCGCGGCAAAGGCGGTAGCTGAAACTTATACCGAACTCAGGCGGTCAAAAGAGCGCTCGGCTTATCTGGAAGAGCTTCTGAAAGACGCCGAAAGCCGGAGCTGTGAGAACGTATATGCCGCCCGTTCAGTAATGATTCGTCAGGAGAAGCTTGCCGCCCTTGGTCAGCTTGCATCGGGAATCGCACATGAACTCAATAACCCCATCGGTTTTGTAGCCGGAAATTTTGAAGCACTCAAAAACTACAGCATTTCCGTCTGGAGCTATATAAAAATTCTGGAGAGCGCTGTCGGAAAAGAGACAACGGCGGAGCTCCGTGCAAAATATAAAATAGACAATATACTTCAGGACACAAAAGACATTTTCACTGAATCCGCTGACGGTTTTAAGCGTGTATCAGGCATCGTGAATAATCTGCTGGCGTTTGCCCGTATAGACGGCGGAAGTTTTAAAACGGGCAGTCTGAACAGCAGTGTGCAGACCACTGCCGCAATAGTGTCCGGTCAGGCAAAATTTGTTGCTGCCGTTGAGCTGATACTTGGGAACGTTCCCGATTTTGAGTTCAATGCCGGCGAGATCAATCAGGTTCTTTTAAACTTAATACTCAACTCTGTTCAGGCGATAAAAGGTCAGAAAAGAGAGACTGCGGGACGTGTAACAGTCAGAACGTGGACGGAAGACGGAATGGCTGTCTGTTCTGTTGAGGACGACGGTCCCGGTATTTCGGCTGATAATATGCACAAGGTCTTCGACCCGTTCTTTACAACCAAACCCGTGGGGGAAGGTACGGGACTGGGGCTTAATATCTCTTACGACATTGTTGCTCACAGACATAAAGGCGCTTTCGATGTTGAGAGCGAGCCGGGCAGGACGCTTTTTACATTCCGTCTGCCGCTCAGCAGAGAGGTTTGATATGGAGAAACAGGGAACCATTCTGATAGTTGACGACGAACAGAATATCCTTAATTCAATGCGAAGACTGTTCATGAACCACGATATAGAGGTATTGACAGCAAACAGCTCACAGCAGGCTGTGGAGCTTCTTGCATCAAATAAGGTGGATTTTTTCCTATGCGATTACAGAATGCCGGATATCAACGGCATACAGCTTCTTGAGTCGGTCAAGGATACATACCCTGATATGTTCCGTGCAGTGATAAGCGGATATGCGGAACCTGACGCTATGACCTATGCCATCGGCAAAGGAACCGCAATGGCATATTTTAAAAAACCCTGGACTGATTATGACCTTGTGGGAAAAGTGATGCATGTACTGACCACCATGCGGCAGATAAAAGATAAAGAAATCATCCGTATTTTCAGCAGTATAAATAAACTGCCGAGCATACCGAGAATATATTACGAGCTTGACGATGCCGTGAACAGCGGTGAATCAATTGATCATATAGCTTCCATTTTTAAAAGGGATGCCTCGCTTACGGCTAAGATTCTTCAGATAGGCAATTCTGTTTTTTACAGCGGAAAGGGCAGTGCTACCCTTGAGCAGGCTATACTTATGATAGGACTTAATACCGTTAAGGAAATTGTCCTGATGTATAAGCTGTCCGAAGGACTTGGCGCCGGACCTCGCATCGAAAAGGAACTGGCAAGGATATTCAGTCACGGACTCGTTCTTAACAAGGCAGTGGAGCACTATCTTGTTCACAGCGGTCAGAAATACAACAGACAGATTTCCAATACGCTGGGTGTCATTTCATGTATAGGGAAGATAATCCTTCTAAGTTACCACCCCGACAGATATTACGGCACGACTGCATTCTCGGAAGGATGCGGATTATCCTTTGAAGAGGCGGAAACCGAAATGGGGCATATCACCGACAGCAGTGCAGCCATAACATGCAGTTTTCTCGACCTGTACAACATACCGTTCGAGATACTTGAGATAATCCTTTATGTGGGCAGACCTGAGAAGGTGTCGGAGGAGAATCGTGTTATTGCCGCGGCATATTCCGCAATGGTAAAGATTGCCGCCGCACTTGAGAACGGAGAGAGTGTGGACGATATGTTCATAGATAAATGCATATACGGTATTCTGAACAAAGAAAAGCTGAACAACACCACATACATAATGTCCGAGGTGTGGAATATCGGGAAATGACGGAGGTAAAATGTTCAAACTGTCATATGTCGAGCTTGTCACAGGAATAAAGGCGGCGAAGCTGAAAGAGCTTATCGGTCAGGGTATTCTTACGGCAGAGGACAGAGACGGGGTAACATATATTTCCCCTGCCAGCATAGAGAGCTACCTCACTGCGGAGGGCAGGTTTGTACCTGATGTTTTCAGAACCAACAGCATAAGGGTGCTTATCGTTGATGACGAGCAGAATATGCTGAACTCTCTCAAGAGGCTGTTTCAGCGCTTTCCGCGGATGACTGTCAATATTGCTTCAAATGCTTTTGAAATGGGTCATAGCCTTAAGGCGATAGTTCCCGACATTATAATTCTTGATTACAGCATGCCGGGAATTAACGGGCTTGAGGTACTCAATAATCTGAACGAAGAAGGGTGTCTGGACAAAATTCATGTGATTGTTTATACGGCACGGCTTCCGGAGGAGCTTGAGCCTGCTCTGACAGAGTTCAAAAATGTTCAGGTGCTTGCAAAGAGTGCGGATTTCAAGGAACTTCTGCTCACGCTTGAAAAGATGCTCAATAAAACACGCGAGCCGATCTGACAAAGATTTAATAATTTTTTTCTTTTAAAAGCAGTATATTGTTTCTGAGAAACGATATACAAGGAAGCGCATATGAGCCTTACAATGATAGCTACATCCCTGTGCGAAAAGATAAAGACCAAAGGAATAGAGCTGGGCGAACGCACCAGCCATCTCCCCCTTTCCTTCCGGCTTGGTGACAACCAGTGGGTTGTTGTGTTCCGCTTCGGCGTTGTCGCCACGGCGGGGCTTAACGAACGTGAGCGGGAGGATGTTTTCAGCGAACTCAAACCATTCATGGAAAACCCCCATGCTGTCCAGAAGAGCGAAGACATCTCCATTGAACTTGGTGGAGGTGTGGACGAGGTGGGCAGTGAACAGGCGCGTATACAGGCGCTTACGCGCGAACACGTTCTTGTTATGGCGGACATTCTGGCAAAGAGCGTTATGCTGGAGCGCTATGAATCTGTAATGTCAGAGGTTTTCAGCGAAACGGAGCCGATAGCTGAAAAACTTATGACCGGATTTCACCGCAAGGTCAGCTCTTCGGCGCTTAAAAGAACCATAGGCGCAACTCTCATGGCACAGCAAAACATGATAGGTCGTGTTGAGGTGCATGAAAAGCCTGAGGTGCTCTGGGAGCATCCTGAACTTGAAAAATTCTATGCCCGTCTTGAGGATGAATACGAGATAAAAGAGCGCAACGACGCACTTGAAAAGAAGCTGAGGCTTATAAACACCACCGCCGAAACGCAGCTGGGGCTGCTGCATAACAGCCATTCACTGCGTGTCGAGTGGTATATCGTTATTCTTATAGTTTTTGAGATACTGCTTACTCTTTACGAAATGTTCCTGAAACCCGTACACTAATCAACGTGTACCTGACCTGATGCAGTAGGTTTCTTTTCATCTTTCAAAAGAAGAACCAGAGGCAGACTGACAAGGAACAGTAGCGCCACCAGCAGGAAGACGTGGTTGAACGCCATCATGGCTCCCTGTTTTGTCACCAGCCCGTTCACAGCCTGTATGCTCATCATGGACGCTCTGTCCGGGTCGTACCCCGAAGAGAAGTACATTCCGCCAAGCCCCGAAAGAAGATTCTGGGTTGCATCGCTGACAGCGGTTATCTTTTCAACGAGGAAACTGTGGTAAACTGTTTCGTAACGTGTCAGAAACGTAGCTGAAAGCGCGATCCCAACGGAACCGAATACCTGCCTGACAACGTTGTAAAGTCCCGATGCGTCGGTCATTTTGGACTTTTCCACTGTGGATAGAGTGACAGTTGACAGCGCGACGAATATCGCCCCGAAACCGAATCCCTGCCAGACCTGCGGAAAGAAGATGTCCCAATAGCCAATGTCAAGAGACAGGGTAGAAAGTTCCCAGAAACTGAAAGCGTTCACGGCAAGCCCCGCCGCGATAAGTGTACGTGCGCCGAGAATGGTGTACAATCGTCCGACAACCGGCATAAAGAATGCCATGGCAAGACTTCGGGGCATCATGGCAAGTCCCGAATCGAACGCCGGATATCCCAGAAGCTGCTGGAGAAACAGAGGCAGAAGGAACAGCGACGCAAAAAGGCTTATCCCGAGAACCCCTCCGAGAAACGTTCCCGTGCAGAATGTCCTGTCTTTCAGAAGCCTTATGTTCACCGCGGGTTTCTCTGCTGTGAGTTCGCGCCATATGAAAAGAGAAAGTCCAACCACTGCGGATACCGCAAGTATCCTGATATAGTCGGAAGCGAACCAGTCCTTAGTCTGACCCTCTTCAAGCATAAGCTGGAGCGAGCCGAGACCCACCACCATGAACAGAAGCCCAGCCATGTCCCACCTCTCTTTTTTACGTTCGAGGTAGGGAGGATCCTGTACATATTTCATTGTGAGCAGGATGCTCAGAATCCCTATGGGAAGGTTGATGAAAAATATCCATGGCCATGAAAAGTGGTCTGTGAGCCAGCCGCCCAGTGTGGGACCGAACGCCGGACCCATAACGACGCCAAGACCGAAGATGCCCATGGCAAGTCCCTGCTGTTCCGGCGGATAGTTTTCACGCAGGATCGCCTGCGAAACCGGAATGAGCGCGCCGCCGCCGATACCCTGTAATACTCTGAAAAATATCATTGAGTTAAGATCCCATGCGATACCGCACAGCATGGATGTTATTGTGAACAGAACCACGCTTGCCAGATAGAAGTTTTTTCTTCCGTATCTGGCACTGAGAAGTCCGATGATGGGCATAATAATAACGTTTGCAAGGATATACGATGTGGATACCCACGCAATCTCTTCAACGGAGGCGCCCATATTGCCCCGCATGTACGGCAGAGCAACGTTCACGATGCTGGTGTCCAGTGCGCTGATGATGGCTCCCGACATAACTGTCAGGGTTATCATCAGTTTATTGCTTGATTGTGACATATTATTTTATCTTTACACTGGGTTCCACGGACAGACCCGGGACAAGAAGACCCGGGTCGCCGTCTATGAGTATTTTTACCGGAACGCGCTGAACAACTTTAACAAAGTTGCCTGTGGCGTTCTCCGCCGGAAGCAGGCTGAATGCCGAACCTGTGCCTGGCTGGATGCTGTCCACATGCCCGTTTATCTTCATATCGGGGAATGCGTCCGCTTTTATTTCGACAGGCTGACCCACGCGGATGTGGTTGAGCTGTGTCTCTTTGAAGTTCGCCTCTATCCAGAGCTTTTCCGATCCCACAAGGGATATTACTGTTTGTCCCGGCTGTACAAATCTGCCGATTTTGACATTGTTCTGTCCGATGCGTCCGCTTCTGGGTGCGCGTATTACTGTGCGTTCAAGGTCAAGCTCAGCGGCTTTGACCGCCTGCTGTGCCGATGCCGCTTTATATTCCGCCGCCTTTCTGTTCGCCTCTATGGCGGAGAGGCTGGCGGATGCCATTTTTACGGAAGCTTCAGCCGCCGCTGCCTGTGATGTTGTTTCGTCCGATTTTGCCTTCACACTGTCGTAGAAGCTCTTTGAAACAAGATTTTCGGACACGAGACGGGCGTAGCGCTGCTGTTCTCTGTCGGCAAAGTTTTTCTCCGTCTGCGCTTTTGCAAGGAGCGACTGTGCCTGTTTGACGCTCTGCTCTGTCTGTGCCGCCGATGCGTTGATGGCGGCTATCTGCGCTTCTGCCGCAGAAAGTTCCTCGCGGCTTTTGGCGAGAGCTATTTCATAGTCCGCTTTTTCTATCTCAAACAGAATGTCGCCGGCTTTCACCTGCATATTGTCTTCTATATATACCTTTGAAATGCGCCCTTTCACCTGCGGCGAGACGGGAACCATGTCGCCTTTTACAAAGGCGTTGTCGGTGGTCTCGTGGTGCATTGCATAAACGATTTTCGGCGTATAATGTATCAGAAGAAGTGCCGCGACGACTGTTATTACGGCATAAAGTACCAGCTTCTTCTTCTTCACAGGTTTCATAACCTGTTTTTCAAGCTTTTTAGAGTATTCTTCGGCGTTCATCTATTCCCCCGTTTTGAAACCGAAACGGTCAAGGTTTGTTCCGGCTGATCTGTAAAGTTCCGCTTCGCCTTTTCTGTAGTCATAAACTGCGTTTACGGCGCGTATTCTGGCATCTGTAAGGTCTTCCTGAAATTTAAGCACGCGGAAAGTGTCCGACAGACCTTCGCTCAGCTTTTTCATCTCCTGCGAAAGGGTCACGTCCGCCAGCCGGACGAAATCCTGAGCTATGGCATAGCGGTCCTGTCCGCTCTTCATGGCTGTGGCAGCCGTGCGTATCTGTGATTTTGTGTCCTGCTCCAGCTTTTTCAGTGTGTACACGGCGCGCATCTTTTCTGCGGATGCCGATGCCGTGCGCGCTTTTGCACCTCTCGCACCAAGAGGATAGGAAACGCTCAGTCCCAGCTTCCATTCAAATCCGTCTCCGCTTGTCATATCAGAAAGAGAATCCTGATAATAGCCATCGAAATGATTGGATGTGGTCTGATTGCCGGAAAAACCTATCACTCCCAGTGTCGCCATTGCGTCAAGTTCAGGAAGCTCCTGATTTTTCAGATATTTTATGGTTATGTCCCGTTTTTCAAGCTCCGTGCGCTGTTTCTCTATGTCGGGATTTGTGCTGAGAGCGGTCTTATAAAACTCGCTCTCGTCAGGAGTTATGAAAACAGGATTCAGTTTTTCCGCTGACATGCCGTCTATATCGGCATTGATAAGGTTTTCGAGTGCGATGACCGCCGACCGGACTGACGCCTGAGCATTCACCGTCTGCTCTCGTCTTCCTGCAAGAGCCGTTTCCGCCTCCTGCACCTCTGTGATGGGGATTATGCCTGCGTTGAACCGTTTTCTGTCTGAATCCAGAAGGTCTTTTGCCAGCTGTTCGGATGTCTTTGAAAGGGCGAGAACGTCCTGCGCACGAACCAGGGCGTAATATGCGGTCTCTATCTCCGCCGCAGTTGCCGTCATTTTTGCATAAAGGTCATATTCCGCCTGTTTGAAAGACAGTTCGGCGTTCTTAACTCCTGTTGCGTTTATGTCCTTTCCGTAGTTTTTAAGAATAGGCTGGATTATGTTCATCAGAAATACTGTTCTGTACTGGGGATCCAGCTCTTCATAAGGGTCGTTTGTTCCAAGTTTTGAGGTTTCAAGTGCAAATCTGCCAGTCATACCGTTTCTGTGGAGTTTCTCCAGTTCGGCTGTGGCGGCAAGGGTACGCTCTTTCAGATAGTCCATGTTATAGGGTGAATAGGAGGTAGGCTGGTTTGAACCGCCTGCTGATACGGAACCGCCCGCCACAGGGTCGAATTTTGCGTCTTCCGCCGTAACGTTTTCACGTCCTGAGTCGGCTGCACTTTTTTGTATCATGACGGAATAGCTGTTCTGAAGCCCAGTTGCTATGGCATCCCGCAGGGTCAGCGTTCCGGCGAAACACATTGCCGGAAGTATGAAGAGCATCAATAAAATAAAAAGTCTCATTCTTTACCTCTGTTTCTGAGTGCGGACATGCAGAAATCGCATGTTGTCTTCTCCGCATCGTCAAACTCTGTCATGTGAAGGTGTGTCAGTCTGGCAGTACCCAACAGCATCGCCTTTATGAGTTTTGCATCGTTAACGGGGTCTGCATCAGGCTTTATGGAGCCGTCGGCTATACCTCTTTCGATCGCTTCTTTCACAATGGTTATGCTTATGTCGGTGTTTCTGCGCATTGTGTTCCTGCGGTTGTCGTCAAAGACTATCTGGGCGGGCATGTCCCTATGGCAAACGGTGAATTCCGCGCGGTAGTCTCTTGAGAACGCGAAGTGCATACGAAGTACCTTTTCCACTGCGGAAAGCCCGTTTTCCGATGATGCGGATACCTGCTTCATGGTTTCGAGATATTCGTTAATGAGGTTAACGTATATCTCTTTCAGTATCCCCTCTTTGGTGGCGAAATGGTAAAAGATGGTTCCGGTGGCGGTTTCTGCCGCCTCGGCTATCTCCTGTGTGCTGGTTTCGATGAAACCCTTTTCAGCAAAAAGCCTTGCGGCTTCGCGCAGTATCTTCTGTTTTTTGGTCAAAACTCACCTCACTGACTGAGTAGTCAGTCAGTATATTCACAAAAGAAATTTGCGCAATAAAAAATTTGAATGGAAACGTTTTTTTCAAATGCTGCGATGCTGAAATGTGTGCTTTATCTGTGGATATCATATGAAAGATATGTTGATGTAAATATCTGTTGAACTTGGTAAATAAAATATGATCTTTGGAATATAATTCAGTGAGGAATATAATTTGACAGCAGAAACAGAAAATCAGGAACAGAGAACTTTGGGAGAGTTGATGGATCAGCTGCACGGACTTGCCACATCTTACATCTTTCCCTATTTAAGCAAAAATATCCGCTACTCTAATTATTCGTTCAATCAGTACAATACTTTGTTTTACCTTCTCAAGTGCGGACCGCAGACAATATCTATGATAGCGGATCAGTCTTCTATTTCACACAATGCCGCGAGCAAACTGGTGGACAGTCTTGTAAAGAACAGAATGGTGCGCAGGGTAACGGATAAAAAAGATCATCGTAAAAAATGGGTATTTATCACGACAAGAGGCGAAAAAGTACTTGAGGGTTTAAGAGATCTGACAATCAGTGTGTATGACAGGCTGCTTTCCGGTCTGTCTGATGAACTGAGGGCAGAATTTATAGAAGTTCTGGTTAAGGTCAACTGTTACCTTCCGCAGGATAGACCGGATATTGATCTGACTTTAAATAAAAAATAATCCATGAACAAAGGTGAAATAATGTGTGATATCAAAGCAATATTCAAGAGAAGAGCGGCGCAATGTGTTATTGCGTCATTATTTATTCTTTCAGGCTGTTCACAGCCGCCGACGGCAAATAACCCTGAACAGGTTCAGGAAGTGTCCGTTACGTCGTTGGTAAAACATAATATCAAGATAGAACAGTCTCTTAACGGCCGCACTGTGGCTTATACGGTCTCCGACGTCCGTCCGCAGGTCGGGGGAATTATACAGAAACGTATGTTTCAGGAGGGACAGCAGGTTAAAGAGGGTCAGGTTCTCTACCTGCTGGATTCTAAAAAATATCGGGCAGCGTATGACAGCGCCGAGGGCGATCTTGCCAAGGCGGATGCCGCTGTTGAATCTGCGCGTCAGAAGGCTGAAAGGTATCAGAGTCTGGTCGGTATAGAGGCTGTCAGCAAACAGGATGCTGCGGATGCTGTATCTGAATATAAACAGGCAGCCGCTGCGGTTATTTCTGCAAAGGCCGCCTTGGAAACTGCTGCCATAAATCTGGGATATACCCGAATAACAGCGCCTATCTCCGGAAGGATCAGCACTTCTGCATATACCCCTGGTGCTCTTGTAACGGCGGATCAGGAGGATGCTCTGACCACCATTCAGCAGCTTGATCCTATTTATGTTGACGTGACAGAAACAAGCGCAAGACTGCTCGCGTTGAGAAAACGGATAAAAGCAGGTGATCTGTCTGAGGTTCAGGGTACTATTCCGGTTAAAATAATCCTTGAAGACGGTTCGGAATATCAGCACAAAGGGGAGCTTAATTTTGTAGGTGCGACTGTGGACACGGGGACGGGAAGCGTCAAATTGCGCGTAAAGGTTCCTAATCCTGAAAACCTTCTTTTACCTGGTACCTATGTGCAGGCTGTTTTGCCTATGGCTGTAAACACACAGGCAATTCTTGTTCCTGTTTCATCTGTGACCAGAGACAGTAAGGGTGAACCACAGGTTAAAATAGTTGGCAATGATAATAAGGTTGTTTTGCAAAACATCAGAACAGACAGCAATTACGGTAACTTCTGGGTCGTATCCGGAGGTCTTAAAGCTGGCGACAAACTTATAGTCAGCGGTGCCAGCAGTGTTTCTTCAGGTCAGACAGTTAAAATAACACAAAGCAGCGAGCAGACCGCTGTTACCAAATAGATGATTTAAGGGGATACAGACATGGCAGATTTTTTCATTGAGCGCCCGATACTATCGTGGGTTCTGGCAATTGTCATAACTCTTGCCGGAGCTTTTTCAATATACACTCTTCCCATTGAGCAATACCCTGATATTGCGCCCCCAAGTGTTTCCATAAACTCAACCTATACAGGTGCATCGGCAAATACTGTCGAGAAATCCGTTACTCAGGTGATAGAGCAGAGCATGACGGGACTGGATAATCTTTTGTATATGTCGTCTTCCAGTTCATCGTCCGGCAGTTCCAGCATAACGCTGACGTTCAAAGCTGGAACCGATCCCGATACCGCGCAGGTGCAGGTACAGAATAAATTACAGGAAGCTGAATCATCCCTTCCGCAATCGGTTCAGAATGACGGTGTAACCGTAACGAAATCTTCAGGCAACATATTCATGGTTCTGGCATTTACGTCGGACAACGGCAGTATGAACAGTACTGATATAGCGGATTATATGGTTACCACCCTGAAAGATCAGATAAGCCGTCTTGACGGTGTGGGAAACATAAGGGTCATGGGGTCGGAATATTCCATGCGGATCTGGATGGATCCGGAAAAAATGCGAACCTATTCTCTGATGCCTTCCGACATAGTCAGTGCCGTGGAAGCGCAGAATACGGACGTTGCCGCCGGTTCTCTCGGCTCTCTTCCCGCTGTTGACAAACAGGAACTTACGGCAACAATCAGTGCGAGAAGCAAACTTACCACAGTTGATGAATTTAAAAATATAGTTCTTAAAACTCAGACTGACGGTTCCGATATACGTCTTTCCGACGTGGCAAAGGTGGAGCTTGGCAGTGAAGATTATACGATGATAAGTAAATTTAACGGTCAGGATGCTTCCGGAATGGGTATAGAACTGTCATCCGGGGCAAATGCGTTAAGCGTTTCAAAGATAGTGGATGCAAAACTTAAAGAGCTGAAACCCTTCTTTCCGGCAGGTTTGAATTACCATGTGGCATATGATACAACCCCGTTTGTTCAGATATCCATTGAGGAAGTGGTTCAGACCCTTATAGAAGCGATAATCCTTGTTGTTGCAATCATGTATCTGTTTCTGCAGAACTGGAGGGCAACGCTTATTCCCGCGGTTGCAGTGCCTGTCGTTCTTATGGGAACCTTCGGAATCCTCTCCGCTCTGGGATATTCCATCAACACGCTGACAATGTTCGCCATGGTTCTTGCCATAGGGCTTTTGGTTGACGATGCCATTGTCGTGGTTGAAAACGTGGAACGTATCATGAGCGAGGAGGGGCTTTCACCGAAAGAGGCGACAAAGAAATCCATGGGGCAGATAAAAGGGGCGTTGATAGGGATCGTCCTTGTTCTGACAGCCGTTTTCCTTCCCATGGCATTTTTCGGCGGATCAACCGGAGTTATATACCGTCAGTTCTCCGTGACCATTGCTTCTTCAATGATGCTTTCGGTTCTGGTTGCAATGACCCTTACCCCTGCATTGTGTGCAACCATGCTGAAACCCATAAAAAAAGGCGGACACAGCGGTGCGCGTGGTCCTTTGGGCAGGTTTTTCGGCTGGTTTAATATAAAATTTGATAAATCATCACGGCTTTACCAGATGGTAGTCGATAAGACACTGCACAGAAAGAAGTTTGCACTTTTAATTTACAGCATACTCATTGCTGTTATGGTCACTTTGTTTATGCACCTGCCGACGTCATTCCTTCCGGAAGAGGATCAGGGGATGTTGATGGTGCAGGTGAAACTTCCATCCGGTTCAACCCAGCAGCAGACGCAGAAAGTGCTGGATCAGATATCCGAATATGCTTCCGTTCAGCCGGAGATAGCATCCGTTATGTCAGTTAGCGGATTCAGTATGGGAGGGGGTGGGCAGAACTCAGGTATGGGATTTATAAAGCTTAAAGACTGGGACGAGAGAGAAGCCAGTGCCGGAGAGATCGCCGGACGGTTGAACGGCACAGTGCACGGCATGTTCAAAGATGCGCAGATATTCGCTATATCGCCTTCCGGTATACCCGGTCTGGGGCAGTCTTCAGGCTTTACATTTGAATTGCAGGATCTTGCGGGTTCCGGACACGACGCTCTTGTTGATGCAAAAGACAAAGTAATCGCCATGGCTGGTAAAAATGATAATCTGTCGTCGGTACGTTACGACAATCTGGAAGACGCGCCGACATTTGACGTTAAGATAAACGATTCCAAAGCAGGCGCTCTAGGATTGAGCCAGAGCGACATTAACGACGTTCTTTCCACTGCTGTGGGAAGTACATATATTAATGACTTCATAAATAAGGACAACATAAAGAAAGTTTATGTACAGGGCGAGGCGGACGCGCGTATGATGCCTGCGGACATTGACAAATGGTCTGTCAAAAACAGCGACGGCGATATGGTTCCTTTCTCCTCGTTCTCATCAACCTCATGGAAATACGAGCCGGCATCATTGACAAGATTCAACGGTTTTGCGTCAATGGAGATCAGCGGACAGGCGGCGGACGGAGTAAGCTCCGGTACTGCTATGGATGAAATGGCAAAGATGATCAAAGACCTTCCGAACGGCTTCGGCTATTCATGGTCGGGCCTGTCTTATCAGGAATTGCAGTCCGGCAATCAGGCTCCTTATCTGTATGCTATATCGCTGCTTTTCATCTTCCTGTGTCTTGCGGGTCTTTATGAAAGCTGGTCGATACCTTTTTCCGTGATGCTGGCAGTGCCGATAGGTATTGTGGGTACGCTTCTGTTTACGACTTTGCGCGGACTGAACAACGACGTTTATTTCCAGGTCGGTCTGCTGGCAACAATCGGTCTGGCGGCGAAAAACGGTATCCTTATCGTCGAGTTTGCAAAAGAGCTGGAAGAGAAGGGGATGCCTCTTCTTAAAGCCACCGTTCAGGCGGCGCATATGAGGCTTCGCCCGATACTTATGACTTCTTTTGCGTTCATGCTTGGGGTTTTTCCTCTGGTGATAAGCTCCGGCGCAGGCTCCGGCGGTCGTCATTCTCTGGGAACGGGCGTTCTGGGCGGAACCATAGCTTCAACGGCGTTCGGTATATTTTTCGTGCCTGTGTTTTATGTGATAGTGCGAACAATCTTTAAACGCGGCATACACGAACAACAATCGGAGAAGATATAATATGAAAGCAATATACAGAAGATCAATCCTTGCGTGTATGATAGCCTTCAGTCTGGTCGGGTGTGCAACTATGGCACCGGAATACCGCCGTCCGGAATCTCCGGTTCCCGCTTCGTTCAATAACGAAAAAGCGGACAAGGGAACTGTTTCCGTTAATGAAATGGGCTGGCGTGATGTTTTTGCAGATAAAAAACTACAGTCAACAATAGAGCTTGCCCTTGAAAATAACAGGGATTTACGCACTGCTGTGCTGAATATTGAAAAGGCGAGGGCGACTTACCGCATACAGGAAGCCGATCTGTTTCCGAGCATTGACGCGAGCGTTTCAAACAGTGCGGCACGCAGCCTGACAGGTTCGGGAAATTCAACCTCGGTCAGCCGATCCGCAGAGGCGTCGGTTGGATTCAGTAGCTGGGAACTGGATCTGTTCGGAAAAGTCAGAAGCCTCAAAAACGAAGCCCTTGAAAGCTACTTCGCCACATCGGAGACCCAGAGAAGCACCAGAATAAGCCTTATTGCCGAGGTCGCTTCGGACTGGCTTGCATACGGCGCTTACCAGCAGCAGTTGAATCTTGCGAAAAAGACTCTGGAAAGCAGAGAGAAAACCCTGTCCCTTACGAACGCCAAAAAGGAGTACGGGCTTGTTTCCTCACTCGATCTTGCCCAGATACAGGCAACCGTTGACAGTGCAAGGGTTGATGTAGCGAATTACAGCGTTCTTCTTGAGCAGTCCCTTAACGCGCTCAATCTGGTTGTCGGCACTGCCGTTTCCAAAGAACTTCTGCCGGATTCGGTTGAAAGCCCGTCAGACGTAACCTTGGCGGCTGTGCCTGCTGACATGCCTTCTGAGATTCTTCTTAAACGACCTGACGTTCTGTCGGCTGAACATACTCTAAAGGCGGCAAATGCGGATATCGGTGCAGCCCGTGCGGCATTCTTTCCGTCAATCTCGCTGACGGCTTCAGCAGGAATCGCCAGTTCATCGCTGACAAACCTTTTCAGTTCAGGATCAGAGGTCTGGTCTTTCGTGCCGTCAGTTTCGGTGCCGATCTTCAATGCCGGGTCGTTGAAAGCCTCTCTGGACGTAGCTGAAATATCGAAGAAAATAGAGGTTGCAGATTATGAAAAGACCATACAGACCGCTTTCAGTGAGGTTGCAGATGCTCTTTCTTTCCGCAGACATATAGGCGAGCAGATGGACGCGCAGCAAAGTCTGGTGAAATCCTATGAAAAAAGCTACACCCTGTCGGAAGCACGCTACCGCAATGGCGTTGACAGCTATCTGGAGACCCTTGACAGTCAGCGGTCACTTTACAGCGCTCAACAAACTTTGATCTCACTCCGGCTGAGTGAAAAAAAACAACCGGGTTGAACTGTTCAAGGTATTGGGAGGAAATGAAGAATAACTCCCTTTTATATATACGCGGAGGATTGCGCACCTCAGTGCTGTCCTCCGTGTCCACCGCCACCGCCATGTCCGCCGCCGCCTGAACCGCCGCCTGTTCCGCTTCCGCCGGAGCTATGTCCGCCGCTTCCGCTGTGTCCTCCTGAACCCATTGAAGATGCAGAATTTCCGTGTTCAATACTGTCACACATGGATTCCGCCATACTCTGGGCGTTGTTCCCCGCATTTTTCATGAAATGATGTCTGTATTCGGTTATCTGTTCCGCAGACAGATTGTTCAGAGATTCGTCGGCTATGCTCGCCGCTGTTGTTTCTTTTACCCCGTAGCGGAGCATATCCCTGTAGAATGCCATCACTGCTACAGTGTACTGTTCTTTTTCCTTCTGCATTGCGGAGAGGCGTTTAGCTGTTTTTATCATAGATGCTTCGTTTGCACCTGCCGCCAGAGCGTCCGCGGCTATGTCTGCCGTGTTTTCCGCCTGTTTGCCCTTTAATCCGACCTGTTTAGCAACTGCGTATGCCGTTTCATAGCGCGCTCTTACTTTAAGCGCGGCGTTTGCAACCGCCTGCTGTTGAACGCGTTTTGCTATTCCCTCAAGCACCTTTTCGCTGACTCTTGTTGCGGACATGCCTATCTGCACGCTCAGTGCGTTCTCAATGGCGGAAATGCTTTCCTGAGAATATTTCGCCTCTCTGGTGCGTTCCGTAAGCTTTGCCGTCAGCGTCTTTTCCGCACCGTTCTTCTCGGCAGTGCGCCCAAGGTCATCGTATATATCGGCAAACGCCGTTGCGGCTGTCAGCATCATGATGCATATTGCCAGAAACTTCATTTCAATCCTCCTGATAAACACAGACGGTTCCGCCGAAATCGTCCTGCTGTTTCATTTCGCAGTCAGGGACGTAGATTTCGCCGTCTTTTTCGAGGTAATAGGTGAATTCGCCGTTTTTAGGCACTGTCACCGTCCATTTTTTGCCGTCTTTAACGGCTTCGTTCTTTGTGAACCCGTCTGAAGACGAGTAGAACGCTACGCTGTTCGCGTCTTTTACACGGAAATATCCCTTCATTACAGAGCCTTCCGTTTTAAATTCGGCCGCTGCGCAGCCTGTCATAAAGATAACGAGCAGAATCGTGAAATATTTCAGATATCGCTCCCTATGGTTATTACGGAGTTTTCTCCGCCGAAATCGTCAACCTGTTTCGCAGGTGAAGCAGGGTCGGCTATTTTTATTTTTCCGTCAAGTATGTATGTGTAAGTATATTCGCCCTTTTCCAGAGGAACGCTGACCTGCCAGTATCCGTTGCCCACCGGACGCATGTCTATACTCTGCCAGTCGGAGAAACTTCCGGCAAGGGCAACATGCTGCGCTTCGGGAACGTGTATGACAAATCTGTATCTGTCGGTCGGCTGCTGTGCTGCCTCCGGCGTAAACATGAAAACTTTGAAAGCAACCAGAAGTGACGCTGCCAGCGCTGTGAATGACATAACCGACGCCGGTGTGAGGATGCGTCCGCGTTTTGGCTTTATCTCAGGAACAGGGGGCGCATCAGGTATCATGCCCGCCATGAGAAGCTCACTGTCCAGCATAGAGAGTGTTTCGGCGCAGAAAGCATCGTCAATATTTATCTCTTTGACAAATTCAGCCTTTTCTTCAAGGCTCAGTTCGTTGTCGATATACTGGCTTATAAGTAAATCTCTGTCATCCATCGGAAACCTCCAGTAAGGAACGCAGGCGTTGTCTTGCTCTGTGTACCCTGACCTTAACATTGGCAACGGATATCCCCGCCGCCTTTGCTATCTCATCGTATTTCAGTCCTTCCCCTCCTGCCATTGCAAGGAGTTCCCGTTCTTCCTGCGGAAGACTGTTCATGGCAGTTTTAAGCCTGTTCTGTGCCTGTCGGCACATCACAATGCTTTCGGGGCTTTGTTCATCAGTCGGTTCAAACCCTTCCGGCATTTCGGAAAACCTGTGTCTGCGTCTGCCGTCAAGAAAAATGCTCTTTGCCACTGTGAAAAGCAGTGCCGGATTTTGCTGATCAGGATAGGACTGCGCATATCTGATAAACGTGTCCTGAAAGACGTCCTCCGCTTCGTGGGTGTCTCCGGAAAGTCTTACCAGATAGGCAAAAAGCTTTTGCCTGTTCTGTTCAAAAAAAGCCGTCAGTGCTGTGTTGTGTTTCATATGCTTATTATAGCGGGGGCGGAAGCCCCCGCCAAATGTTTCTCACTACATTGAGAAAGAAGGATCAGTTTCTGTTGTTGTTTCGTCAGTGGTGTCGTCGTCTGTGGCGGGGTGGTTTATGTCATGGTTGTACATACTGCCGAGACCCGTTCCGTCCATGGAGTGTGTGCCTGTGCCGTCGCCATGTCCGCCAGATGAAGAGCTGCCTCCAGATGAAGGAGAGCCGCCGCCTGAAGATGAGCCACCGGAGGAGGAACCACCGGAGGAGGAACCACCTGATGAAGAGCCTCCTGATGAAGAGCCTCCTGATGAAGAAGAACCGCCGTGTCCGTTTCCGCCGCCATGTCCGCCCATGCCGCCTCTAGCGAGTGCCTGTCCCGCTGCCAGAACCATCATAGCCACTGTTAAAACTGCAATAATTTTTCTCATTGTATGTCTCCTTGTATCTATAGGGTGTTTGTACTTTCATAACGGACGGGGAGAACAAAGGTTACAGATAATTTGAGAAAAATGTGGAAATATTCATTTTATTTTTACAAGGTACGCTCAAACAAAAAGAAAATTGATCTCAATATTATGTTTTTCATAGGATAAAAAACTATAGGACTTTTTTGCGTCAAAGCTATCTTAGTTCATATGAGGTGTCTATGAGATATTCAAAATATATAATACCGATGCTTATGATGTTCTGTGTTGCACCCTCGGCAAACGCGGCGAAGTATGAAACTGCGATATTTGCAGGAGGCTGTTTCTGGTGTATGGAGCCTCCTTTTTCGTTTCTGGACGGAGTTAAGGACGTTTCCGCAGGATATACCGGAGGCAAAACTGAAAACCCGACATATGAGCAGGTTTCGTCAGGTAAAACAGGGCATTACGAAGCTGTGCGCGTAATTTACGACCCTGCGAAGGTAAAATATGAACGGCTTCTTGAGATATTCTGGAAGAATATTGACCCGACAGACGACGGCGGACAGTTTGCCGACCGCGGCACCCAGTATCTCACGGCAGTGTTCTACACAACCCCTCAGCAAAAGGCTGTGGCTGAAAAGTCAAAGGATGCGCTCGGAAAATCGGGCAAGTTCAAATCACCCATTGCGACCGCAATTCTTCCCGCTAAAAAATTCTATGTTGCAGAAAACTATCATCAGGATTATTTCCGCACCAACAAGGATCATTATGACAGATATAAAGTCGGCTCCGGCAGAGCGGGATACATAGAGCGCACATGGGGAAAAGAGGAGAAGAAAGTGAATAAGAAATATAACAAACCGGCGGAAAGCGAACTTAAGAAAAAGCTTACTCCCCTTCAATACAGCGTTACTCAGCAGGAAGGGACAGAACGCCCGTTCAACAATGAATACTGGGACAACCATAAAGACGGTATCTATGTTGATATAGCCACAGGTGAACCGCTTTTCAGCTCAAGGGACAAGTTTGATTCCGGCACAGGATGGCCGAGCTTCACAAAACCCATTGATAAAAGCATGGTTACTGAAAAGAGTGACTTTAAACTGTTTTCAAAACGTACGGAAGTGCGCAGCAAATACGGCGATTCTCACCTTGGGCATGTTTTTGAAGACGGTCCGAAAGATAAGGGCGGTATGCGCTACTGCATAAACTCTGCGGCTCTGCGCTTCATACCGAAAGAAAACCTGGAAAAGGAAGGTTACGGGGAATACCTCCAACTGTTTAAATGAGATTGAATTAAATACAGGTTTCAGGATGAACCCCGCTTGCGTGGACACGGAAGGCTTTTGGTCAGTTCGGTTTGTAAATATTGATGGATGGAGAAAAAACTTACTCGTCATCCTCAGGTGCTGAATCACCTGCGCCGCCCAGCATTGGGTGCAGATTGTCTACATCTCCCCTGATGGAGATAGTCTGTTTTTGCCCTGCAAGCTTTATGGTACCTTGGAGATCCACGTTTGAATTAACTATGTTCAGTTTGTTCAGCCTGACTCTGCCCTGCATATTAAGCTCTGTTTTGTCGTCTGAACGTAACTTATTTATGGTTATTATCTTGCCTTTTGCCTCAATGTCGGTTGTGATGTTTTCAAAAGGCATCTCGCCCAGAGGCGTTTTAAGAAGCATTTTGTCAACGTTTGCTGTGATCTGCGATACGTCCGTTTTGGTATCTATTTTGCCCTTAAGGTTAACATTTCCTTTCAGAGAGACGGGTTCTTTTATGAAGTCCAGAGCCGCGCCGCTGGTCGTAACGTCAAATTCCATGTCCGAATCGGATATCTTCGCCTTGGCGTTATAGATGCCTTTCACGTCAATGCTCATATGTTTCGTCAGAAGCGTCAGCGGTGTGTGGTGAAACGTAAAATCACCTATTTCCTTGTCATTTATAGAAACGCCAGTAAGCTCTGTTGAAAATATGCCTGATGACATGCCTTCATATTTCATACGTAGTCCCATGTTTTTGGCAGATTGCGCCGCCATGGTTTCTATGTATGAACCGAAAGGAAAGAATATCCACAGAGAAGCTGCGAAAACCAGTATGAATACGCCGACCGATATCAGTATTCTATTCATGATTTCTCGGCCTGTATCACCAGGTTAAGGCGTTTTTCATTATCAAATCTTTTACTTAATTTAACGCTGTTGAGCTTTATGTTCGATCTGCCTTCAAGGATACGGATGAAGCTGACAGCTTCGTCACCGGTTACGCTGTCAATACGGAAAGAGACGGATTCGCCACCCTGTACGTTTATGGGTTTCATATCGCCGAGACGGTTTGAAAGCCCCAGCGCTTCCGCACTGCTTTCAATGAAGCTCAGAAGACCTGTTTCAACCTTCGGATTCTGCACAGGCGCTCTGAGGGTCTGCATGTAGTAATCCAGAGCCTTTCCGGTTTTTTCGATTGTATCGTTATAAGCCGTGTCGGCCTTAGCCGTAGCAGAGCTGAAAGCTGTGTACGTCCAGTAGAATACGAGGAACAATATTCCGCATACCAGTGCTGTTAGTGCAAGTTTGTCTCTGTTCACTGTTGAAACCTCAATGTAAAGGCGATATCTCCGCCATCCTGTTTTTTGGTGTCGAGCAGATTGATTTCCTTACCGATCTCTTTTTTAAGCTGTTTGCGGAAATCTTCTATGAACGCGTAGTCCGAAGTTTTTCCCTCATAGACGACACTTCTGTTTTTTATGTCGATGGACGTTGCGGTTATCCTTTCAGATTGCGCACGGCTTATCTGTTCGATGACAGCAAGAGTTTGAAAAGAAGACCCGCCTCCCGCTTTTTCCGCTTTTGATTTTAACATTCCGTAGGGATTGGGTGTGTCCGCTACTTTTGCCTGCTGGTATATCCTGTTCAGCATCGCCTGCGCCCGCTGCACTTTGTTGTCGTGATATTCGTAGCGGAACCACAGACCGAGAACGAAAAGGACATAGCACAAAACAAGCACTGTCAGCGGTGTTTTATATTCGCCCAGAGTGGCATTAGGTGCTTTGACAAAAGGGACTGTCAGTGCGGATGATGACGGAACCTGTGTAGGTTTAGGCGAGTTCTGCCCCTGTTTTTCTATATGGGTTATTATGCCGTCTTCGGATTGTATGGATGTGTCGGCATAGGTGTGTACAAATGTGTCTGTCGTGCCGTAGCGAATTGCCATGGGGCTTGTTATTCTGCCCGCTCTGTTCAGAACGGACATGACCTCACTGTTCTCTGCGAGATCAGGCTTAAACATGCATATCAGGAAGTTGTCTCCCTTTTTCATGTATGCGAAGTTGGAAGTGAGTTCCGCCGGAAACTGTGAAGACAGATAGTTGCGTATGAACATATCTGTTTTTCTTTTCGGTGCCTGCGGAAATTCCATCCCTGTGTAAAAGAAGGACGTGTCGTCGATGATCAGGTTATATCCGGATTTCATCGAAAGAACGGCGGACTTTTCAACCGGAGTTTTTGCCGCGTCCGTCAGCAGAAAGAAATCGGAACCTCCCGTCAGGAGTACTGTGCTAGTAGTAGTATCCATCTAAACCTGCCATAAATCTGATGACTTTCGTGCTTGCTCCCTCTTTGCTCACCAGAGCATGGTAATAACGGGGAACATCGTTTAAGGTTATCTCAACCCTTACATAAAATAAAGTGCTTTTTACGGTTATGTACGGAAGAACTGTCAGATAAACGTCAGCAGGAACGCCGAATTCCTGCTGTATGTTTGAAACGTCCTTAATCTCGTCGGTCTTTGTATAGTCTGCGATCTGCTCTGCATAGTCTTCCAGCTCCGGAAGGAACATTTTTATGGTTTCTGCCGATGCGAAATTAAGGTTTATGGCGTTTCCGTCGTCCAGAGCCGTAAAATATTTTAAGAGTTTGTTGTAATCGTCGGGATTTTCGGTGAGTATGCGAAGCTCGTTCATAGTTTCAAGGGGCGCATTTTTTGTGTTGAATTCCATACCGGAATATTCATATCTGCCGCTTTCATTTCCGCCTACGGTTGTGTCGCTGTCAGTGTCTATATAGTCCAGTATCTCCGCGCAGTCGATGTCGGTGATGCTCTCTTCCTCTATAACATTTTCGCAGGCGGTTTTGAATCTTTCCGCGTCGTAAGACTTGCTTTCCACCATATCGTTCAGCGGTATCTTTGCGTTCACAGGGGTAACGGATATTGATATATCCCCGTAGGGTACCTCTACGAGAGGTATTATTGCCCAGTCCTCCTCGCGTGTATCGTATGAGTTGTCGTCGTCTTCCAGCACCTTCTCAACAGCGGTTACGGCAGACATCGCGTATATGTGGGACTGGTTTTCATAAAAGTCGTCGGTGACCCCTGTAAAATCCTCCATACTCTTCTCATAAATATATATTGCCACGGATGCACCGAAGGCAATGAATATAAGCACAAAAATAAGAACGGAGCCTTTGTTGTTTTTCATTTCTATTCCGCCATGTCAGAAGGAGAATCGTCTGATGTTGCTGTGGAACTGCTGCTTGTGGTTGAAGTGCTGCTCGATGCAGATTCTGCCGCTTCTGTAAGTCCTTTTGCGGTAAACCCGCAACCGGCAACAAATTCAACAGGGATATCCTTATATTTAAATGACACCTGAATGATGGTGTCCGTGTTGTCATAGTCCTCGGTGAAACGGTATCCGTTGTGGGAATAGACAGTGAAATCCGTTATCTCAGGCAGAAGTCTCAGTTCCCATGTATAGCCAAGATCGGTCTGCTCCTCTTTGCGGATAAGCCAGCCGTCGTCGTCTACATAATATGTTATATCAACGGGAAGTGCGCGGTCCAGCTTGATGCTGTTCAGACTGGTGAACTTAAGTACAGCGTTTTTACCGCCGTTGTTTATTGACAGGGAGTTCTGATAAAGCTGGAGCAGATCCGGTTTGAAAAGTCTTCTGGCGGACATCAGAAGGGTGTTTACCCTGTTGCTCTTTTCAATCGCCTCTTTTGAATTTATAACGGAATTGAACAGAGAATAGACCCCCATCACAACAAATGCGGAGATGAGGAGGGCGATCAGCATCTCTATCAGGGTGAAGCCTTTATTATTGCGCTTCATAGTAGTAATACACCGATTTTGCGTCCTTTGCCTCGCAGGTGAGTTTTATCTCGTCCACACCGGAGTAAAGAGCCGCTCCCGATTCAACGGTAAATTTGATTTTTGTTCCGTCGGGCATGGCTTTAGTTTCGTTAAAATTCCTGCCCGGATAGTTGAGCTGTTCCAGCACGCGCAGATAGCCTGCTTCGTTCACATATGCCTTGCGAACGGAATATTCCGAAGCGTTAAGGGATACGAAGGTCAGTCTGTAAATGCCGAGCATGCTTAAGGAGAGAATTGCAAGCGCTATGAGTATCTCAATCAGAGTGAAACCTCTGCTGTTCATTTAATCACCGCCGTGGCTATCATGGGATAGGATTCCACAATCTTGCCGTCTGACATGTCAATTTCAAAATCGTCAAAGATGCCGTCGGGATAGAAATATATATTGTATTCGATACCGTTGACATTTTTGTCGTTGACCTTCACCTTGTCAACTTTACCCAAAGGAATGGTCACAGAGGTACCGTCGGACAGAACAAGGCTGTCGGTGCCGAGCGTTCCTTTTATGAACACCTGTCGGTTAAGATCTTTTGCAGCCTTTAACTGTGATTTTATGATGTCGTTGAAAAAGGATTCGTCCCCGCCGCTTTTCACGGTTCTGTCAGCCAGTGACGGCGACAGGGAGACGAACCCGAGACCTATAATAACCATTACAACCAGAAGCTCCACAAGGGTGAAGCCGCGGGTGTTATTCTTCAGTGTCATTAAAGCTCTTTATATCCGCACTGACGCCTTCGCCGCCCTCTTTCCTGTCGGCTCCGTAGCTGACTATCTCATAGTCGCGGTCATTGTCGCCGGGGCTTGTGTACACATAGTCGCCACCCCACGGGTCTTTGGGGAGTTCGTCAAGGTATCCGCCTTTTTTGAAATTTGTGGGAACGGGATCAATGGTGGTTTCTTTTACAAGAGCCTCAAGCCCCTGTTCAGTGGTAGGGTAGATACTGTTTTCCAGTTTATACATCTTAAGAGCTGATTCGATAGCTTTTATGTCCAGTTTAGCCCTCGTAACTCTGGCTTCGTCGGGTTTGTCGATTATCTTGGGAACCAGAAGCGTACCGAGAATACCGAGGATGACAAGCACCACAAGTATCTCGATGATGGTAAAGCCCTTGTTGTTTCTCATTCTACACCTCAATCAAAACTGTTTTTATTGCCGCAGTTATTATATTTGACAAACCGCCCATATTCAATAGATGATTTGTCATGACATATATTAATGACGGCGGGGCGAACTTGAACCAATCATCAGTAAGCCCTGTGCTAAAGACAGATATAAAGCTGCTTTTGTTTTTTATTTTTTTGGGTTTTTTGTGGATAGGGCTGCGGTCTTTTAAACGGAAGGGTCGTTATTCCTTCGCTGTATATGTTAATCGTTTTTTTTTATCTGGCACCTGTTGCCGAAGAATTTTTCTTCCGCGGATTTTTACATAACTGGCTGAAAAAGAGAATAACTTCAATGTACTTAGGTGTTTCCGGAGCAAACCTTGTGACATCTCTGTTGTTTGCCGGTGTTCATATGGTGGGCTGGGGAGCTGAACACGGGCTTATGGTTTTGGCACCATCGCTCTTAATAGGTATTTTATATGACAGAACGGGAAGAGTTTCCTTTGCAATCTTTCTTCATAGTATATATAATCTCAATGCAGCGGTTGTCTGACACCTGACCTATGCGGAAAAAGCGGAATGATGAAAATAAATTATAACTATCTTATCTATCCTGTTGCGGCAGGAGTGTTTATTGCCTGGTCTGTGACAGGTTTTTTACAGTACCGCACCACTGCCAACGTTTCACTTGGTGCAGAGGGCAGAGGCGCGCGTCTTAATGTCAGCAACGAGCCTGATACCGAATTTATCCTTCAGAAAAACATTTTTAAAGCGGAAATAGCGTCTGTTAAAGGCACTCTGGATGCTGTCGGCTTCGAGCCTTCGGTGAACCCTGACGGCGCACCCGCTCAGGATACAAACGCTTTCAAACTGGTCGGTGTTCTTAAAGGAACAGGAGAGTCCTTCGCCATCCTTAAAAAACCGGACGGCAAAAACCTTGTTCTCAGGCAGGGATTTGAAAAAGAGGGAATCCTTCTTGTTTCGGCAGGAGAGACCGAGGTCGAACTTGAACAGAACGGAAAACGCTTTAAGCTTACACTTGATATAAAAGACCCTATGGCGGGGCAGAATCAGGATAAATCTTCATCTGCTTCAACTGCATCCGTTCCGGACGGAGTGGACAGAAGAAGCATACCCAGAAAAACTGTCATTGAAAAGCTGTCCAATATAAATTCAGTTATGAAATCGGTTGCCATAAACCCATACGATCGCGGGGGAAAATTTGTCGGATACCGTCTTTCCAGAATCAGACCGGATTCCGCTCTGGTACAGATGGGACTCATATCCGGTGATGTCATTATCCGCCTTAACGGAAAAGATCTTAAGAACCCCACCGTATTTTTTGATACCCTTTCAAACGCAGAGAATCTGAGCGCGCTTACGCTTGACATAGAAAGAGCCCAGCAGAAAAAGACCATATATGTGGAGATAAAAGGATGAACCTGATCAGAAAGTTTGTACTGATAATACTGCTTTTTGCCGTCGGATCGGCAAACGCAGGCTTCAATGTTAATTTCAGCGATATGGAGCTTACGGATTTCGTTACGTTCGTTTCAGAATTCACCAAAAAGAATTTTGTATACGATAAGACCGCTCTTAAAGGCAAGGTCAGTATTGATTCCGCCACGCAGGTACGTTCATCCGATATCATAGATATATTTGCCTCCACGCTGCGCGCAAACGGATTTGAACTTGTGGACAGAGGAAACTACTATGAGATAGTCAAGCAGGCTGATTTCATGGATGCCGATGATTCCACCGGAACAGGCGAAGCGAACGCCCTCATCACCACCGTTATCCACCCAAAAAATTTCGATGCAAGGGTTCTTGCAAACGCACTGAACAAGATGAAGTCGAAGGGCGGATATGCCGAGGTTATTAAAAGTATAAACGCAATCGTTGTTAGAGACCGCGTATCGAGAATAGTCAAGATACGCTCATTCATAGACAAACTCGACCAGCGCGCGGAAAACTTCACTGTCCGCGCCATACCGATACATAACGCTTCTGCTTCCAACGTTGCGGACAAAATGACAAAACTATTCGCAGACATGGAGAAGAAGAGCCTTATAGCAACCGATCCGGTTATAGTCGCCGACGATTATGCCAATATTATACTTGTTGCGTCTCTGGACAACGATTTTGAAAGGATAAACACTATCGTCGCCCAGCTTGACACGCAGAAACCGGGCAGCTTTAACGCTCCCAGAGTGTTCTATCTGAAAAACGCAAACGCTGAGGACGTGGATAAGGTTCTTAACACCCTGACAGGTACTCTTGCTCAGACTACAACAGGAGCAGACGGAGCTAAAAAAACCGAAAAAGTTAAATCATCCGTGACATTTGACGCCGCGACAAACTCAATAGTTGTTTTCGGGGATCAGGAACTTTACGGCAAGATAGATGATCTTATAAAGAAACTGGATGTTCCCAGACGTCAGGTCTATGTTGAGGCGCTTATCCTTGAAACCACACTGGACAACGGTAACCAGTTCGGCGTTGAGTGGCAGGGTTCGGTCGGTAACGGAAACACAGCAGGAACCATCGGTTTTGTCGGCGAGAACAATTCTCTTATGGGACTTGCAAACGGAGACACAACGTCACTCAGTACAGGATTTAACCTTGGTGTTCTCGGTGACACCATTACATATCAGGGTTTGAATTTCCCGACCATTGGTATGCTTATTAACTTTATAGAAACCGCAAGCGGTATAAACATCCTTTCAAACCCGCAGATACTCACTCTGGACAACGAAGAGGCTGAAGTTTTCGTGGGTGAAAACAGACCCTTCCTTACCAGCACAAAATACGACTCGAACAACAACCCCGTTCAGTCATATGAATACAACGATGTGGGCGTTAAGCTGAAAATAGTTCCTCAGATAACATCCGACGATTCGGTTACTCTTAAGATAGAGCAGGAAGTTAAGAAGGTTGCGGAAGGCTCTGCGAGTTCAACTTCTCCTATTACCCTTACCAGAAACACTAAAACAAGGGTTAAGCTGAAAGACGGTTCAATGGTCGTGATTTCGGGCTTGCTTAAAGACGACAGCGACAGAAGTGATTCCGCTATTCCAGGACTTTCAAGACTGCCTGTTATCGGCTGGCTGTTCAAAAACAGATCTACCAACTATGAAAAAACCAATATGATGGTCTTTATTTCGGCTCACATAATTAAAACTCATGAAGATGCAGCCAAGCTGACTGAAAGCAAGCATCAGGAATCAATGGATTTCAAAAAACAGATTGATGAAAAGATGAGAAAAGAGTTCAAGTAATGGATTACGCTAAACTGGTTGAACTTTATCTGAAATATCCGGATCGTGCGGACTTTGCGCCGGAAAGGATAGGAGACGATGCCGTTATGCTTTACAGCAGTGCGGCGGGTCTTGCTAAGGCAAGACATCTTCTTTTTGCCTCCGGAGAGAAGCTGGAAACGGAAGAAGCTGATAAACAGAGAATTCTGTCTATCCTTGAAGCTCTGGAATCCTCCCGCTCTGACGAATTTCAGGGTGATATTCAGGATATCGAAGGGGCGGACGACATACTTGCCGCTTCATACGATGACGCGCCTATTATCAGGCTTGTGAACAGCACAGTCATCAAAGCTGTTAAGTCAGGCGCCAGTGATATCCACTTTGAAGGACTTACGGGCAGATTTGCCGTGCGTTTCCGTATCGACGGAAAACTGGCTACTATCAGGGAATTCCCCAAAAGTTTGCAGGAATCGGTTATTGCGCGTATAAAAGTCATGTCCGACCTTGACGTTGCAGAGACCAGAAAAGCGCAGGACGGACGTATCAACATCCGCATCGGTAACCGCGACGTGGATATAAGGGTTTCAACCGTTCCGTCAGTTACAGGCGAAAAAGCGGTTCTGAGAATACTTGAAAAATCGAAAACGATGGTAACTCTGGAAAAAACGGGTATGCCGGAAAGTATGCTTCCCGATTTCAGAAAAGCTATAAAACGTCCCAACGGTATCATACTTGTTACAGGTCCCACAGGTTCAGGTAAGACCACGACCCTTTACTCGGCGCTTTCCGAGATGATAAGCGACGATACAAACATAATGACGATTGAGGATCCGGTGGAATACCACATGGAGAAGATAACTCAGGTTCAGGTGAACCGCACGGTGGATATCACATTTGCATCCGCAGTGCGTGCCTTCCTCAGACAGGATCCGGATGTCATTCTTATCGGTGAGATCAGGGACAAGGAGACAGCTTCCGCCGCCGTTCAGGCAGCACTGACAGGTCACCTTGTGCTTTCAACTTTGCACACCAACAACGCCCCTACAGCTGTTGCAAGGATGCTGGATATGGACGTTGAGCCTTTCCTGCTGTCCTCTGCGCTGGTTACTGTAATAGGTCAGCGTCTGGTCAGAAAGCTCTGCCCCCATTGTAAGAAAGAGGTTGAGCCTGAAAAATACGTTAAAGAATTCTTTGAACCGGCAGGCAAGCTGCCCAAACATATATATGAACCCGTTGGCTGTGACGAATGTATGCATACAGGATTCGCAGGCAGGGTAGGTGTATTTGAAATGGTCACCATTACCGACGGCATCCGCAGGCTGATAAACGCCAAGGCGGACGCTTCGGAGATAGCCAAAGAGGCGGCAAAGAGCGGATACAAACCGTTCGTGTTCCACGGACACGACCTTGTTTCCGAAGGCATCACCTGTGCGGGTGAGATAGTTGCCGTTATAGGTGCCAAGTAATGCCTGTTTTTTCTTACGAGGGCATCGACAAACAGGGAAAAAAGGTCAAAGGACGTGTTGAAGCATCGGGTAAGAATACAGCTCTGTCAAAACTCATGGCAGACGGGCTCCTGATATCCGGCATAAAGGACGCGACCGATAAGCCTTCCAGATTCTCCTTCTCTTTCAGAAAAAAACCGCTGGCGGACGTGTTCTTCCAGCTCTCCATACTTCTTTCAAGCGGCATACAGCTTACGAAAGCCCTGTCTGTAACCGCTCTGTCCGTTCATGACAAGAAGACCAAGGATGCGCTCACTGACATGTGCGAAAAGGTATCAGGCGGTAAGAAATTCTCCGACGCCATGGATGCGCATAAAAAACTTTTCGGCGAGCTTTACGTTCACCTTATCAGAACCTCTGAAAAAGTGGGCAGGCTGTCCACTGTTCTCATGGATATTTCAAAGTTTGAAGAGGACAGGAAGAAAGCGGGCGAAAAGCTTACCGGCGCTATGATCTACCCCACAGTGGTTCTTACCATGGGGCTGGGTGTTGTGGGTTTCATGCTTGCGTTCGTTGTCCCGAAACTTCAAAGCATATTTGAAAGCGCAGGGGCGGATATCCCGGCTTCCACAAAATTTCTGCTGTTCATGTCCAATCTTTTACAGCATTACGGGCTTCTCTTGTTCCTGTTCATAATGGTATGCGTGTCTGTATTCACAAGATACTACGCGATAAAGGGAAAATTCCGTATGTACATAGATCAGCGGCTTTACAGGCTGAGCATTGTAAAAGACGCTACAGCTTCAAGACTTTCCCACGTTCTCAGCTTCCAGCTCCGCGAGGGTCTTCCCCTTGTTGAGGCACTTAGAAACACTGCCCCCGGTATCGCGAATATCTATGTCGGTCAGGCTGTTATGGATATCGCGGAAAGTGTTGCCGCAGGTAAGAAATTTTCCGACAGCGTAAGCCAGAGCGGACTTTTCACGGAACTTTTTGTTGCCGCCGCCGCCACAGGCGAACGGAGCGGTAACCTGCCGGATCTGCTTGAGCGTGTTAACGTATATTACAGCAGAAAAACCGAGCAGTTTACGGCAAAATTCGTCTCCATTATAGAGCCTGTGTTCATTATGTTCATCGGTCTCATCGTCGGTTTTATCGTTATCTCTATCATGGAACCTCTGTTCTCCGTCAACTCACTTGTGAAATAACACTATTGACAGTATGATTAAAAGTACTATTAATAGTATTGTTGAGGTGAATTATGTCAAAAGTTACGGCAAATGATATTAAAACCAAAGGTGTCGGTGTTTTAGAGGACGAAACAATCATCAGTGTTCGCGGTAAGGATGAGTTTGTTGTTTTATCTATGGAACATTACAACAGACTGAGAGAGCTTGAGCTCGATTATGCTATAGCACAGGTTGAGGATGATATCAAAAACGGAAGGTACCATCTCGGTACTCCCGAAGAACACTTAAAGCGTATCTCGGAATGATATACAAAATATTTTATTCGGATGAATACGAAAAGAAAGCGTCAAAGTTCATTAAAAAACATCCTGAACTGCGTGAGCAATATTTAAAAACTTTGAAACTGCTTTCGCTTGATCCATATTATAATTCTCTACGTCTGCATAAACTGAAAGTTGGTAAGAGAGAACTGTATTCAGTCAGTATCAATATACAGTACAGAATAACAATGGAATTTTACGTTTCTGAATACGAAATCGTTCTTATTGATGTCAGTACGCACGATTCCGTTTATCGTTAAATCATAGCGTATTATTTTTTTGCTTGTCTTTTATACGGGGGATAAGGTATTTTTAACCCGTATGTTTTCAAACGGCGGCAATGACCGCACCGCAGCTTTTCAAGAGGTTACATGGGAAACGAAAATATCAGAAATTTCAGTATCATAGCACACATTGACCACGGTAAGTCCACCATTGCCGACAGGCTGATCGAATTTACTGCCGCAGTGGACAAACGCCAGATGCGCGATCAGATACTGGACAGTATGGACATAGAAAGAGAGAGAGGCATCACTGTCAAAGCGCAGACCATACGCCTGAATTATAAGGCGGACGACGGTAATAACTATGTGCTGAACCTTATAGATACGCCAGGTCACGTTGACTTCACTTATGAAGTTTCAAGAAGCCTTGCCGCATGCGAAGGCGCGCTTCTTGTGGTTGACGCTGCGCAGGGTGTTGAGGCGCAGACTATTGCAAACGCTTATATGGCTGTTGATCAGGAGCTTGACCTTGTTCCGGTTCTGAATAAAATTGATCTCCCCAGCGCCGAACCTGACAAGGTAAAGGCTGAGATAGAGGATATCATCGGTATAGACGCCACCGAAGCTGTGCTTGCCAGCGCCAAAGAGAACATCGGGACGAAAGAGATACTCGAAGCTATCGTCAAAAGGATACCGGCACCTGTGGGCGACGTTGCTAAACCGCTCAAGGCAATGATAGTTGATTCATGGTACGATTCTTACCTCGGTGTTGTGGTTCTTCTTCGCGTCATAGACGGCGAATTGCGCGCAGGGGACAAGATACAGTTTATGTCGAACAAAGCGGAGCGCATTGTTGATGCTGTCGGCTATTTCACTCCGAAACCGACGAAAAATGACGTTATCCGCGCGGGAGAGGTGGGTTTTATGACCGCCTCCATCAAGGATATCCGCGAAATAGATATAGGCGATACCGTTACTAACCCCAGAAAACCTACCCAGACACCTTTCCCCGGATTTAAAAAAGTTAAGCCGGTGGTGTTCTGCGGTATGTATCCGGTTGACTCGGCAGATTATGAAGACCTCCGCGATGCTCTGGAAAAACTGTCTCTGAACGACAGTTCCATAACCTATGAGGCGGAATCTTCCGCGGCTCTCGGTTTCGGATACCGCATCGGTTTCCTCGGTCTTCTGCATATGGAGATCATACAGGAACGTCTTGAGCGTGAGTTCGATCTTGATCTCGTAAGTACAGCACCTACAGTGGTTTATCGCATCACTAAACGAAATGGTGAAGTGATAGAGATCGACAACCCCGCAGGTATGCCTGACCCCACAGAGATAGAGATGATAGAGGAACCTGTCATCGCGGCAACAGTGATCCTTCCGGAAGAATACATAGGCGGCGTAATACAGCTGCTGATATCCAGACGGGGTATGCAGAACAATATTAAGTTCATCAGCAAGACCAGAGCTATTCTTGAATACACTCTGCCGCTGGCGGAAGTGGTGATGGATTTCTATGACAAGCTGAAATCCGTTTCCAGAGGCTATGCGTCTTTCGACTATGAAGTGGCTGGCTATGCCAGAGGCGATCTTGTCAAACTCGATATTCTTCTGAACAAAGACAAGGTTGATGCGCTCTCAATTATAGTGCATAAAGATCAGGCTTTTTATAAAGGACGCGATCTGGCGGACAAACTTAAAGACGTTATCCACAGGCAGATGTTCGACATCGCCATTCAGGCGGCGGTGGGCAACAAGATACTTGCGAGGACAACCGTTAAGGCATTCCGCAAGAACGTTACGGCAAAATGTTACGGCGGCGATATAACGCGAAAAAGAAAACTGCTGGAGAAACAGAAAGCAGGTAAAAAACGCATGAAGAGTGTGGGCAACGTGGAGATTCCGCAGGAAGCCTTCCTCGCAGTGCTTAAACTAGGTGACAAATGAGCAAGAACGACATAAACGATGTAAAAAATTCCGCAGAAGAGGCAAAAGCGCCACAGGCTAAAAAAGATACTTTCTTTGATTCCCTTGTGGTGGCGGTTGTCATTGCTATGGTTATAAAGGGACTTCTGCTCCAGACATACCAGATACCTTCCGAATCCATGGTGGGGACGCTTCTTAAAGGCGATTTCATCCTGCTGAACAGGCTGTCTTATCTGGGTTCGGGACCTGATCGCGGGGATGTGGTTGTTTTCGAGTACCCTCTTGATCCGTCAAAGGATTTCATAAAAAGGGTTATAGGCACCCCGGGTGACAAAATTGAACTTAAAGATAAGACAATATACGTTAACGGAGTTGCGCAGCCTGAGGCATACAAACAGGTGAACGGCATGATGTCAATGCCTGGTGAGCTTTCTTCAAAGGATAACTTCCCGCAGTTCACAGTGCCTGCCGGCAAGTATTTCATGATGGGCGACAACAGGGACAACAGCTACGACAGCCGCTTCTGGGGCTTTGTTGATAAAAAGGCGATAAAAGGCAGAGCTGTGCTTATCTACTGGTCGCTTAAAACGCCGGAATACAATTCCGCATGGTCGAAATTCCCTCTCAGTGTGTTCAGGTTTTTGAATCCGGCATACGACAGGTTTGAGAGATTTTTTAAACCTATCAGATAGAGAAACGGCAATACAGGAATTGATTAAACTGTTATAATATGTAATAATTAAAGAATTCAGAACAAGGTGAAAAACCGTGCAAGTTAAATACAATACTATTCTTTTAAAACTTAGCGGCGAGGCTCTCATGGGTGACGGAGAGTACGGCATAGATTTCAAAACCGCTAATTTCATCGTGAACGAAATCAAAGAAGTTGCTGATATGGGCGTCAATATTGGCGTTGTTGTCGGCGGCGGGAACATTTTCAGAGGAATTCAGGGAACAGCCCGAAACATGGACAGGGTTACGGCAGACTACATGGGTATGCTGGCAACCGTTATCAACTCTCTCGCGCTTCAGGACGGACTTGAAAAGGTCGGCGTACCCACAAGGGTGCAGACGGCGATTGAAATGCGCCAGATAGCCGAGCCCTTCATCAGAAGACGCGCAATGCGTCACCTTGAAAAGAGCAGAGTGGTAATCTTTGCGGCGGGTACCGGAAACCCATATTTCACAACTGACACTGCGGCAACTCTCAGAGGAACCGAAATTAATGCGCAGGTCATTCTTAAGGCAACAAAGGTTGACGGTGTTTACACCGCAGACCCCAAAAAGGATAAAAACGCAGTCAAATTTGAAAGCATCCAGTACCTCGATGTCCTCAACAAAGGGCTTCAGGTAATGGATTCAACAGCGATAACAATGTGTATGGACAATAAAATACCGATAATAGTTTTCGACATCTACGGCAAAGGCAACATGAAAAAGGTTGTCATGGGCGAGAAGATCGGAACAATCGTGGAGGGATAATTTAATGGGCGCAGCAGTTGTTAAAGATATGAAAGACAAGATGGATAAAACAATCCAGCACTATAAAGACGAGCTTAAGACCATCCGTACGGGAAGAGCTTCAATTTCAATGTTCGACAACATCAAAGTTGACTACTACGGTTCTCCCACACCCCTTTCCGGCGTTGCCACACTTAGCTCACCGGAACCCAGACTTATAACAGTCTCTCCCTGGGACACTTCAATGATCAGCCCTATTGAAAAGGCTATCCAGAACGCCAACATGGGCTTTAATCCGTCAAACGACGGCAAAATAATCCGCATCCCCGTTCCCCAGCTTACCGAAGAACGCAGAAAAGACCTTGTTAAGCACGTTAAGAAAATGGCTGAGGACACTAAAGTTGCTGTTCGCAACCTGAGACGCGATGCAAACGAAAGAATTAAAAAAATGGAAAAAGATAAAGAAGTATCAGAAGACGACGGAAAAAAATTCATCGAGCAGATTCAGGTTGCTACAGATGATTTCATAAAGAAAGTTGATGTTATAACAGGCGAGAAAGAAAAAGAGATCATGGAGATCTAGTGGCTGATATCATCATACCGAGACACCTCGCCATCATTATGGACGGAAACGGACGCTGGGCAAAGTCCAGAGGTCTGCCAAGAATTTTCGGACATAAGCGGGGAGCCGAGGTTGTCACAGAGATTGTAAGGTATTGTTCGGATATTGGCGTTTCATATCTCACTCTTTACACATTTTCCATGGAGAACTGGCTGCGACCCAAAGAGGAAGTGGGCTTTCTCATGGATCTTCTGCAAAAGTATCTGGAAAAGGAACTGGACAAGATGCAGGAGAACAACATAAAGATAGTTTTCTCCGGCAGGCTTGACCTCCTTCCTCCGAAAACAAGGGAGATAACCCAGAGCGCCGAATCCATCCTTGCTGAAAACACGGGGATGGTGCTTAACATTGCCCTCAGCTACGGCGGACGCAACGAACTTGTGGATGCGGCTAAGAAAATGGCGCAGATGGTTGCGGAAGGAAAGATAAAAACCGAAGACATCACACAGGAGCTTATGGCATCCTGTCTTTATAATGCGGATATACCGGACGTTGACCTTGTTATCCGCACCAGCGGGGAGAAGCGCATAAGCAACTTTATGCTTTGGCGCGCGGCATACAGCGAATTTTTCTTTACGGAATGTCTGTGGCCGGATTTTGACAGAGCCGAACTTGACCGCGCAATCGCCGATTTTTCCGGCAGGGTGAGACGGTTCGGAATGACAGACGAACAGGTGGGTAATTAGGTGAGCGACAGACAAAAAAGAATACTGACTTCACTGGTTGCCATACCGCCTATAATCGCTTTCATCTATCAGTTTGACAATATTGTCTTCTTTCTGGCTGTGCTGGTGATCATACTGCTTTCCACACGCGAATTTATTGATATTCTTGAAGCCGGCGGCGTTAAGGTCATGAGCCTTCCTGCGTACATAGGCGCGGTTTCACTGCCCTACGGCATATATACTGCGGACGTTCGTTTCTTCTCCGGCGCACTGCTGGTGACTGTGCTTCTTGCCATGACCGTAAAGCTGTTTTCCGAGGACGCACTCAAGGACACCTTCGACAGCGTCGGCGGGACGCTTACGTCTGTTCTCTATGCACCACTTATGTTTTCATTCATAATATTACTGAGAAAGATGGACGCCCACGGCGCATATATCTTTTTTCTGATAGTTCTTATATGGATGAGCGACACCAGCGCGTATTTTGTAGGGTGCAGGTTCGGAAGACGCAAACTTTATGAGAAGATAAGCCCTAAAAAGAGCATCGAAGGCGTTATAGCTGCATATATCGGCGGCGTGGCGGTCGGCGTTGCATACAGCTGGCTTCTGCTGGATTTCAAACCCATCCACGGTATAATCATCAGCATACTGGTGGTGACGGCTGGAATAGTGGGCGATTTGGCGGAATCCATGTTCAAACGCAAGGCGAACGTTAAAGATTCCGGCAGTCTCATACCAGGTCACGGCGGCATACTGGACAGGGTGGATTCACTTCTGTTCGGCGCTCCCGTTCTTTATCTTTATCTTATATATCTAGTGTAATCCATGAAAAGAATCGGCATCATCGGCTCCACAGGCTCCATCGGCAGACAGGCTCTTGATGTTATCAGCCGCAATCCCGATAAATTTGAAGTTGTTTTCATAAGCTGTAATGGCAATCTGGAACTGCTGAAACAGCAAGGCGCGCAGTGCGGCGCAAGATATCTCTGTTCCACAGGACTTGCGGGGGAGGGTATTCTCTCCGGTGAATGTGAAATCTTAAAGATTCTGGACAACGAAAAGATAGATATGGTTCTTCTGGCGGCTGTAGGTGCTGCCGGAACCGTGTATGCATACGAAACGGTAAAAAGGGGTATAACACTTGCCCTTGCAAATAAAGAATCAATTGTTGCGTCAGGACGTATTCTGTTCGATGCGGCAAAGCGCACAGGCGCAAAGATATTGCCTGTGGATTCGGAACACTCCGCAATCTTTCAGTGCCTTCATGGGCAGGACAAGCGGTTTCTTGACAAAGTGACCTTAACTGCAAGCGGCGGAGCATTCCGTAACACGCCTGCGGACGCTCTGGAATATGTAACGCTGGAGCAGGCGCTCAGACATCCAAACTGGTCAATGGGGAGCAAGATAACCGTGGACAGCGCCACGATGATGAACAAAGGACTTGAACTTATTGAGGCGAGATACCTCTTTGATATAGAACCTTCCATGCTGAGCGTTGTGATACATCCGCAGTCGGTTGTACACTCTTTCGTATCATTTAAGGACGGAAGCCTTATCGCCCAGATGGGAGAGCCGGACATGCGCACGCCCATAGCCTATGCAATGGCTTATCCCGAAAGGATGGAATCGGGCGTTCGGCCGATAGATCTGGCAAAAGTGGGCAGTCTGACCTTTTTCGAGCCGGATATGAAAAAATATCCGTGTCTCGGCATAGCCGTTGAGGTATTGAAAAAGGACAGCAACGCACCTATGATAGTAATGAATGCGGCTAACGAAGTCGCAGTGGCCGAGTTCATCGGCGGACAGATAGAATACAGGGATATCGCAGGTGTAATATCCGCAGTTCTTGACGTTTGCGCGCCGTCCGAACCGGAGGAAATTGCTGACGTGCTCTCTGCCGACGCAATGGCAAGGGAGGCGTCCGAAAAGGTAATAAAGAGGTTTTATAGGTAATGGGTATAATTTCCGCTGTCATCCTTCTGGGTGTTCTCATCTTCATACACGAGCTTGGACACTTCCTCCTTGCAAAATACACAGGCGTACTTGTTGAGCGCTTTTCCATAGGTTTCGGACCCGTGCTTTTCAAATGGCAGAAGGGCGAGACAGAGTATGCGCTTTCGGCGATACCTCTCGGCGGATATGTAAAGATGTACGGCGAACAGCCCGACTCCGAAGTTGACGAGGACAAGGCAGACAGAGCTTTTAACAATAAAAGCATCTTTCAGAGGTTCCTCATTGTCTTCGCGGGACCTTTCTTTAACTTCATACTGGCAATAGTCATATACGCAGCGATATTCATGCACGGCACGCCCCGATTTCTTACAGAGGTGGGCGGCGTGACGGAAGGTTCTGCGGCGGCTCAGGCGGGTCTTGCAAAGGGCGACATGATCATATCCGTTGACGGAGTGAGCATGAAGTTCTGGGACGACATGAGCGAATATATACAGGGCAAGGGCGGCAAGCCCGTTGTCCTCGGCATAGACAGGGGCGGACGTACCTTTGAGGTCACAGTGACCCCGCAGACAGTAACAGATAAGAATATCTTCGGTGAAGCTGTTAAGGTCGGACGCATGGGCGTGATGCGCGGAGAGAAGAACGAGAAGGTCAGCCTTGCGTTTCCTCAGGCGGTTTCGCAAGGGGTAAAGCAGACGTATAACGTAAGTGTGCTAATGGTCACAGGCGTGGTCAAACTCTTCCAGAAGGTAGTTCCTGCTGATTCCCTTGGCGGTCCCATAATGATCGTTCAGCTTGCGAAGGAATCGGCTGAAACAGGCGCGGTGGCATTTTTCGGGTTCATGGCGCTTATCAGTATAAACCTCGGCATACTGAATCTGCTGCCCATTCCGGTACTTGACGGCGGACACATTTTCTTTCTCATAATCGAAGCGATAACCAGACGCGCGGTGAGCATCCGCGTGCGTGAAATAGCCAACCTTGCAGGTATGGCGCTTCTCATGTTTGTAATGTTCTTTGCATTTTATAACGACATAATGCGTCTCTTCAAATGATTTTGCTCCCTCCTTTATAAAAGGAGGGTCGGGGTGGATTTTTGTTAATGTAATCCTATCCCTT
>NZ_JAJOIL010000035.1 GCF_021209385.1 Seleniivibrio sp. | reverse complement strand
GCCAGACTATTTCGTCAAATATTTCATGATATATGGTGCTTTCGGTAAACCTGCGGCGGCGGTTCTGACTGAGGGTTGAGTAGTGGGGAATCTTATCTCGGAAACCGAAGCCGAGAAACCAGCGGTAGGCAAGGTTTACTTCTATCTCTTTCACAAGCTGGCGTTCACTGCGGATTCCGAAAAGATAACCGATAAAAAGCATCTTGAATAGAACCACAGGGTTAATACCTGGGCGACCTGTGGTGCTGTAGAGGTCTTTCGTCTTTGCCTCTATAAAACGAAAGTCGATACTCTTGGCTATTTTACGGAGAAGATGATCCTTGGGGACAAGGTCATCTATGTTAAGGTAAAGTTCTGTTTGAAATTGGTCTTCTGTCTCTTTAAGCATAATAGATTATAACAGAAAACGCCATATAATTACAATTACATGGCGTTTGTCAACAATCTGAGGGAGGCTTTCGCCTCCCTCAGGTCTATCTGTAAACTTTCATCCTTGTTTCTATGGGTGCAAATTCTTTTTCGCCTGGCTGGGCAACGGGTTTGCCGAATGGCATCTGTGCCAGAAGCGACCAGCTTTCTGGAATATTCCATTCTTTTTTCACTTCTGCGTCGATCAGCGGGTTATAGTGCTGAAGCGATGCGCCAAGTCCTGCCTGTTCCAGAGCCGTCCAGACCACGAACTGGAGCATACCGGAAGATTGGTATGACCATAACGGGAAGTTTGCCGCATAAAGAGGGAAACTTTCCTGAAGTCCTTTGATAACGGTCTGATCCTCAAAATAAAGCACACTGCCGTATCCCGCTTTAAAAGAGTCTATCTTTGCTTCTGTCTGCGCAAAGGCTTCCGCCGGAACTATTTTGCGGAGTGCTTCTTTTGCGATGTTCCAGAGTTTTTCGTGCTGTTTTCCGAAAAGAACAGCAACTCTTGAACTCTGCGAATTGAAAGACGACGGTGCGTATTTAACTGCCTGCTCGACGATTGATTCAACCACGTTTTCAGGTACAATGACCTCGTTTGATATTCCGTAATATGTTCTTCTTGCTTTAACACTGTTTAAGAATTCCTGATAGCTCATGATATGCCTCCGTTATTTAACTATTTTTTCTGCAACTAATCTGTCTATTGAAAACCTTCCGCCGCCTGTCAGCACAAGTGAAAGTGCCATGCCGACGAACAGAATATGGTATTCGTATCCCTCACCTGCCTGATTGCCGAACCAGTTCATAAAGAACCCGTTCTGGGTGTGAACCATAAGCGCCGCAACTGCAAGTGTCACACCTGTGCCGAATGCGCTGAGACGTGTCAGTGTCCCTGTTATCAGCCCAAGCCCGCCGAAAAACTCTGCAACTATGGCAAGAAATGCAAAAACAGTAGGTATGCCCATTGTTTCTGTCATAAATGACATTGTGCCTGAAAAACCGTAGCCTCCGAACCACCCCAGAAGTTTCTGGGCTCCGTGTGGCAGGATAACTATCCCCAGCGTCAGTCTTGCGATTGTCGGAGCAAACGTATCTGTTGTAATAAAAAGTTTGCGCAGCATTTTATATCTCCTTCGTGTGATGTCGACTCATTCGATGTCGAACTATTTGCTTAATTTTTTTAACCCCTCTGGCTTTTCCCAAGCTTTTTGCAAATTTCGCCGAGGTTTTCTTTTTCCTGTTTGTCCAGAGCCTTGAAGCTCCTGACGATAAATTTCACATGCTCAGGAAAAATTCCTGCTATAAGCTCTTTTCCGCTTTCTGTCAGGCTAACGGTTATGTACCGTCTGTCAGTTTCGTTTCTGACCCTTTCGACAAGCTTCCTTTTTTCAAGGTTGTCGATGACAGTTGTTATGTTTGCCGTGCTTGTCAGGTTTTTTTCTGCAAGCTCTCTCTGGCACATGCCGCCCAGATGATAAAGTGTTTCAAGCACGCCGAACTGGGTGTCGGTGAGCCTGTGCTTTGTCAAATGGCTGTGGGCGGCGTCTGTAACGCTTTTGGCTGCGCGCATCAGTTTTATATATGTGTTGAGCGCTTCAACCTCTTCCTCTGTTCCTTTGTACTTTGTCATATCCGCCTCACATCGTATTATATGATATCAAATTATTCGGAATCGAATGTTTGTCAAGGGATAAAAAGATAAAAAATGTATTAATTTTTTTGTGTAAATCTGAGAAAGCTTTCTGTCATTGCGTCTGTTTGCATCCAGAGATATGGAAAGTGTCCGTAAAGAACATTAAGCGATTTTTTAAGCGCTATCTGCGGCGGTTGGTTTTTAACGGTATAAAGATATATGGCAACACCAAGTCCTGTTCTGTCCGACCCGCCGAGGCAGTGGATGAGCATAGGGCGTTTTGCTGTTTTAAGTATTTGTGCAAGTTCTTCCATCTTTTTCATGGGTGCGGGCATTGTTGACGACAGGGCGACATCGTAATGTTCCAGCCCCAGTTCCTCGGATGCTTTTATCTCCTGCCTGTACCACTCTTTGTCGGGTCTTGCCCTGCGCAGGCTGATGACAGAGCGTATGCCGAGTTTTTCCTTATACTCTTTCAGTCTTTCAGGTGTTGGCTGGGCACTTCTGTAAAGTACGCCTTTTTCTACAGTATGCAGGTTATGGTTTATAAATTTCTGATATACAAAAAATAGCGCCACTGTGCATAACATGATTCCCGCGATAGCGATGGTTTTTTTCACAATTTTTCACCCGCCGATTTTGAAAAGCATAGCCGCAAACCCTCTGTTTTTCAATAGCGGTAAAGTTTACACTGTAGCGAATAAGAAAAAATATTAAAAAATATCTTTAACTGTACCTTGGTACGATGTGTTTATATGGGGATGGTGTATTGTTGAAATACAATTATTATTATTCCGAGGTGTCTTATGGCTGCGATTGGAAAAGTTGTTCAGGTTATCGGTCAGGCAGTTTTACATGGTATTGACGGTTCAGTCAAACAAATATTCCCAGGCGACATTGTTGCCGTAGGCGATGTTATAGAGACCATGAGCGGCTCTAAGGTTATTCTTCAACTTGAAAACGGCAGGGAATTGACCATCGGCGCAAACGAACATCTCGCCATTGACGATTCACTTGTCGGATCTTTCGATGACGTTGCTATGGATGCCGATGCTCTTCAGGATGCACTGGAAAAAGGCGAAACCCTTTCCCCTGAGGACGAAGAAACTGCTGCAGGTGACGACAGCAGTGCCAGCGTACTTGTTAACGACGTTCTTGAAGGCGACGATTCCGAAGGATATGTCGGCAGCTATCTGCTCCCTTCCAGCAGTCTTGCAGGAACAACAGACACAGACAATCCTTACAATGACACAGGCAATAATAACAATGACACAACAGATTCAACCGTTACTGGCGATCCGGTGTATTCACTTGCAGAAGGCGCAACAGTGCCCCCCGGATTTGTGCTTTATCCCGACGGTTCATACACCATAGATCCTACAATATCCGATTATGACTACCTCGGCGAAGGTGAAGACGTTGAATATGACGTCGATATCGTTATAACCTACCCCGACGGTTCAACAGAAGACGGCGTTATCAACGTTGTCGTGACAGGAACAAACGATGCGCCTGTTGCTTATGCGGAGGTTATAACTGCTGTTGAGGACGGAAACGTTGTGACAGGTCAGCTCACAGCCACAGACCCGGATGTCAACGACACACTTACTTTTGAAGTGGCATCTTCAAGAGTTCCGGAAGGATTCACTCTCAACTCCGACGGAACCTATTCATTCGATCCTTCTTCCTACGATTACCTTGCCGCAGGCGAACAGACAACCTTGACAGTAGATTATATGGTCACAGACCCATACGGCGAAACAAGCTATGAAACCATTACGATTGTTGTAACAGGTACAAATGATGCACCTGTTGTCAGCGACATATCATATTCAGGAACAGAAGACACTTCCATAACCATAACGGCTGAAGAGCTTCTTGCACAGGCGACCGATGTTGACGGCGATGATCTTTCCATAGTTGAAATAACTAACGTCACCGGCGGTACGATTGTCGATAACGGCGACGGAACTTATACATTTACCCCTGACAAGGACTTCAACGGACAGGCAACGTTCGAGTTTTCCGTCACAGACGGTACAGAAACTGTAACCGCCACCGGAAAGATAGACATTGCAGCCGTTAACGACGCACCCGTTGCAGAGGCTGTTACAGCCGAAGTTGAAGAGGATTCCGTTCTCACAGGTCAGCTCTCTGCCACAGATGTTGACAGCGATACCCTTACATTCGCCACCAAAGGCGCCGTTCCGGAGGGCTTTACGCTTAATTCCGACGGTTCATACGAGTTTAACACTGAAAACTATGACTACCTCGCAGCTGGCGAGTCCGAAACATATGTTGTTTCATATACTGTTACCGATGATTCCGGCGCTGTTACTGAATCCAAGATAACTATTACTGTTACTGGAACAAATGACGCTCCTGTCGCGGAAACAGCTGTTAACGCAGTTGATGAAGACAGCTCAATAACCGGTCAGCTTACAGCTACCGACGTAGACGACGGTGCAGTTCTTACATTCACCACTGACAGCACAGTTGAAGGTCTGACTCTGAACACTGACGGTTCATACACCTTCGACGCATCCAGCTACGATTACCTCGCTGCCGGTGCTACCGAAGTAATAGAAATACCCTACACAGTAACAGATGAGAACGGCGCAACAAGCACGGCTAAACTTACCATCACAGTGACTGGCACAAACGACGCTCCTATAGCGGAAGCGGCTGTTAACGCAGTAGATGAAGATGCAAGCATCACCGGTCAGCTTACGGCAACAGACGTAGATGATAATGCTGTTCTGACATTCACCACCGACAGCACTGTTGAAGGTCTGACTCTGAACACTGATGGTTCATACAGCTTCGACGCATCAAGCTACGATCACCTCGCTGCCGGTGCAACAGAAACGATAGAGATTCCCTACACTGTTACCGATGAGAATGGTGCAACTTCGACTGCTAAACTTACCATCACAGTAACAGGTACGAACGACGCACCTGTAGCGGAAGCAGCAACCAATGCTGTTGACGAAGACAGCTCAATTACCGGTCAGCTTACAGCTACGGATGCTGACGACGGTGCAGTACTTACATTCACCACTGACAGCACAGTTGAAGGTCTGACCCTGAACTCAGACGGAAGCTATACATTCGATGCATCAAGCTACGATTACCTCGCTGCCGGTGCTACCGAAGTAATAGAAATACCCTACACAGTAACGGATGAGAACGGAGCTACTTCAACTGCCAAACTGACCATCACAGTTACAGGTACAAACGATGCACCTGTAGCGGAAGCAGCAACCAATGCTGTTGACGAAGAAGCGACTATTACTGGACAGCTTACGGCTACGGATGCTGACGATGGTGCTGTACTTACATTCACCACCGACAGCACAGTTGAAGGTCTGACTCTGAACACTGATGGTTCATACACCTTCGATGCATCCAGCTACGATTACCTCGCTGCCGGTGCTACCGAAGTAATAGAGATACCCTACACTGTTACCGATGAGAACGGAGCAACAAGCACAGCTAAACTTACCATCACAGTGACAGGCACTAATGATGCTCCTGTAGCGGAAGCGGCTACAAACGCTGTAGATGAAGATGCGACTATCAGCGGACAGCTTACAGCTACAGACGTAGACGACAACGCTGTACTTATATTCACAACAGACAGCACTGTTGAAGGTCTGACTCTGAACACTGATGGTTCATACACATTCGATGCATCAAGCTACGATTACCTCGCAGCCGGTGCAACAGAAGTTATAGAGATACCCTACACAGTAACCGATGAGAATGGAGCAACAAGCACAGCTAAGTTGACTATCACTGTTACAGGTACTAACGATGCCCCTGTAGCAGAAGCAGCTGTTAACGCAGTAGATGAAGATTCTACTATCACTGGACAGCTTACGGCTACAGACGTTGACGATAATGCAGTTCTTACATTCACAACCGCAAGCACAGTTGAAGGTCTGACTCTTAACACTGACGGTTCATACACCTTCGACGCATCCAGCTACGACTACCTCGCAGAAGGTGCAACAGAAGTTATAGAAATACCTTACACAGTAACAGATGAGAACGGTGCAACAAGCACAGCTAAGTTGACCATCACTGTTACAGGTACTAACGATGCACCTGTAGCGGAAGCGGCTACAAACGCTGTAGATGAAGATGCGACTATCAGCGGACAGCTTACAGCTACAGACGTAGACGACGGTGCGGTTCTTACATTCACTACCGACAGCACAGTTGACGGTCTGACTCTGAACACTGATGGTTCATATACTTTCGATGCATCCAGCTACGATTACCTCGCAGCAGGAGCAACAGAAACGATAGAAATACCTTACACAGTAACGGATGAGAACGGAGCAACAAGCACAGCTAAGTTGACCATCACAGTGACAGGCACTAACGATGCACCTGTAGCGGAAGCGGCAGTCAATGCAGTAGAAGAAGATTCTACTATCACCGGTCAGCTTACGGCTACCGATGCAGATGACGGTGCAGTTCTTACATTCACCACAGACAGCACTGTTGAAGGTCTGACTCTGAACACTGATGGTTCATACAGCTTCGATGCTTCAAGCTACGACTACCTCGCGGCTGGTGCTACCGAAGTAATAGAAATACCCTACACAGTAACAGATGAGAACGGTGCAACAAGTACCTCCAAACTCACAATAACTGTTACAGGAACTAACGACGCTCCTGTAGCAGAAGCAGCTGTTAACGCAGTTGATGAAGACAGCTCGATAACCGGTCAGCTTACGGCTACGGATGCTGACGACGGTGCAGTACTTACATTCACCACAGATTCTGCTGTTAATGGATTTACACTTAACACTGATGGTTCATACACATTCGATGCTTCAAGCTACGATCACCTCGCTGCCGGTGCAACAGAAGTTATAGAGATTCCTTACACAGTAACAGATGAGAATGGTGCAACTTCGACTTCTAAACTGACAATCACAGTAACAGGTACGAACGACGCTCCTGTAGCGGAAGCAGCAGTCAATGCAGTAGATGAAGACAGCTCAATCACCGGTCAGCTTACGGCTACCGACGTTGACGATAATGCAGTTCTTACATTCACCACAGATTCTGCTGTTAATGGATTTACACTTAACACTGATGGTTCATACACCTTCGACGCATCAAGCTACGACCATCTGGCGGCAGGTGCCACAGAAGTTATAGAAATACCTTACACCGTTACCGACGAGAATGGAGCAACAAGCACTTCTAAACTTACCATCACAGTGACTGGCACAAACGACGCTCCTATAGCGGAAGCGGCTGTTAACGCAGTAGATGAAGATGCAAGCATCACCGGTCAGCTTACGGCAACAGACGTAGATGATAATGCTGTTCTGACATTCACCACCGACAGCACTGTTGAAGGTCTTACTCTGAACACTGATGGCACATACACATTCGACGCATCAAGCTACGATCACCTCGCGGCTGGTGCAACAGAAGTTATAGAAATACCCTACACAGTAACGGATGAGAACGGAGCTACTTCAACTGCCAAACTGACCATCACAGTGACAGGCACTAACGATGCACCTGTAGCGGAAGCGGCAGTCAATGCAGTAGAAGAAGATGCGACTATCACCGGTCAGCTTACAGCTACAGATGCAGATGACGGTGCAGTTCTTACATTCACTACCGACAGCACAGTTGACGGCTTCACTCTGAACGGAGACGGAGGCTATACCTTCGATGCTTCAAGCTATGACTACCTTGCTGCCGGTGCAACAGAAGTTATAGAAATACCCTACACAGTAACAGATGAGAACGGAGCTACTTCGACCTCTAAACTTACCATCACAGTGACTGGCACAAACGATGCACCTGTAGCGGAAGCAGCTGTTAACGCAGTTGATGAAGACAGCTCAATCACCGGTCAGCTTACGGCTACGGATGCTGACGATAATGCTGTTCTTACATTCACCACCGACAGCACAGTTGAAGGTCTGACACTTAACACTGATGGTTCATACAGCTTCGATGCATCAAGCTACGATTACCTCGCAGCCGGTGCAACAGAAACGATAGAGATTCCTTACACAGTAACGGATGAGAACGGAGCAACAAGCACAGCTAAGTTGACCATCACAGTTACAGGCACAAACGACGCACCTGTAGCGGAAGCGGCTGTTAACGCAGTAGAAGAAGATGCGACTATCACCGGTCAGCTTACGGCTACAGACGTTGACGACGGTGCAGTACTTACATTCACCACAGACAGCACAGTTGATGGCTTCACTCTGAACGGAGATGGAAGCTATACCTTCGATGCATCAAGCTACGACTACCTCGCAGCAGGAGCAACAGAAACAATAGAAATACCCTACACAGTAACAGATGAGAACGGTGCAACAAGCACAGCTAAGTTGACCATCACAGTTACAGGCACAAACGACGCACCTGTAGCGGAAGCGGCTGTTAACGCAGTTGACGAAGATGCAAGCATCACAGGTCAGCTCACAGCCACAGACGTTGACGACGGTGCAGTACTTACATTCACCACAGACAGCACAGTTGAAGGTCTGGCTCTTAACACTGATGGTTCATACAGCTTCGACGCTTCAAGCTATGACTACCTTGCTGCCGGTGCAACAGAAGTTATAGAAATACCTTACACAGTAACAGATGAGAACGGTGCAACAAGCACAGCTAAGTTGACCATCACAGTTACAGGAACTAACGATGCACCTGTAGCGGAAGCAGCTGTTAACGCAGTTGATGAAGACAGCTCAATAACCGGTCAGCTTACGGCTACGGATGCTGACGACGGTGCAGTTCTTACATTCAGCACAGACAGCACAGTTGAAGGTCTGACTCTGAACACTGATGGTTCATATACCTTTGATGCATCCAGCTACGATTACCTCGCTGCCGGTGCTACCGAAGTAATAGAGATACCCTACACTGTTACCGATGAGAACGGAGCAACAAGCACAGCTAAGTTGACTATCACAGTGACAGGCACTAATGATGCTCCTGTAGCGGAAGAGGCTGTTAACGCAGTTGACGAAGATGCAAGCATCACCGGTCAGCTTACGGCTACCGATGCAGATGACGGTGCTGTTCTTACATTCACCACTGACAGCACAGTTGAAGGTCTTACTCTGAACACTGACGGTTCATACAGCTTCGACGCATCAAGCTACGATTACCTCGCAGCAGGAGCAACAGAAACGATAGAAATACCTTACACAGTAACAGATGAGAACGGTGCTACAAGCACAGCTAAGTTGACCATCACTGTTACAGGTACAAACGATGCACCTGTAGCGGAAGCGGCAGTCAATGCAGTAGATGAAGACAGCTCAATCACAGGTCAGCTTACGGCTACAGACGTAGACGACGGTGCAGTTCTTACATTCACAACCGCAAGCACAGTTGAAGGTCTGACTCTTAACACTGATGGTTCATACACCTTCGACGCATCAAGCTATGACTACCTCGCAGCCGGTGCTACCGAAGTAATAGAAATACCCTACACCGTAACGGATGAGAACGGAGCGACAAGCACAGCTAAGTTGACCATCACAGTTACAGGCACAAACGATGCACCTGTAGCGGAAGCGGCAGTCAATGCAGTAGATGAAGACAGCTCAATCACAGGTCAGCTTACGGCTACAGACGTTGACGATAGTGCAGTTCTTACATTCACCACAGACAGCACAGTTGAAGGTCTGACTCTGAACACTGATGGTTCATATACTTTCGACGCATCCGGCTATGACTACCTCGCTGCCGGAGCTACAGAAGTTATAGAGATTCCTTACACAGTAACGGATGAGAACGGAGCTACAAGCACAGCTAAGTTGACTATCACTGTTACAGGTACTAACGATGCACCTGTAGCGGAAGCGGCAGTCAATGCAGTAGAAGAAGATTCTACTATCACTGGACAGCTTACGGCTACAGACGTTGACGATGGTGCAGTACTTACATTCACCACAGACAGCACATTTGAAGGTCTGACTCTTAACACTGATGGTTCATACACCTTCGACGCATCCAGCTACGATTACCTCGCTGCCGGTGCTACCGAAGTAATAGAAATACCCTACACAGTAACGGATGAGAACGGAGCTACTTCAACTTCCAAACTGACTATCACTGTTACAGGCACCAACGATGCACCAGTAGCGGAAGCGGCAGTCAATGCAGTAGATGAAGACAGCTCAATAACAGGTCAGCTCACAGCTACAGACGTTGACGACAACGCTGTACTTACATTCACCACTGACAGTACAGTTGAAGGTCTGACTCTTAACACTGACGGTTCATACACCTTCGATGCATCAAGCTACGATCACCTCGCGGCTGGTGCAACAGAAACAATAGAGATTCCTTACACAGTGACCGACGAGAACGGTGCAACAAGCACAGCTAAGTTGACCATCACAGTTACAGGAACAAACGACGCACCTGTAGCGGAAGCGGCTGTTAACGCAGTAGATGAAGATTCTACTATCACTGGACAGCTTACGGCTACAGACGTTGACGACAACGCTGTACTTACATTCACCACAGACAGCACAGTAGATGGCTTCACGCTGAACGGCGATGGAAGCTATACATTCGATGCATCCGGCTATGACTACCTCGCTGCCGGAGCTACAGAAGTTATAGAGATTCCTTACACAGTAACGGATGAGAACGGAGCTACAAGCACAGCTAAGTTGACCATCACAGTTACAGGCACTAATGATGCACCTGTAGCGGAAGCGGCAGTCAATGCAGTAGAAGAAGATTCTACTATCACTGGACAGCTTACGGCTACAGACGTTGACGACGGTGCAGTACTTACATTCACCACTGACAGTACAGTTGAAGGTCTGACTCTTAACACTGACGGTTCATACACTTTCGACGCTTCAAGCTACGACTACCTCGCTGCAGGAGCAACAGAAACGATAGAAATACCTTACACAGTAACAGATGAGAACGGTGCTACAAGCACAGCTAAGTTGACCATCACTGTTACAGGTACAAACGATGCACCTGTAGCGGAAGCGGCAGTCAATGCAGTAGAAGAAGATTCTACTATCACTGGACAGCTTACGGCTACAGACGTTGACGACGGTGCAGTACTTACATTCACCACAGACAGCACAGTTGAAGGTCTGACTCTTAACACTGACGGTTCATACACTTTCGACGCTTCAAGCTACGACTACCTCGCTGCCGGTGCAACAGAAGTTATAGAGATTCCTTACACAGTGACCGACGAGAACGGAGCAACAAGCACTGCCAAGTTGACTATTACAGTTACAGGTACAAACGACGGTCCCGTTGCAGGCGACGTATCCTTCACAACTCCCGAAGATACGGCTATCGTCCTTACCGCCGCTGACATCCTCGCTAATTCAAGCGATGTTGATGGTGACAACCTCACTATTGAATCAATCACCAACGTCACAGGCGGTACACTTGTGGACAATGGAGACGGTACATACACCTTCACTCCTTCCGAAAACTTCAACGGCGAAGCTACATTCGAGTTTACAGTGACGGATGGCACAGAGACAGTTCCCGCAACAGCGAAAATAGATGTCACGCCTGTTAACGATGCACCTGAAACTGCTGCCAAGAGCGACACGGTTTATGAGGATACAGTTCTTACAGGCAGCGTTTCTGCAACAGATGCGGATGGTGACACACTTACATACGCTCTCGTGGGTACAGCACCTGTCGGATTTACTCTTAATTCCGACGGAACGTACACTTTTGATGCAAACTCATATGATTATCTTGCAAAAGACCAGACTGTTGATTACGAGATAAAATATACAGTTACAGACGGCAACGGCGATCCGGTCGAATCTGTTCTGAACATTCAGGTTGTCGGTACCAACGACGCGCCTGTTGCACACAATGTCGGTATAACAGTTTCCGAGAACGGAAACAGCGCACAGCTGTCGCTCATCGCCTCCGATGTGGATTCAGACCAGAGCAATCTTACCTATGCTCTTGTTGAAGGTCAGGATATTCCCGCAGGACTTGTTTTCGATGCAGAGAACCATACGGTACAGTTCAAAGCGGGTACTTCATATGACTACCTCACTAAAGGCGAATCAGTCAGCTACAGCATCCAGTATTCAGTAACGGATGAATACGGCGCGACCGATATAAAAACAATTACCGTCACCGTTAACGGTGCGAACGACAAACCTGTGATAGACATAGCGAATGTTGAAACAGACGTAACGTTCGTAGGCGATGGTGGTTCATACACCAACGCACTTGGTGTTTACACAACGGATGAGAACGGCAACATTGTTTCCGGCGAATTTATCCTGCTGAATTCCGACACAGCGTCCATTAACGAACTTCTCGCTACATATCAGGGAGAAGACGTGAAATTCTTCATCGTGACCAACGTCGGTTCAAGCTTCAGCGGCGGAGAGGTTACGTTTACAACAGATGCAGATGGCAATCCTGTTCTTCTTGTCGACGGAGAAGAAATCAGCAACAATGTATTTTATTCCGATGCAGAATTTAACTTTGACGGAATAGACCACTTCATCGAAAACGAAGACGGAACAATCGGAATTGAAGACCTTGTATACGGCACAGGCGGATATGACGGTGACTTCAACGATCTTGTTGTTAAAACAACAACTTATGACGCCGTTTACACAGAGAACGGAGCACCTATGTCCATCGCAAGCGATGTGAACATAAGCGATGTTGACAGTGAGAACATGTCCGGCATGACCATCACCCTGACAAACATGCAGGAAGGAGATGTTCTCAGCGTGGGCGATCTGCCGGATGGAATAACACTTGTTTCCATAGACGGTAATACTGTCACCCTGACAGGTCTTGCAAGCGCGGAAGATTATGAGGCGGCTCTTAAAGCTGTTATGTTCAGCAGCACATCAGAAGACCCCAGCACCGTGGACAGAGAGTTCCGCGTTGTTGTAACAGACGAAACAGGTGCAGAGGGACGCGGGTATGTTTACCTCGGCGTTGAGGCTGTGGATGAAACATACGAAGCTCCGGTGGCTGTTGACGACACTGCGACTGTGACAGAGGTGAACGACGTTATAATCACAGGTGACGCGACTGTTACTAAGGTTGAAACCGGAACTGAACTCAACAGTGATGTTTCTCCCGAAAGCCTTGGATACACAACAGCGACAACCTATTCGACTGTTTCCATGAACCAGAACATATCTGTCAACAGCAGTTATGTGATCATAGAAAATGTACCGTACACATTTAATGTGAACGGCAACAGCGGCAACGGATTTGTTGAGATAGGTAACGTTGCAAGCGGGGCAACCGTTAACGTCAATATCGGCGGCGGAAACGATATAGTTTATCTGTCCGGAACTGTCACAGGCTATGTAAATGTGAACGGCGACAGCGGATATGACGTTCTTGTCTTAAGCGGACAGGAAAGCGATTACACCATAACAACGGTTAACAACAACGGCACTATTAGTGCATATATAACGACAGCCGACGGCGGTTATATCGTTGCCAACAACATTGAAGAGATCAGATACGGCGGTTACTCCGAATCCTCTTACGAATATGAGGTTGACGTTGTAACAAGCGAGACCCTCACAGACGAAGGCTATGTTATTCTTGCGGTTGCAAACGGCACACTCAGTGCCGGAACAGACAACGGCGACGGAACATGGACGGTTTCTGCGGATGAGCTTGATGGTCTCACCATTATACCAAATGGAGCGGGTACACCGGATGTTGCAGTGGCCGAGGTACACGATTCCGGATATGTCACCGATATAAGCGATTCAATCACTTCCGGCAACCTGATAACAGGCACCGGAGCAGATTATGACAGCGATACGTCGGTTGAAAATCTTTATATCACTGATGTTGACGGAACAACTGTTTCATCAACAGGCGAAACGGCAATTCAGGGCGAATACGGTACTCTTTATGTAAAAGAGGATGGAACATACCGCTACGAAGTGGATAACGACAGTGAAGAGCTTGATAATGTGAATTCAGGTGACTCAGTAACAGAGGATTTCACATATACCCTTTCCGACGGAACTTCGACTTCGGAAGCGAAGCTTACAATTACTATTAACGGAGCGGATGATATCAGCATCTCTGCATCAGGCTCTGTAGTGGACGAAGGAAGCACTTCCGTTCCCGTGGCTAACCTGCTGTTCATGATAGACGTTTCCGGAAGTATGGGCAACGTTATCACCAGCGAAGGCGATACCAGACTTGACGTACTGAAAGACGCTCTTACCGAACTTATTGATAAATATGATGCCAAAGGCGATATAGGCGGCATACAGATAGTTACTTTCTCCACTGATGCTTACTCCCAGACTGTTAACGGAAGCGTATGGCTGACTGTTGATCAGGCGAAGAGCATTCTGGAATCGCTTCGTGCAAACGGCGCAACAGACTACGACGATGCTATCAGCAAACTGATGACCACATACGACTCATCAACTGCTCCGGAAGCAGATTATACCCATGCTTATTTCGTTTCCGACGGCGCGCCTTCGAGCGAAGATTATAAAATTAACAGCAGTGAACTTGCCGCATGGCAGTCATGGCTGGGCGATACTGATGTTGATGAAGTTTATGCGGTCGGTATCGGCAGCGGTACTGACAGCCAGCAGCTTCAGATAGTTGCATGGAGTGCAGACGGAGAAGGATATCTGGACAACGTACTTGTTGTTCCGGACGATACACTCAATGCGGACATCACAGCGGCTGCTGAACAAAACAGCAGAGAGAGCAGCGTGTTCAACGATGTGGACATTCCCGACGGACTGGAAGCTCATCTTACCACAGTGACCTATGCAGGGTTGATATATGAGTTCTCTGATACTGTTACTGAGTACACTATTGACCTCGGCGACAACGGTTCTGTTGTTATAAATTCCGACGGTTCATATGTGTTCACCGCAGGAACAGACGTTGATCAGGATGTAACATCTCTGCTGAAATACAGCTTTGAAGTGAACGAACACGACTATTCAGGCACACTGAGCCTCACAACTGAAAATCATATTGAGAATATCGGTGATTTTTCAACTTATACGTCCGGCTACAGTGTTACTGAAACAGACAGCGGATTCGGTGTTAAAGGCAACTACTATGACAGTAGCAGCAAAAACGGCATCGGCTCCGGTGAAAGTCTTACAATTGACTTTGACAGCGAAGTGAACACCGCTAAATTTGATATAAGCGGCAGCGTAAAATCAGGCTGTACTTACTCTGTTTACGATTCCGATGGAAACTGGGTGTCAAACGGTACTGTGACATCGGGCGAGCTGACTATAACAAGTGAGAGTGGTATCAGTCATGTTGTATTCAGCGGCAGCAGCTCAAGCAATTATTATGTTGAGCCTGTTTCCGTGGAAGCTCAATCCGGCAGCGACAACATATTCGCCGTGTTCGGTGATGCCGACAGTCTGGATTTCAGCGGTCTGAAAGAGATCGACGCTATCCAGATGAACGACGACAGTACTGCCCAAACCGTAACTCTCTCTGCACAGGATGTTCTGGATATAGCTGACAGCAGTACCCATACCATCCAGATATCAGGAGATTCAGCAGATACTCTTGTTCTTTCCGGTGACTGGAAATCGACAGGCGACAATACTTACTGCAGCACTGTCAATGGCACTGAAGTTTGTATAGAGATCAATAACGATGACCATAAGCTGAAAGTACAGTTTACTGATCAGGGTGATGGCATAAGCAGCTAAGAGGCTGATAAAAAAGATTAAATAAAAAGACCGTATCCTAAGGGATGCGGTCTTTTTTTTGTCTTTATGCAGGTATAGGGCTTGATGATGTAAATAGGAATAAGCTGTTTCAGTGTGTATTTATTTAAAATGCAGAGCCAGGGCGAGACGGTCTCTAAGACCTGTCTTGGAAAAAATGGATGTGAGGTGTGCCTTGACTGTACGCACGGTGATGTCCAGGGTATCGGCAATCTCCTGATTGCTTTTGCCCTTTGCAACGAGTTTGGCAACTTCTGTTTCTCTTTCCGAGAGTTCCTCAGTTAAGGTTAAAGGCGTATTATCAGCCGGAAGGGCTGTTATAAGCCTGCTGACAATATCCGGCGGAAGCCATATCTGCCCGGTGCGGACGGCTGTCACCATCTGTTTCATATTGTCGGGGTGCATCATCCTGTTGCCGTAAGCCTTGATGCCCATCTTCAGCATTTTAAGAGCTTCTTCAAATTTCGGTACAGAGGTCAGTATAACCACCTTGCACGGGATTTTTGTTATCTCTGTAGGTGTGAGATACGGCAGATCCAGGATGGCAACGTCGTTGGACGCTATCTCGTGTCTGTCTCTGAGGCTTGAAATAAGCCCGACGGAGACGGTTTCCTTCTGTCCGAATGTGTCAGATACCATACGGCAGAAGTTTCTGTCACAGCTGATTGCTATTATCATCTTATCTCTCCCGCAGTGCATTGTACTTAGCCCGTAAAATTGGTTTAAGAAGATACTGCATAACGGTTTTTTTGCCGGTTACAATGTCCACCATGGCTGTCATGCCAACAATGATCTGTTTCTTATTATCTGCTTCGCCGATGAAGCTTTTGTCGGTTTTAACGCGTACCAGGTAGTAACTTTCTTTCTTTTCATCCTCTATGGTGTCGGCGCTGATGTGTGTCACTTTGCCTGTGAGACCGCCGTAAATGGCGTAGTCGTAGGCGGTGAATTTAACTATCGCCTCCTGTCCGGGGTAGATAAAGGCTATGTCGGACGGTTTAATCTTTGCTTCCACAAGGAGGTTGTCTTCGCCGGGAACTATCTCCATGATGTCCATACCGGGTCTTACAACGCCGCCAACTGTGTTGACGAGTATTTGTTTTACAGTGCCGTCCACAGGAGAGCGCACCTGTGTTCTTTTCACTCTGTCTTCCAGAGCGACCTGTGTTGCGGATGTTCTGTTGAACTCCGCAAGGTTCTGGCTGAGCTGATCCTGCGCGTCGCTGCGGAATTTAACATTCTGCTCGTTTATCATGTTCCTTGCTTCCGCTATCTTGGAAGTGGCGGAACTCATGGTGTTATGCTGTGACTCAAGTTCGTTCTGGTTTTCCAGAAGTCTCTGGCGAAGCTGGATATACTCAACTTCGGACACAAGTCCTTTCTCGTAGAGCGGTTTGGTGAGCGCCATCTCCTGCTGGATGAGTGCCTTGCTCTGGTTCAGGTTCCTTATTTTGCTCTGCGCGTCAGTATATTCCATCTGCTTCTGTGAAAGCCTTGCCTCAAGTACCTGCAGTTCGCTTTCCAGTCTTTGCTTGTTGATGTTGTAAAGATTTATCTCCGCGTTGACCAGATTGGGATAATTCTTCTGTATTTCAGGGTCGATCTCCATCGGTTTTCCGGAAGCTTCCGCCTGAAGTCTTGCTATGCGCACTTTCAGTTCATAGTATTTGGATTCGCCCTCTTTGTATGAACTGCCGAATCCCGTATCGTCTATATCAAGGAGTATCTGGTCTTTCTTTACTGCGTCGCCTTCGCGTACGAGTATTCTGCGGACTATACCGCCCTCAAGGTTTTGCACCACCTGTATCTGATTAGTGGGTATCACTTTTCCCTGTCCGCGCGTCAGTTCATCCAGAGAGGTAAGATTTGCCCATGCAATAAAGATTATAATGAGCGCCGCGATGATATAGAGCATCCGGTTCATCTTTGATGAGCTTTTTTGCAGAACAGCGGCATTCAGACTCTTCATAAACTCGATGTCTTCCGCGCTGAGGCGGCTTTTTTTTATCTTTTCCCGTATCATTGTTTGCCCCCCAGTTTTTTCATAACTTCATCTTTAGGTCCGTCCATGACAACTGTTCCGTTGTCCATGACTATCAGTCTGTCGACGATAGTGAGGATGGACGGCTTGTGGGTAATTATGATAGTGGTTTTGCCTTCTGTTGCTTTTCTAAGGTTTTCGATAACTTTGTTTTCTGAGGCAAAGTCCATTGAGTTGGTCGGTTCATCCATAAGAACTATGGAGCTCTCAGTAAGCATTGCCCGCGCAACGGCGACCGCCTGTCTCTGTCCGCCGGAAAGGTTTGAACCTTTTTCGCCTACAAAGAAATCCAGACCAAGTGCATGTTTATCGCTGAATGAGATAACATTTCCGACCTGTGCCGCTTTAATGATGGCATTGTCATCGCTGTGGGGTGCTTTGAATATTATATTGTCGCGGATGGTACCTGAAAACAGTGTAACATCCTGCGGAACATAGCTTATGTTGTGCCTGAGGTCGGCAGGGTCAATTTGTTTGCATGCTATCCCGTCGATGAAGATGCTGCCTTCGTCCGGATCATAAAGACCCAGTATGAGCTTGCTCAGAGTAGATTTACCTGAGCCTATGGCTCCGATTATACCCACACGTTCTTTGGGTTTTATTTTAAACGTAATGTTTTTAAGAGCCGGTTGCGGTTCATCCGGATAGCTGAACGTAACATCATTGAACTCAATGCCTCCCTCGAATATGGGACGGCGGAGAAAGCCTTTTTTCTCAGGGCGTTCAACATCCTTTTCCATCAATGCGTTAAGCTGTGTAAGAGACGTGCGCATCTGCTGATAGTTGGTGAGAAGTCCTGCAACCTGCGACATGGGCGCGATGGTTCTTGACGACAGCATTACTGTTGCTATCAGAGCACCCATGGTGAGCTCTCCCTCTTTTATGAAATACACGCCCGCAACCACTACGGCAACGTTTCCTATCTGCGCCAGAAAGGCGGAGGCGGATGTCAGCGAGTTTGAGAGCATGCGCGATTTTATGCTTTTGTTGGAAATGTCGCCTGTGCTCTCCTCCCAGTTCCACTGGATATAGCTGCTGGCGTTGAATGTTTTGATCGACTCAAGGTTTGAAAGCGCTTCTATCAGAAGACCGTTTCGCCTTGCTGATGATTCATAGGTGCTTTCGATACTGCGTTCGAGAGGCTTGCGTATGAAAAGGCTGTAGCCGATTATAAGTGCCATCGTGAACAGCGGGATGAGTACGAGCAGTCCGCTTATGTAATAGATAACAATAATGAAAATGACAACGAACGGCAGTTCTATGAAGGCTGTCACCGCTGTTGAGGCATAGAAAGAGCGGATGCTGTCGAACTCTTTGATGTTACTGGCAAAAGAACCCACGGACTTTGGTTTCTCTTTCATACGCAGGTTGAGCGCCTGCTCAAAAATCATGGATGAAAGGATTACGTCGCTCTTTTTTGCCGCAACCTCAAGGAAATATGAACGAAGATATTTTATTGTTATATCAAACATATAGATGATACATACGCCTGTTGCCAGAACCCATAGGGTATCAACGGCGTTGTGAGGGATAACTCTGTCGTAAACGTTCATTGTGAACAGCGGACTGACGGTTACAAAGATGTTTATCAGGAACGAAGCTATGAATACGTTCATGTATATGTCGCGGAATCGCCAGAGAGTCCCGAAGAACCAGTGTTTGTTATCCTGTTTTTCATCAACTATGGCGTCATGTTCGTCCTGTTTAAACATGCGCTTGAGCAGGAAACAGAAGCCCATGTACTCTTCAGAGAGTTTTTCAATGGTGATTTCCTGCGGTTCTTCGTCCATTGAAGGGATGATTATCTCTGCTATGCCTGCCTCAAAGTCCATGTCAGTGAGAACGCATGCGTCCTGACCTTTAAGAAGCAGTATCACCGGAAGTATTACGTTCGGTATGTCTTTCAACTCCCTTTTAACCAGTTTAGAGTTAAAGCCTGCGCGGGAAGCAGCACGGGAGAAATTTGACTTCGCACCCTCAATGGTGAAGAGCGACTGCCTTTTCTGGTCGGGGTCGAGGGGCAGTCCGTATGCAAGCGCCTCGGCGCTGGCGGGTTTATTATTCAGTTTTGTCAGCATCACAAGACACTGCATCAATGGGTCGATAGCTATATCTCTGTTCATATTACTTATCCAGTGGTGTTATTTCGGCAATGCCTCTGCCTTGGAAGTATTTGATATTTTTACTTTCAAGTGTGTCTCTCAGTTCCTGATTCTCAACCTTTGTGGCGATGAGTTTTATGCCGAGACTCTCAGTTATTGTTTGAATAGAATTGAGCGCCGTGTCGGCATCCTCCGCTCCTATGAGGTAGTCGTAATCTATCTTGATATAGTTGGGTTTCAGTTTTTGCAGATTTTCAAGGGATTTGGGACTCATAGTGAACCTGTCCACCCCGAAGGTGAACCCAAGTCCTTTTATAAGCCCTGAAAAGTCCAGACAGATGTCGGCGTTGTTGTTGATGGCGTTATCGGATATCTCAAATGTCATTCTGTCCTTCAGGTGTTTGCTGCCAAGCAGGAGCTGACGGAACCATGAGAATGAAGCCCTGTCATTAAGGAACACGTCTGTTATGTTTATCGCAAGAGTGCTTCCTTCGTTTGCTGTCAGATATTCAGTAGATTTTTCAAGAACATATCTGTCCAGATTGTTTGCGAGGTTCAGATTAACCACCATCGGCATGAAAAATCCTGCCCGCTGGATGTTCCCGTTCTCGTCTTTCAGGTTAACGAAAATTTCCTGGTGCAGGTCTCCGGTGGGAGATTTTACAGCCTGGGAAGTGAGTACAAACCTGTTTTCCGCCAGTGCGGTCTCTATCATGTTCTTCCATTCAAGCTTGCCGAGAACCATCTGATTCGAGTTGTCATTGAAGCGGCTTATGTCGCCGCGATCAAGGCTTTTCGCAACAGTCAGCGCGTAGTCAGCTTTGGAAAGCACTTTTGCAGTGTTTTCGTCATATCTGTATGCTGTCACACCGATTTTAACACTGATAAGTGAGATGGTTTTTTCGTCGGATGCGATAAGTTCTTTTGCCCACGCTGCGAGTTTGTTTATCTTTTCATCAGCCTTTTCAGGCGATTCCGCAGGCATTATGACAGCGAATTCCTGTCTGTTGAAACATGCTGCAATACAGCCGTCTGTTGAAAAGTTTTCTGTTATATAGCGTGCCACAGCGTTGTAGAACGGTCGCATGTTCGGGTGTCCGATTTCCGATATTGCGTTGTCTATTCCCTCGAAAGAGATGATGGCTATTTCGCCGTCGGAGTTGTTTGATTCCGATTCTATATATTCATTAAGCTTATTTACAAAATATTTACGGTTATAAAGCCCTGTGAGCTGATCTTTATAGAGCAGTTCCTGATATTTTTTAAGAGTCTCTATCTCTCTGTTGTAAATTGACTGCACCTTAGTGGTCATCTGGTTCATCGCCGTTACGACCTGTTTCAGTTCAGGGGTGCGCGGGATCTTATTGTTTACTATGAACTCGTTTTCGCCTATTGCAATAGCCTGCTTACGGATGTTGACAAGGGCTGAGAGCAGGAATTTGAGGATTATATGGCTCACAACAACTGCTATTGCGCCTATGACTATGAAAGAGAGGCAGAGATATTTGAAGCTGTCCCAAAGCTGTATGTATGAAAGTCCCGGATGTCCTTTAACTGTGAGGGTACCTGCGATGTTCCATCCGTTTGACACCTGTGCTTTGGCTGCTGGTGTTTCAAGGTTCACAAGTTTTACGAAAAATGCCGGAACGCCCTCTATTGTGGGTTTCTGGCTTACTTTGTAGATCTCTTTTCCGTCCATTGCGGTGAGCTGTATCTCTTCAAAATACCCGCCGTCGAACATAGCGTTTATCATTGTTTGCATCATTGCGGTGTCACCTGTGAAGGGGCTTAACGACAGAGACATGGAGTTTGCCGTATTTTTTGCGTTGGAATACATCTGGTTGCGTATGAATTCCTTTGTGTTGTCAAAGTTTATCTTTAACACCACCGCCAGCATAACTATGAGTATTGACGTGATAAGAATCTGAATCTGTCTGAAAAGTGTCATCTTTTCTACCTCTTCATGATCTCAAGATCTATTGCCTTAAGTTTATTCAGGTTTTTCGATTGTGACGGATCGACCCTTTTACCGAGACCCTGCTGCTTCTGCAGAAAGAGGTCATTCGCCGTGAAGCTGTATACGGGTGCCAGATCCGTTCTTTTTGTTGCGGGCTGGATAGACTTGTCGTAGTTGTCCAGAACGAAGGGGACAGTGTTGGGTTCCTTATAATAGGTTACAACCATATGTGATATGTCCCTCCATTTAACGTATGTGAGGAACAGCTTCTCCTGTGGAACACCCAGCTGGAGAAGGGTTAGGAACTTTGAAACTGCATAGTCTTCGCAATCGCCCGCTCCGACGCCCAGAAATTCCAGTCTGCTTGCCCAGTAATCGCTCTGTCCCCAGGTCTTTATATCAGTCTGATATTGTACCTGATTGAAGAACTTGTTAACTTCTATGACCTTTTTGTCGTCTGTGGCGTCTGCCAGACTGTCCATAAGGTCAATAAGGGCATTCAGTCTTATCTCCGCCTGCGATCCGTATTTTTTCGCATACTGCGAATATACGTTCTCAGGCACATAAAACTTTGACGCGGCAACGATAGTGCCGGAGACAACAAACAGCATCGCCAATAAGACGCACGTCAAAGCGGTTAAACGCATAACACCTACATTATTTAATTATTTTCAGCTCAATCCGCCTGTTTTTGGCTTTGGAAATTACCGAATCATTTGATGCAACGGGCATACTGCTGCCCTTGCCATATCCTAGCATAGCACTTTTCGGAATTCCCAGCTCTAAAAATCTGTTATGAACTTTCATAACCATCAGTTTTGATATTTCCTTGCTCTGTTCGACAGTCTGACTGTTATCCGTATGTCCGTAAATTTTAAGTATATACGGCTCTTTAAGTCCGCGAAGCTCTTTGGCTATACGCAGTATCTCAGCCGTTGCCTCATCTGTAAGTTCAAAACTCCCCGATTTGAAAGAATCGCCGGAGAGTACTATTGTCTGTTCTTTTTGAGAAGGGTCAAGAAGTCTTTTTGAGGAAGTTTTCGGCGGAACGGGTTTTGGCTTCACGGGTGTCGGCAGTGCTTCCGGCAGACCGAGCGCATCTTCTGTTATAACTGTTTTTGTGCCGGAAGGGATCACAGTGAGTGCTTCCAGCGAATCGTCGCCGTTTTTCGGTTTGATGTAAGGCTCAAAAGTTACGGGGACTGTGTATCCGATGTTGATGCCTTCACTGCCTTCGCATCCGTAAGGAGCAGTTTTCGGATCCATCGACTGCTGACACTGGTCTTTTCTGTCGTCCGCATCGTCCTTATCCCTGTTGTGGTCAAGGTTTCCGTAATCTTCCAGAGTGTTCAGCTTTATTCTGTCGGGCAGACCGACTTTTTTTGCAAGGTCTTTGTCATATTCATTGATGAGAATACCGGTGGACTGAAGCAGTCTGAAGTATGCTATCATGATGGTGTATTTAGATTTTGTTATTGCAGTCTTTGAAGTGTTGTAATCGTTTTCTATGTTGAGAACTTCCGTAAGGCTTCTTCGCCCCAGTTTGTTCTCTTCAACGAAAGCATCGCGGGTTTTGAGTGTAAGGTCAACGTAGTCTTTAAGGAACGGCATCTTGAGTTCTTCCGCCTCTTTAATGTTCCATGCGAGCCTTACGGACTCTATAAGGTTTCTGCGCTCGATGTAGCTTCTTTCATATTCCTTCATCATTTCAGCGGTACGCAGCTGCTTTTCGGCTCCGCGTTTTCCGCCGTCATAGAAGTTGTAATTCATTGAGAACATTGCGGACTGAATGTCAGTTGAACCTTTGTCGCCGCCTGTATTGTCATTGTGAGTGGCTTTAAGTTCAAAGTCCACTATAGGGTAATACTGTGCGTTAACACGTTTTTTGCCGTATTTTTTGGCAACAATGTTGTAATCGGAAACGTTTATGGCGGGGTAGTTAACGAATGCAATATCTACCATTTCTTCGGCGGATTTAGGAAGATTGTAGCTCATATCCGGAATTTCAAACTCATCAGAGGAAAGGAATCTTCCTGTCTGGCGGTGAAATTTAACCAGCGCCTGTTTAAGGTTTTGCTGCTGGGCTATGTAATTTGCACGGGAGAGCGCCAGTCTCGCCTGCGAGTTCGTAAGGTCGGATATCTTTCCGAATCCGGATTTTGTCTTTTCCTGAATTTGTGCAAGTATCTGCGCCTGAGTTGTAACGTTGTCCAGCGCGATATCCAGAAGTTCTTTCTCCTGTAATACGGTTATGTATGCTTCTGCAGTTGACAGAAACACCTGATTTGCAGTGTTGAGAACATCGTATGATGCTGACATCACGCGAGCCTCTGTTTCACGCACATAGTTAACAGTGCCGCTGCCGTTGAATATATTCTGTTTAAGGCTGATAGTTGCGCTTGTGGCGTTGAGATCCTCTCTTTTGTTGTCCGTATCAACACCGTCGGTTATCTCTTTGCCTCCGGAGAGATATGCGGATATGACCGGATTGTACCCCGTTTTTGCCATTTTAAGCTCTGCGTTGAGAGAATCGTATACGTTGACGGATTCCCGTATCTCGGGACTGGTTTTTGAAATCTCCGTCATGACATCCTTAAGTTTTGTAGTTTGCTTGTCAGCGGCAAAAAGAGGCAGCGCCACCAGAACAGCCATCACTATAATTGTAAAACGAAACATAATAAGCATCGAAACCTCATCTTGTCATAAATAATGTAACATTTGTGGCTTGCAGGTCATCAAATGTTAAAGCATCTATAACACAGCTTTCATGAATAATAAAGTAATGTTTTTTTGTTAAAAGTCCTTGTTTGTCAATAATTATACAGAAATAACTACTATTTTTGATAGACAAAAACGGCACTTTTGTTAACAATTTCTTTATTGCCGCAATGGAGTAATTATCAGGGAAAAAAGGAGATTACGGACACTTTTGGTCTGCATTAAAAAAAATTTACATACCAGAAATGGTAGGTAACGTTTCGTGGCTTTTAATATGTTTGGCGGGGATGTGATTAGTACCGAGGATCAAAAAAAAGCCCGCTTTTTTAAGCGGGCTTTCAGAAAGTGCTTATTTTAGCCCCATTAATTCTTTGGCTACTTCGTCGGATTTTGCGGCGATCTCTTTATGGAGCGAACCGCCGTGGCTGTCCATGGTGACGACACATGGGAAGTCTTCAACCTGAACAACCCAGAAGGCTTCGGGAGTACCGAACTCTTCAAGTTTGAAAACGGTTTCGACCTTCGTGCATCTTTTGGCGATGAGTGTTCCGGCGCCACCGACAGCGTGCAGGTACACAGCGCCTACTTTTTGCAGACCTTCAAGTGTTTTGGGACCCATTCCGCCTTTGCCTATAACGGCTCTGACAGAGTATTCTTCGCATACTGCCGCCTGATAAGGCTCTTCGCGGGTAGATGTTGTGGGACCGGCGGCAACAAAGCTGTATGAACCGTCGTCATGTTTTTTAACAACGGGTCCGCAGTGATATATCACACCGTCTTTCATATAAGGACGGGGGAAATCCGGTTTTTCTTCCACCATAAGTTTGTGTGCGGCATCTCTTGCGGTTACGATGGTGCCTGAAAGCAGAACCTCGTCGCCCACTTTCAGAGATCTTGCAGTTTCCTCAGAAATAGGTGTAGTGAGCTTAATCATAGGTCACCTCGCTTCCTTTAATAATCATCTGCTTCCTTCTGTAAACCCAGCAGGTGTATGAGATTGCAACATAGAAAGTTGCGGGGTGTCTGTGCTGTGCGGCGATGTTTACGCCGAGGCAGGTTGTTTTTCCGCCGAAGCCCATAGGACCGATGTTCAGCTTGTTGAGGTCTTCGTAAAGCTCTTTTTCAAGAGCGGCAAGGTCGGGATTTGTGCTGGGTTCGCCCAGCTTGCGGAAGAACTGCTCTTTGGAAAGCGCATAGGATGTGACCCTGTCGCCGCCGATGCCCACGCCGATGATACCGGGTGCGCAGCCCTGACCCTGTGCTTTGTTCACAGCGTCGATGACGACTTTTTTAACGCCTTTCAGGTCGCGTCCTGCTTTAAGTCCTGAATCGGGAAGTTTATACTGTGCGCCGACGTTCTCTGAACCGCCGCCTTTCAGCATAAGACGAACTCTCACCTCGTCCTTGTCCCACTGGTGGAAGTGAAGGTAGGGAGCGTTAACGCCGACGTTGTTGCCGGAGTTTTTGCCTGTGATGGGGTCAACGGCGTTGGGGCGCAGATACTGAAGTTTTGTCGCTTCCATAGCGGCAGCCTCGGCAGCCTCTTTGTAAACTTTTTCAGATTGTCCCACGGGAAAGTCGATGTACATTATCACCGAACCTGTGTCCTGACAGACGGGGGTTGACGCTTCCCTGGCCAGTTTCACGTTTTCAAGTATTGTTCCGAAAACGCTTTTGGCGGGAGTGCCGTCGTCCTCTCTGTCGTATGCCTGTACGAGAGCCGCTTCCACGTCGGGGGAGAGATCGGTGGAAGCTCTGCGGATCAGCTCAAGCATTGCGTTTTTGAGTTCCATAGCCACCTCGCAATAGATATTTATTGGTAGTACAAAGAATTACTTATGAGACCGCTTCGTCATATTATTCCTCGCGGAGACGGTATCGGTCTCTGTTTTGTAAATCGGTTTTGCCCTAATGTTAACCAAAATACCCGATATTATTACTCAAAACCCGCCCAAAAAACAAGGATATTTATTGAACGGAGTTTTAAAATCCGGTGATGAACTATTTCTCTGGAGAAAAAAGAGGCATATAGTATAATTAATCATATAAATAATCCGGGGGCAGTTATGCAGTACAGGAAAGAAAAGGACACTATGGGAGAAATCAATGTCCCGATAGATGTTTACTGGGCAGCGCAGACACAGAGGAGCCTTGAGAATTTCAAAATAGGCTGGGAAAAAATGCCCGTTAACCTTATCAGCGCGTTTGCTGTGCTTAAGCGTTCTCTGGCGGTGGTGAACAACCGTCTGGGCAAACTTGAAGAGCAGAAATGTGAAGCCATTACAAAGGCTTGTGACGAAATACTCGCCGGAAAACTGGAAGATCAGTTCCCCCTTGCCATATGGCAGACAGGCAGCGGAACACAGACCAATATGAATTTAAACGAAGTTATAGCCAACCGCGCCACTGAAATCATGGGCGGTGATTTTCGTTCGGAAAGGCTGATACATCCCAACGATCATGTCAATATGTCCCAAAGCTCAAACGATACTTTCCCGACGGCTATGCATATCGCCGCGGTGATAGCTGTGGAGGACGACCTGCTCCCTGCGATAGCTGTTCTGCGCGACACGCTGAAACAGAAATCCGACGAATTTTCAGGGATCGTTAAGATAGGCAGGACACACCTTCAGGATGCGACCCCTCTTACGCTGGGTCAGGAATTTTCAGGCTATGTCGCAATGCTTGATACAAATATCCGACAGGTAACCGAGTGCATAGAGCATGTGCGCGAGCTTGCAATCGGCGGTACTGCGGTGGGAACAGGACTTAACGCGCATCCGAAACTCTCTGTGATGGCGGCGGAAGAGATATCCAAATTTACAGGTAAAAAATTCAAATCTGCATCCAATAAATTTCAGGCACTCACATCTCATGACGCGCTCACAGGCGCCAGCGGAAGCCTCAAAGCGCTTGCAGCCAACATGATGAAGATAGCAAACGACGTGCGCTGGCTCGCCTCAGGTCCCAGATGCGGAATAGGGGAACTTGAGATACCTGAGAACGAACCGGGCAGCTCCATTATGCCCGGAAAGGTGAACCCTACGCAGGCGGAAGCGGTTACTATGGTTGCATGTCAGGTGTTCGGCAACGATGCCACCATCGGTTTTGCCGCAAGTCAGGGCAACTTTGAGCTGAACGTGTTCAAACCCGTGATAATCTATAACTTCCTGCAATCGGTCAAACTGCTGGCAGATGCTATATTGTCGTTCAATGAGCATTGCGCGGTGGGCATAAAAGCGAACAGGGACAAAATCGACCACAATCTCAGAAATTCTCTGATGCTGGTCACGGCACTCAACCCGCATATCGGATATGACAAGGCGGCAAAGATAGCCAAAACAGCACATGCGGACAAATCCACATTGAAAGAGGCTGCTGTTAAACTGGGATTCCTTACGGAAGAGCAGTTTGATGAGTATGTTATACCTGAAAACATGACCGGACCTAAATAAGTTTATGCGGGATTTCCCCTCCTTGGGAAATCCCGCTAACGCTCCACTCGGCATAGCCTCCCTGCGCTCACGTTCCTTTCATTCAACCTGCAAAGCAGGTTTCATTCATTCCACGAACGTAATCCTGACGTTTTTACTGCTTATAAACTTCGCATTTCATAAATGTAAATCCCCCTCAGTCCCCCTTTATTAAAGGGGGATCTGAAAGCCCTCCTTTGACAAAGGAGGGTTTGGGTGGATTTTCTTCCTTGACTTTCCACTATATTCATCTTAAAAACCGCGTATGAAAATCATTGACCTCACACACGAAATTGCAGAAGGGATGCCAGTTTACCCGGGTACGGAAGCACCTGTTCTGAAACAGGCTAATACTGTTGCGGAGCATGGGTTTGCCGAAAAGCTCATTACTATGGTCTCCCACACAGGAACCCATATGGACGCTCCGGCACACGTTCTTGAAAACAAAAAGACCCTTTCACAGATAGACCTGAACGACCTTTACGGCAAAGGGTGCCTCATAGATGTCAGAAGTGTCAAAGGCAAAATCACTTCAGACCATCTGAAACCCTATGAAAAGGCGCTGAAAGACTCAAAAATTGCAGTATTTCAGAGCGGATGGGACAAATATTGGGGTGATGAGAAATATTTTGAAAACTTTCCGGTAATGGATGCCGAAGCGGCTAAGTTTCTGGTATCAACAGGTGTTAAGGGTGTTGCGTGTGATATGATATCCGTTGACGGTGTTGACTGTTTCAATCTTGATATTCACCGCATCCTTTTTGCGGCAAATATATTCATCTGTGAAAATCTGAAAGGTCTTGAGAGGCTTGAGGGAAAGGATTTTGACATCGGAATTTTCCCTCTGAACATAAAAGAGGGCGACGGTTCGCCTGTCAGGGCGGCGGCATTTCTCCGCTGACATATCAATTTCATTACTATCCGTTTTGATTTCTCAATATATCAAAAACTTATCTCTTATTGTTTTTATGTTAATGTCCGTTTTGAGTAAGCGTTCTGAATTAATAGTTAATTTTTTGACAAGATAATAGCGTTTAAATGTAAGTAGTGTCTCATTAATCATATTTATCAAATATTTAATTGTGTATAGCTTCCGAATATGCTTTGATTGCCTGTGTTAAAACCGGAATCACTAGAAAAATGTTCTAAAACATTTTGACAAACCCGAGGGAAAATTGTATACAGAATACAATCTGATACAACAAAAGGTCGTATTCCGTCCTTAAATACAGGAGTATGTTTATGTCATTGATGCAGGAATACCTGAAACAGGTTGAAGACAGGGCAAAAATGGGCATCCCTGCTCTGCCTCTCACACCCGAATTCACTGCCGAAGTTTGCAAACTTCTTGAGCAGTCTTCCGCTACAAAAGAGCTTGTGGATCTTATTGAAAACAGAGTCGCACCCGGTGTTGACCCTGCATCGGAAGTTAAGGCGAACTGGCTTGCAAAAGTAGCAAAAGGCGAAACCAAATCCCCCCTTATCGACAAAAAAAGAGCAGTATTCCTTCTTGGAACAATGCTCGGCGGTTACAACGTTAAACCCCTCGTGGAACTTCTGACAGACGCTGAACTCGGCGCGGAAGCCGCAGAAGCACTTAAGAAAACAATCCTTGTTTACGGCGCTTTCGACGAAGTGGTTGCTCTTTCAAAAACAAATGCTAACGCTATGGCGGTTCTTAAATCATGGGCGGATGCTGAATGGTTCACATCCAAACCTGAACTGCGCAAAGAGTACAAAGTTAAAGTATACAAGGTATCCGGTGAGATAAACACAGACGACTTCTCCCCTGCAAAACACGCATGGAGCAGACCTGACATACCTCTTCACGCGCTTGCAATGGGCGAAACAAGATTCCCCGACGGCAACGCAACAATGGAGCAGTACAAGGCTGAAGGCTTTGAAGTGGCTTTCGTTGGTGACGTTGTGGGTACCGGTTCTTCAAGAAAATCTGCCTGCAACTCCGTAATGTGGAGAATAGGTTCCGAGATTCCCTTTGTTCCCAACAAAAAGAACGGCGGTACAATCATCGGTAACGTTATCGCGCCTATCTTCTTCAACACCACTCAGGATTCAGGCGGTCTTCCCATCGCTTGTAATGTTGACGCATTCAACACAGGCGACGTTATCGTTATCAATACAGAAAAAGGCGAGATAAAAGACGAAGCTGGCAAAGTGCTTTCCACTTTCACCGTTAAACCTGCCACTCTGAAAGACGAATACAGAGCAGGCGGACGTCTTAACCTCATCATCGGACGTCAGCTCACAGGCAAAGCCAGAGCGGCTCTCGGTCTCGGCGAAACAACAGTGTTCACTATTGCAGAGAACCCGGTTGCAAAACCCGGTCAGGGCTACACTCTTGCACAGAAGATAATCGGAAAGGCTTGCGGACTTGCAGGCGTTCTTCCCGGAGCGGCTTGCGAACCCAAAATGACCACAGTCGGTTCACAGGATACAACAGGTCCCATGACAAGAGATGAGATCAAAGAACTCGCTTGTCTTGAGTTCCTTTCACCCATGTTCATGCAGTCATTCTGCCACACAGCGGCATATCCTAAGGCTGCTGACGTTAAGATGCACAAATCTCTTCCCGATTTTGTTGCGGCAAGAAAAGGCGTTGCGCTCCGCCCCGGCGACGGCGTAATCCACTCATGGCTTAACAGACTTCTGCTTCCCGACACACTGGGAACAGGCGGCGACTCCCACACCCGTTTCCCCATGGGTCTTTCACTGCCCGCGGGTTCAGGTCTGGTTGCTTTTGCAGGCGCTCTGGGCTTCATGCCCCTTGACGTTCCGGAATCAGTCCTTGTTAAGTTCAAAGGCAAACTGAACCCCGGCATCACTCTTCGCGACGTTGTGAACGCTATTCCTTACTGGGCTATCAAACAGGGTCTGCTCACCGTTCCCAAAAAGAACAAAGTAAACGTGTTCAACGGACGTATCCTTGAGATGGAAGGTCTTCCCGACCTCACTGTTGAACAGGCTTTCGAGCTTACTGATGCAACTGCCGAGCGTTCAGCCGCAGGCGGTACTATAAAACTTTCCGAAAAATCAGTTGCCGAATATATTAAATCTAACATCGCACTGATGAAAAAGATGATAAAAGCAGGCTATCAGGATGCCAACACTCTGCAGAAACGTATCGACGACTGTGAGGCATGGCTTAAAAATCCCGTTCTGCTCGAAAGAGATGCGAACGCTGAATATGCCGCTGTAATAGAAATCGACCTTGCGGACATCAAAGAACCTATCCTTGCATGCCCCAACGACCCCGATGATGTCAAACTTCTTTCCGAAGTTGCGGGAACAAAAGTTGATGAGACCTTCATCGGCTCCTGTATGACAAACATAGGTCACTTCCGCGCGGCAGGTAAAATATGGGAAGGCGTTCCTTATCCCAAAACACGCATGTGGCTCACTCCTCCCACGCTGATGGACGAAATGCAGCTTAAGGAAGAAGGCTACTACAGCATCTTCTCATCAGTCGGCGCAAGAACAGAGCTTCCCGGATGCTCACTCTGCATGGGTAATCAGGGTCGCGTTGCTCCCGGCGCAACAGTTCTTTCCACATCAACAAGAAACTTCCCCGACAGAATAGGCGACGGCGCAAACGTCTTCCTCGGTTCTGCCGAGCTGACAGCCATTGCCGCTGTTCTGGGCGAAATCCCTTCTGTTGATAAATACTTCGAGTATATGAACACAAAAGTTGCTCCGAAAGCGGCTGAGATATACAAATATCTTGAGTTCGATAAAATGGGCGATTTTGAACTTTCATATGTCGAAACAGTAGCATTCTAAGGTTAGATAGTTCTAATCATAAAGCCCGCCCCTTAAAAGGCGGGCTTTTTTTGTAAATAAATGATATTTATCTGATATGTTTCTGTCGAACTTAAGAAGGGAGTTCCGAATCCGTTTATTATGAAAGTTTTTTTAGTTACATTATTGATTATTCTGACAGCTGCCCCGGTATTTGCGCATCCGCACGTCTTTGTTGATGTGGATGTTTCCATAGAAACTGGTCAGGGTCGGATCACTGCGATAGAACAGTCTTGGCTGTTTGATGATATGTTTTCAGCCATGATGATCATGGATTACGATAAAAACCGTAACGGCAGGCTTGATCTCGACGAGGTTGCTGCATTCAAAAAGGGGTATTTTGACCAATTTTCGGAGAGTTCCTATTTTACTTTTATAAGAAACGGAAAGAATACTGTCAAATTCACCAGAGCAACTGATTTTATGCCGAATGTCATAAACGGCAGGCTTTCCTGCGGATTCAGATTGGAGATGTCTGTGGCGGTTCCTGTTTCCGGATCTGATATCCTGATCTATGACCCTGCATATTACAACAGCGTAAAGGTGAATTCTGCATCCGTTTCCGGCGGAGACAGTAAAAAAGTTACTGCGAAAATAGCCGTGTTTGATTCCTTGAAATACTACTTCGGACAGATAAGTCCGGATGCGGTCATGCTTAGGGGTAAAAAATGAAAAAAATATTTGCTGCATTGTTGGCTATGGCGATGGCAGCGGTGCTGTATGCGCTTTATAAAAGCAACGTCTGGTCAGGATTTCTTTCTCATCTGACAGAGATGCAGTACAGTCTGAGAAGCACTATAACCGGAAAGGCGGCAGAGTATCGCGCTACTGGCTCATCGAAAGGAGTGTTTCTGATTGTGCTGTTCTCGTTTGTCTACGGATTGGTGCATGCGGCCGGTCCGGGGCATAACAAGGCAGCCGTTTCCGCCTATACTGTTTCGAGAGGAATTTCGGGCGTTAAAGCGGCTTTTGTCGGTGCTTTGTCCGGAATGTTCCATGGACTGATGTCGATGTGTCTTGTTTTCGGCGTATATTATTTGACCGATATGCATCTTAGCGGTGCGATAGACAGTTACGGTAATGTATTTGCATCGGTAAGCTCGGTTTCGCTTATACTTTTCGGTCTGTATCTGTTTGCCGCGTCATTCAGAAAGCAGGAGCCACGCAAAGAGGGTAATTTAATTTTTACCTTTATTTCCGGAATGATACCGTGTCCTGCGACCTTTACTGTAGGCACTTTTTTTCTGGCTGTAAGAATGCCGGTTATGGCTTTTGCGGGTACGCTTGCTCTGACGTTGGGGATGATGGTGACCACTTCTCTGGCGTCTGTTACGGCAGGTTATGCCGGAAAGGGTCTTTTTTCATCTTTTGAAGATAAATATCAACTTATTACGCGTTTTTCCGCTTTATGTCTGTCGTTTTTCGGAGTTCTGCTTTATCTGATGCATTGATCTGTTAACAATTCAGCTGTGCTTTTATTCTGTTAAAAGACATCCGCGGTCTTTCTGTAAAAAAATTACGAACCGATGATGTTTTTTAAGATGCAGCTCATTTCAAATACAAACACCGTTTAATATTTATTATCAAAGTCGCCATTTTAAAACAAGGTTTATACTTGAATGTGATTTTTGTAACAATATTTCAATTTGATATTGAAATATTCAATATATTCTATAGTTCTTTCTTGGCAGGCATTTCAGAGGTTTGTCAGACGCATTTTGGTATGTTAAAAAAATTCCACTTGCAAAAGATTGGCAGTGTGAGGAAAATAAAATTTAAATAATGTTTTATCATAGAAAAGGGCAATAATGCTTGACAAAAACTTAGTAAAATATATAACAGTATACTGTATACAGTTATAAAAAATAATAGCATTATAGAAGTCGCCAAGAAAACTTTTACGCTCCGCGACAGTCTTAAATGAGCAGGCGAATCGGAACGTTCTGCATGCGGCACATTTCTTGAAAGCGCATCACCGCTTTTAAGATTTTACTAAAACGGGTAACATATAACGATAGAGAAGAGGATTAAGTCGAATAACAAATCGCAAAAGGAGAAATCATGTCAAAGCAACTCATTATCTGGACAGAAATTGACGAAGCACCTGCGCTGGCGACCTATTCGCTGCTTCCCATAGTGCAGCAGTTCGTTAAAAACGCCGGTGTCTCCGTTGAAACTAGGGATATCTCCCTTTCCGGAAGAATACTTGCAAACTTCCCCGAAAACCTGAAAGACGACCAGAAGGTTGAAGACTACCTGACTCAGCTGGGCGAGCTGACTCAGAAACCCGAAGCGAACATCATCAAACTCCCCAACATATCAGCATCCATCCCCCAGCTTAAAGAGGCTATAGCTGAACTTCGTTCCAAAGGTTACGACGTACCCGAATTCCCCGAAGAGCCTAAAACTGACGCTGAAAAAGAGATCAAAGCAAGATATGCAAAAGTTCTCGGTTCTGCTGTTAACCCCGTTCTGCGCGAAGGTAACTCCGACAGAAGGGCTGCTGCTTCCGTTAAAAAATTCGGACAGAAAAAACCTCACAGAATGATGAAGCCCTGGCCTGCCGATTCAAAAACACGCATTGCTCATATGGATGCTAACGACTTCTACGGCAATGAAACAGCCGTTACAATGGAAAAAGCAACTAACGTGAAATATGAATTCGTCGGCAAAGACGGTTCTGTTCAGGTTCTTAAAGATAAACTTGCTCTTCAGGCAGGCGAAATAATCGACTCCACACACATGGACGTTGCAAAACTCCGTGAGTTCTTCGCTAAAACTATCGAAGAAGCGAAAGCTGCGGGCGTTCTGCTTTCACTCCACCTGAAAGCTACCATGATGAAAATTTCCGACCCGGTTATGTTCGGTCACTGCGTTGAAGTTTACTACAAAGCAGTATTCGACAAATACGCAGCTGAATTTAAAGAAATCGGCGTTAACACAAGCAACGGTCTTGGCGACGTTTACGCAAAACTCGGCAAACTGCCTGCTGATAAAAAAGCTGAAATCGAAGCGGCTATTATGGCTGTTTACGAAGTTCAGCCCGAACTTGCAATGGTTGATTCCGCTAAAGGCATCACCAACCTGCACGTTCCCAACGACATCATCATCGACGCATCCATGCCCGTTGTTATCCGTGACGGCGGTCAGATGTGGGGACGCGACGACAAACTTCACGATACAATCGCAATGATCCCCGACAGATGCTATGCAACTATCTATCAGACAGTTATCGAAGACTGCCAGAAACACGGCGCTTTTGATCCCGCAACAATGGGTTCAGTTTCCAACGTCGGTCTGATGGCTCAGAAAGCACAGGAATACGGTTCACACGATAAAACATTCTTCGCTCCTGCTGAAGGTACTATCCGTATAGTTGACGAATCCGGTAAAGTTCTTCTTTCTCAGGAAGTTAAGAAAGGCGATATCTTCAGAGGATGCCAGGCTAAAGACGCTCCTATCCTTGACTGGGTAAAACTTGCAGTTACAAGAGCAAAAGCATCCGGCGCACCCGCTATCTTCTGGCTTGACGACAGAAGAGCTCACGATATCGAGCTTATCAAAAAGGTGAACGCTTACCTTAAAAAATTCGATACAACAGGTCTTGATATCAGCATAAAAAGACCCGATGAAGCTATCCAGATCTCTTGCGACAGAGCGAGAAAAGGACTTGATACCATCTCTGTAACAGGTAACGCACTCAGAGATTACCTCACTGACCTTTTCCCCATCCTTGAGCTTGGAACATCTGCAAAAATGCTTTCAATCGTTCCCCTGCTTAACGGCGGCGGACTTTTTGAAACAGGTGCGGGCGGTTCTGCACCCAAACACGTTCAGCAGTTCCTTAAAGAAGGTCACCTGCGCTGGGATTCACTCGGTGAGTTCTGTGCGCTTGTTCCCTCTCTGGAGCACGTTGCCGCAACTTACAAAAATGACAAAGCTCAGATATTCGCTGACGCTCTTGATGCTGCTGTTGGCAAACACCTTGAAAACAGCAAGGCGCCTTCAAGAAAAGCAGGCGAAATAGACAACAGAGGCAGCCACTTCTATCTTGCACTGTACTGGGCAGAGGCTCTTGCCGCTCAGACAAAAGATAAAGACATCGCTGCTAAGTTTGCACCCATCGCAAAAGCTCTGGCTGACAACGAAACAGCTATCATGTCTGAAATCGCTGCTGCGGAAGGCAAACCCACAGATGTTGGCGGATATTACAAACCCGACGCAGCAAAAGCTTTCGCGGCTATGCGTCCCAGCGCAACACTGAACAAAATAATCGACTCAATATAATGCAGCTTTGGCGCCCGTTTAAAGAGAGCGGGCGCCTTTTTATACTACGAATAAAAATAATGTAGGGGGCTTAAATGGCTAACTTCACCAGACCTAAAATCGCTCTTGTAGGCGGCGGAAATATCGGAGGCGTTCTTTCTCAGCTCGCAGCTCTTAAAGAACTCGGCGATGTTGTAATGTTCGATATCGTTGAAGACCTTCCTCAGGGAAAACAGCTTGATATCGTTGAAGCATCAAGAGTTGACGGCTTTGACGTTATGCTGACAGGTTCTAACGACTATGCATGTCTTGAAGGCGCTGACATAGTTATCGTTACCGCAGGTCTTCCCAGAAAACCCGGTATGAGCAGAGACGACCTTCTTACAACTAACGCAGGCATCATCAAAGTTGTTGCAGAAAGCGTTAAAAAATATTGCCCCGAAGCTCACGTTATCGTTATCTCTAACCCGCTTGACGCAATGGTTACACTTCTTCAGGAAGTTTCCGGACTTCCCGCTGAAAGAGTATACGGTCAGGCAGGCGTTCTTGACTCTTCAAGATTCGCGACTTTCATCGCATGGGAACTCGGCGTGTCTGTTAAAGACGTTAACGCAATGGTTCTCGGCGGTCACGGCGATACAATGGTTCCCCTTGTTCGCTATGCAAACGTGAACGGCGTTCCGGTTATGGAACAGCTTATCAAAAAATACGGTAGCGAAGCGAAAGCCAACGAAGTTATGACTGCAATGGTTGAGCGTACAAAAGCAGCAGGCGGCGAAGTTGTTGCTCTGCTTAAAAAAGGCTCTGCATTCTATTCACCCGCTTCTTCTGCTATCCAGATGGCAGAAGCTGTTCTGCGCGACCAGAAAAGAGTTCTTGCAGTTTGTGCGAAACTCAGCGGTCAGTACGGCGTTGACGGCTACTATGTGGGCGTTCCGGTTGTTCTTGGCAAAGGCGGCGTAGAGAGAATCATCGAAGTCGACCTTAACGCTGATGAGCAAAAAATGTTCGACGTTTCAGTTAACTCTGTTAAAGGTCTTGTTGAAGATCTTAAGAGACTGGGCTTCCTGAAATAAGCATAAGTCAAATAATTTTGACTTGTAATTAAAAGTAAAAAACATGGCTCGCCCTTTGCAGAAAAGGGTTGCAAAAAAGGTATTTATGAACGTAAATGCTAAAATTCTGAACCGTAATGACTACAGGAGGGTGAGCCATGTATTTGCATGAATTTCAAGCGAAGGGTCTTTTGAGATCCTACGGTGTTCCTGTTCCCGATGGCGGAGTGGCATCGACTGCCAGCGACGCTTTAAGGGTGGCTAAATCGCTTAAAGGCGAAAAATGGGTCATTAAGGCTCAGGTTCATGCCGGAGGCAGAGGCAAGGCGGGCGGCGTTAAGGTTGTCAGCGCATACGGCGACGTATACGACGAGGCGACCCAGATGCTCGGTATGAAACTCGTCACCAAGCAGACGGGGGAAGAGGGCAAGATTGTCCACAGAATACTGGTAGAGAAAGCGACGGATATCCGTCAGGAGATATATCTCAGCTTTCTTGTAGACCGCGACTCAGAGCAGCATATGATCATAGCAAGCTCCGAGGGCGGCGTTGAGATCGAAGAGGTTGCGAAGAGCAACCCTGCGGCGATTGTTAAAGAACATATCAGTCCCGTTCTGGGTCTTTCCCAGTTCACCGGACGCAAGATAGCGAAGAAGATAGGGCTTCCGTCAAACCTTCTGAACAAGTTCGCAGACATCGCAGAGAGACTCTATCAGTGTTTTGTAAACCACGACGCTATGATGCTTGAGATAAACCCTCTGGTTGTCACAGGCGAAAGCGAGATAGTGTGTCTGGATGCCAAAATGACCGTTGACGACAACGCTCTTTTCAGACATCCGAAAATTGAAGAGATGAAGGATTACGGCGAGCTTGAACCGCAGGAGGTCAGGGCGTCCATTTTCGACCTGTCTTATGTGAGTATGGAAGGAAATATCGGATGTATGGTCAACGGCGCGGGTCTTGCGATGGCAACCATGGACATCATAAAGTCTTTTGGCGGTCAGCCTGCGAATTTCCTTGATGTCGGCGGCGGCGCAGACGTCAATAAGGTTCGTGAAGCGTTTAAGATTATCCTCACCGACCCCAAGGTCAAGGTGATATTCGTAAATATATTCGGCGGCATAGTCCGCTGTGACCTCATAGCCGAGGGCGTTCTGAAAGCGTCTGACGAGGTGCCCGGAGACAGGCACATAGTTGTAAGACTGGATGGAACCCATGTGGCGGAAGGCAGAAAAATTCTGGAAGAGGGCGCATCCGCGAAAGGTATCAACATCGTAACGGGCGATACCATGGCTGACGCCGCACAGAAAGCTGTTGAACTTGCAAAATCAGAGCCGCACAAACGCTCTGTCAAGAAGTAAGGAGAGGTCGCATGAGCATACTTGTTAACAACAGAACCAAAGTGGTGGTGCAGGGTCTTTCCGGTTCGCAGGGCAGATTCCACGCGGCCAGAATGAAAGAATACGGAACCAACATTGTTGCGGGCGTTGTGCCGGGCAAGGGCGGAACCGAGGTGGACGGAACTCCGGTTTTCGACACAATGATGGAAGCTGTCAGAAAGACAGGCTGCAACGCTTCGATAGTTTACGTTCCGCCGGCATTCGCTGCCGACTCCGTTATGGAGGCTGTGGACGCTAACCTCGACCTCTGCGTGTGCATCACCGAGGGCATACCTGTTAAGGACATGCTCAAGGTCAAAAGAATGATGAAGACGGGTACATCCCGCACAATGCTTGTGGGTCCCAACTGCCCCGGCGTAATCACCCCCGGTGAATGTAAAATGGGCATCATGCCGGGCGAGATACACGCACCCGGAACAGTGGGAATAATAAGCAAATCGGGAACCCTTACATATGAAGCGGTTAAACAGGTAAGTTCGTTCGGGTTCGGTCAGTCAACGTGCATAGGCATAGGCGGCGACCCCATTATCGGACTTAAATATATAGACCTGCTTGAGATGTTTGAATACGACGCCCAGACCGAGTGTGTCGTGCTTATCGGAGAGATAGGCGGACAGGCGGAGGTTAAGGCGGGCGAGTGGATAAAACAGAATTTTTCCAAACCCGTCGTCAGCTTTATTGCGGGACAGACGGCGCCTAAGGGAAAGAGGATGGGACACGCGGGAGCCATTATTTCAGGCGGCGATGACACAGCCGCAGCGAAGATGGAAGCCCTTGAAAAGTGCGGCGTTCATGTTGTTCACTCACCTGCGGACATCGGCAGAAAGGTTGCCGAGGTTCTGGGGAAATAAAGGATTAAAAACCGTTTCAATTTACGGTTTTAAATAGAATGGGAATGTCTCAAATTCGATAAGGAGAGGTAAATGGCTAAGGCAGAAAAAATTGAAATTTACGTCAATCTCTGCAAAGGCTGCGAGATTTGCGTAGAACTTTGCCCTGTTGACGCCCTTGAAATGAAAGATTTCAAGGCCGCCGTTAAAGATCTCGACAAGTGTATCGCCTGCATGCAGTGCGAGCTTAGATGTCCTGATTTTGCTATCGAAGTTTATAAGAAATAATATTAGGAGGAATTTGTGGCTAAACAAGTAAAGTTCCTTCAGGGGAATGAGGCTGTATGTGAAGGTGCTCTTTATGCGGGCTGCCGTTTTTATGCCGGCTATCCTATCACACCTTCCACTGAAGTCGCAGAGATACTTGCTGCGAGACTGCCCAAACTGGGCGGAAGATTTATCCAAATGGAAGACGAGCTTGCTGCTATGGCGGCTACTCTTGGCGGCTCTATAGCCGGAAAAAAATCACTGACCGCTACATCCGGTCCCGGTATGAGCCTTAAAATGGAGAACCTTGGTTACGGTTACCTGACCGAGATTCCCTGCGTTATTGTTAACGTTATGAGAGGCGGACCCTCTACAGGTCTTCCCACAGGTCCCGGACAGTCTGATGTTATGCAGGCACGCTGGGGTACACACGGAGACCACCCCTGTATAGCTCTGACTCCCTCGACTGTACAGGAACAACTCAACGAAACCGTAAGAGCTTTCAACCTTGCTGAAAAATACCGTATGCCCGTTATCCTTCTTACAGATGAGATCATCGGTCACATGAGAGAAGCAGTTGAGATGCCCGAACCCGGCGATCTTACAGTTATTGACCGCAAGCGTCCTACTTGCGACCCCAAAGACTATCTGCCCTACAAACCCGAAGCTGACGGCGTAGCTCCTATGGCCGATTTCGGTTCAGGCTATCGCTATCACATAACAGGTCTTAACCACCTTCCCGACGGTTTCCCTTCAAACGACGGTAAACTGGCTCAGGCTGACGAAATCCGCCAGCAGAAGAAAGTGGACGACCATTACGACGAGATCGTTGTTGTTGACGAAATGATGTGCGACGATGCGGAAATCCTTATCTTTGCATTCGGTTCTACAGCACGTTCCGCAAAAGAAGCAGTTCAGATGGCAAGAGCGGAAGGCATTAAAGTCGGTCTTTTCAGACCTCTTACAATCTGGCCTTTCCCTGACAAACACCTTCTGAAATACAAAGGTAAAGTTAAAAGAGTTATCGTGCCCGAAATGAACCTCGGACAGACAGCTCTTGAAGTTGAAAGAGTGCTGAAAGGCTCCCCTGAAGTTGAAGGAATATTCCAGATTGACTCAGAACCTATCAACCCCATTACCATCCTCAACAAAATCAAGGGGGGTAAATAATGTCCTACGATTACAGCAAATACCTCAGAAAAGGTAAAATCCCTCATATCTGGTGCCCCGGCTGCGGCTATGGTATCATTATGAAATCTATGATAAGAGCAATCGACAGCATCGGCTGGGAAAAAGATGATGTTGTTATGACATCAGGTATCGGTTGCGCTTCACGTCTTCCCGGTTATGTGGATTTCAACACACTCCACACAACACACGGACGTTCACTTGCTTTCGCAACAGGCGTTAAAGTTGCAAACCCCAAACTCAATGTTATCGCTATGGGCGGTGACGGCGACATGACGGCTATCGGTGGTAACCACTTCATCCACGCTTGCCGTCGTAACATTAACATCACTTGTTTCGTGTTCAACAACTTCATCTATGGTATGACCGGCGGTCAGTATTCGCCCACAACGCCCAAAGGCTCACGTGCGACTACAGCTCCTTTCGGTAACTCCGACAACCAGTTCGATATTGCTCAGCTGGCTATCGGCGCAGGTGCTACATTTGTTGCAAGAACAACAACTTACCACGCTGTTCCTATGGAAAAACTGATGAAACAGGCTTTTGAGCACAAAGGTTTCTCTATTGTTGAGATCATCGCCGGATGCCCCACAGGCTACGGACGTAAAAACAAACTTGCGAGCCCCGCAGGTATGATCGAATGGCAGAAAGAGCACTCTGTGGCAATAGCACAGTGGGAAAAAATGTCTGAAGAAGAAAAAGCAGGCAAATTCCCGATAGGCGTTCTTCATGACGTTGAAAAGCCCGAATACGTTGAAGCATATGATGCTAACGTCGGGCTGAGCTAAGAGGTGATATAATGGCTAGACATCAAATCAGACTCAGCGGTTCAGGCGGTCAGGGTATGATCACGGCAGGTATCATCCTCGCAGCCGGCGCATCCGTTCTTGAGGGTAAAAAAGCTATCCAGTCTCAATCCTACGGACCTGAGGCGCGCGGTGGTGCTTCCAAGGCGGAAGTTATTATCAGTGACGAAGAAATCTACTATCCGAAAGTAATGGCTCCCGATGTTCTGGTTGCCCTTACTCAGGAAGCAGCAGACAAATATTCCAAAGACCTTGTGGACGGCGGTATCCTTATTCTGGACGACCTTATGGTCAAAACCGCGCCCAAAGGCAACTGGAAAGTTTACATGATGCCTATCATCCGCACAGCCGCTGAAAAAGTGGGTAAAGCGATGGTTGCAAACGTGGTAACTCTCGGCGCACTTAACGAAATCTGTGGTTTCGTTAAACCCGAAACCCTTGAAAAAGCGGTTCTTTCCAGAGTTCCCAAAGGCACAGAAGAACTTAATAAAAACGCTATTAACGCCGGTATCGAACTGGCGAAAGCTGCAAAAGCTCTGTAAGCGATTTTTAAAGCCTAAATTTAAAAAGCCCTGTGGTTTTCCGCAGGGCTTTTTTTATGATGAAGCATTTTATTGAGTTCCTATTACATATAAAAGTTAATGTTATTATTTTGTTAAGGCAGATACAGTATTTTGTTTAAAAATCTGTTGGTCAGATATATAATGTTTACATACAAAATATCTTTCAACAGGAAAAGATACTGATAGGAACTGATTGTTATGGCAAAGTATCGGCTGATGTCTTTTAATATGTTGCTCTTGTTTTTCTCCATGTCACTATTTTCTATTGTTGAATACAGCATAATAGCGATCTTCCCTGTATATATATCTGAAAATATGGATTATAGCAGGAGTTATATTGGTCTATTCATAGGTATTTTTTCAGTATCAGCATTGTTTATTAAGTTTTTTATTGGATACATAACGGACAGAATTGGGCGAAAAACAGTTTTTATTTTTGGTTTATTATTATGTATAGCGTGTACAGGTTTATATTATTTTGCCGCAGTTTTCATGCTCCTTTTGTTTGTCAGATTGCTTCATGGCGTTGGTTCCGGAGCGGTTCGGGCAATATATCCTGCACTGACAATAGATATTGTCAACAAGGAAAATGCAGGAAGAGGGTTAGGACTAATTGGCATGACATCCGTTTTTGGCATGTTGTTGGCATCATCATCTGTGTTTTATATAATTGATATAGAATCATATAGAACTCTTTTTGCTCTACTGACAATTACGGGGTTTATTCTCATTATTCCGGTATTATTTATAAAGATTGAACAAACACAGATTCCAAAACGCAAACTGTCTTTAGAATGCTTCATAGAATATAGAGTGCTTTCTCTGGCATTTCTCAGATTTGTAGCAAGTATGTGGCATGGGTTATTTATGTCGTATGCTGTTATCCACGCCAGAAACGAAGGTGTAATGAATGCCGGTGTTGTGATAATGGCATATGCTTTGGGGAATTTTATTATGCGCCCTCTTGCTGGCTATGTTCTGGATAAACGTGACCCGGGCTACATCGCATGGTTATCTTATGTACTTTATATTATAGGGTATTACATATTCGGTAACGCAACAGATTATTTCAGCATGATAAGCGGTGGGTTACTGATAGGATTCGGTGTGGGAGTTGAACACACTATGTTGCCGGTAATGGCATCAAAAATTGTCAGAAAAGAATCTATCGGTCGAGCAAATTCAACGCTTGAGTGTGCATATTCAATGGGTATTGTTGCTGGTGCGGTTTTTTGCGGAAAGATAACGGAATCAATGCCTTTGAATATTCTCTATACTTCCGTCGGTGTTATGAATATTATTCCTTTTATTATGTTTTATATGTTTGTGCTTAAAAGCTACAGAAATCATATTCTGAAATAAACCATATAAGTCTGTGGGGAAATGAGAGCAGACATTTTTAGATATATTTAAATAGCAGATGGTGTGAATTAAGCTGGGTACCTGTTGTCGAAAACAGGTACCCAGCACTGGAATAGACCACAACAGAGTACCTACAGCTCCGTTGTGTAAAATGACAGGAGGACGAGCTTATTTTGATTTCGACCCGAATTTAAAGCTAACGTAAAACCTTAAATCATTAATATCTTTGCCGTCTTTAATGTTGACCATTGCATATCTTGCTCTAATGCTGACACCTTCAAGAGCACCATGAAAAGAATATGTCGCGCTTAAATCTGTTTCAGAGGCATCAGACGAGGCGTTTGCACCGGAATCAGGAGTGTCAAAATTAGCATAAAAAATGTATGAACTGAGTCCTTTTATTCCGATTTTACTAAAATCATAGTTAAGCTTTAAGGCGTATGTGTCTTCCTCTGCTCTTTCAGAGTGATAAAGCTGCAGGATAACAATTTTTTCATCTCCCCAAGGAGCAAGAATGGCATCATCTCCTGTCTTTGCATAATAACCCGTCAGGTTAAATCCTAAAGCTTTTACTCCTGCATTAAGCCCGTATTGATATGTACTGAGATTACCGTTCAGTTCATCACCCTGAGATTTTTGCCATAAAACAGAAGGGGTTGTATAGATTGTAACGTTGTTGAGATTTTTAGATACTGAAGTTTTAAGATAGGTTTGATTAAACACGTCTGTCATAGTGTAATACCAACCCTGAACATTCGATTTAACAATATCAGTGGGAATATTGTATTCGGCACCTAGAATTACCATTGCTTTTTCATCCGGTATTGATGATGCACCGCCTGATTCTGCAGCCACAGCTTGCGACAGAGTAACAAAATCATCATCTGTCCAGCCTGCGGACTCCGTTATGTAATAAGCGGAAAGTTTCATGTTATCAATACTATTGTTTTTGATGGATAACCCTTTATAGGTTCTTGGTAAAAGACGTATATCGTGAGTATTCATGAACGGTGTTTCCAATTCCTGAGCGCCATACTTCAAAGTTGTTTTAAACCAGTCTCCCTGAATATAGAACTCCTGCAGTCTGGCAACATTTTCATGATCTGCGGCAAGCATTCCATATGTTGCTTTATCTCTGTCGCTGTCAATATCATTGGCTGAAGCAAATGCCGCTCCTGCACTGAGTCCATACATCGGTGCAGTGTGATAATACAAAGATGTACCTGCTGCAAAATCTTCTCGATCCTTTTTGTTACTATCTTCAAAATCTCTGCTGAAGAAGTTCGCTCTTAATTCTCCTCTGATAGTTCCTTGTGAAAATGCTTCCTGAAGCGTAGTTGCGGCATTTGCGTCTGAATAATAGGTTAAAAATACCAGACATAAAAAAAGTTTTAATGTTATGAATTTTTGCATCACATTTCTCCCGTTAAGATTAAAAAACCTGTCCGACAGAAATTTTGCTGTCGGACAGGAAACAACTATATAAATCAGCCTTTTGCGGCATACCTGCCAGCAAGTCGACCAAAAGTAGTGGCTCTTCCGACGCTTAAGCCTATAATTGGGAAAGGGTAATCATTTGCTCCTCCGAAAAATCCTCCTGACACATTACCGGCAGCATACAACCCATGTATAATGTGTTGTTCTTTATCGAGAACTTGCATTTTTGTATTGATATTGATCCCGCCAAGGATAGCAGATATGCAACATAATCTCGGTATTCCGTAGAACGGGGCTTTTTTGATAAATGAAAGGTCAACTGCTATTTTTCCGAAATCTTCATCAACACCTTTTTCGACAAGTTCATTGTATCTTGCAACAGTTTTTGAAAATGTTTCTGCCGGCAGATTCAGCTTGTTTGCCAGTTCTTCTATTTTATCCGCTTTAATAATTAACCCTCTGCTAAGAGCTTCGTCAAAAGATTGACGGTCTATTGCACCGGCAACGCGCGGAGGAAATTGTTTAAGGTTTTCCTCCCAGTCAGAGTCGAGAATGTTGTAATAAAGACCGTCAGGGTTTGTTGCATTCAGAGTCTGATTTGCCATCAAATAAAAAGGAATGTCTTCGTTACATAAGCGTTTTCCCTCTTTTTGGACAGCAAGCCACGGCATTCCGCGTCCGGGTGCGTCACTGTCTGCAAAGTCAGGCGTGGAGTGGACATGTGCCATTTTAGTATGGATGCCGTTTTCCATTTCGGCTCCAACCCAGATACCCATTAAATGCCCATCGCCTGTATTGTGGCGTGGTGTATAATAACTTTTGAGACCAACAGCAGCAGGGCAATATTTTTGTAGCATGTCTGGATTGTTGCCGTAATCACCAGTACACAGGATCACACCTTTTTTTGCATTGAATTGTATGTAGTCTCCTGTTATTTCGTGTTTAGCTATTACTCCGGTAATTCTGCCGCTTTTGTCCTGCACTAGTTGTTTGCCCGGAGTGTTGAAGCGGAATTCAACACCCGCTTTGACAGCTTCTTTAGCAACGAGATTTATTGCTACGATCATCCCGCCTTTCCATTTGTGCCCTGTACAGTAAGAATTGAACCAGTATTTTCCTCCACTTTCTCCGGATTCTGTCCCTGCATTAGGAATGAAAATACCTTTGACTCCGTGTTTGGTGGTCATATCATCAATCCAATTGAAAGTTTCCCCACTGTGTTCTGCCCAGAGTTTCAACAGTTCAAATTTCGGTTTGTTCAGGCTCTGATAGTTCAATTCTGTAATTGCATTCATTTTGTTGATTCTTATGTTTTTCTCAATCTGGATTTTTGAATCTATGCAGCCCATAGAAAAACCGTGGCACATTACGACAGGTCCTTTCTGAAGCACTATAACTTTTGCTCCATTTTCCTGTGCTGATTTTGCAGCCATAACGCCTGAGATTCCTCCGCCGACGACGATAACGTCAGCAGTTGCGAATTCCCTGATCATACGTGATGGAATCGGGCTTGGAGGAGTTTCAAAGCCATATTTACCGTTACTTTGTACTAGTGCTGTTTTTGCCTCAACTTCCGGAGCAACACCTGATATCAGACTTGCAGATGCAACTCCCAGTGCTGACATAGCACTTGTTTTCATGAAGCTTCTTCGTGACATATCCGTTGTTTTTTTATTTTTTGAATTCATCATTTCCCTCTTTGTTACAATTAATTTTCAGTTTTGAGCGGTGTATTCCAACGTTTGGGAAGAGTTTTCATCCATTTTTGGACATGGCATTTTGCACACATCAGATTGGATTTTCTGTGCATGCTGTGGCAGGTTGCGCAATGGATGTCGGCAACGTGTTGTGAGTGCGGGCGGACATCAGCACCTGATGGTCCCTGACCTTTATAAACAACTTTATTGTCAACCTCTTTAAGATCGTGACATTTTAGACATAATTCATCGCCTGAACTTTTGAGTTTTAAAACAGAGGTATCGCTTTTGCTGTTTCCTTTTGCAGTATAGTCACTGTGGCAGTCGATGCAGCTGAGCCCGGCATCACCGTGTACTTTTGCAAGATTATTCTCTGATTTTATGGAGTCGTAATAATGTTTAACAGTTTGAGAACTGTTGTCTTTTTCACCTGCGTCAACGTGTCCGCTCAATGAGAATATGACCAAAAACGTTGATAAAATGGCTGTCAGATACTTTGTAAATATCATCATATTTATTTCCTCTTTTAACTAATTTAAAACTGTTCAAAACCTTAAATAGCAACCGGAAACAGAAAATTCCCGGTTTTTTTACTTGTCTTTGCTACAAATAGTTAACCCATTAGAATCTCCTTTAAACCCGTCGGTTCATGTAAATTAGCTAGCTATTAATCGGACTATAAGGTATAAAGAAGCTTTAAGGTCAATGCTCATTTTGAAAAAACTTCATTAAGAATACTTAGTCGTTTGGAGACGGGGATGAGTTTGAAAATTGCTGAAGTTGCAAAGATGTTCAATTGCACCACAGAAGCACTACGGTTTTATGAAAATGAAAAAGTAGTCATACCTGAACGGGATTACAGAAACAGCTACAGGTATTACGAAGCTCAGCATCTTAAACAGCTTGTCAAGTGTGCTTTTTTCAGGTCTTGCGGATTTTCTGTGAAAGAAACTATAGATATTATGAAAAACGGAACTATCCTCGATATTGAAGATAAACTGAAAATGAAAGAGGAAGAACTTCAAAGAGAATCTAAAAGGTTACTTGAGGTTAGCAGAGTTCTTACAGATTATAGATCAAAAATTACTAATATTCCCAAGAAACTTGGTACATTTTCAATTTGCGAAAGCCCTGAAATATCTTATCTTATCAATTCATATGACAGAAAAATAGTATGCAACTCTGAATTAGTACAACTTATTGCCAAATGGCTGCATTATCTGCCTCTTGTTCATTTCTTTATGTTGGTTAAACAGGATGAATTACTTAAAGATTGTGTATGGAAAAGCTATCATGGTTATTCAATTGACTCTAAGTTTATTGATCAAAGCGATTTTGAACAACGCGGACTGACGAAACGTTTGGAAGCCCGAAAATGCCTGTATACTGTCCAGTCGCATGGTTCCACTCAAGAAAGCAGATTGGAATCTGTCAGATTGATAAATAAATATATTAAAGAAAACAATTATACTGTTAATGGTGATATGTTTGGTTGCCAATTGTTCATTGATAAAGAGAGACAACTTCATTCAAATATTAACGCTGGAAGAATTTATTATGAATATTGGATTCCTGTTGAATAAAAGAGACTGAATATTACATTAAAAAATTGATTTTCTCTGGTATTAAAAGCCCCACATGGAAACATGAGGGGCTTTTTTGTCACTGGTTCCCTCCCGTTCGTATATTTCTATAATTATTTATAAGTCTATTTCTATTTGATTGGTTTGGAACATAGGGTAAACTTATAAATATAAAAATATGACATCTATACTAAAAATAGTTACATACAAAAAAGGTATAATGATTGAACAAGGAGGAACTATGAAACTGTCATTCAAAATGAAGGTGCTTGTACCGGTCATTACAGCGGTGGTTGTTGCTTTTATAGCCGCTGACATTTTCATTTATAACGGATTGAAAGGCGATATCAGCTCCATTGCTTCCACAAGTGCAGACAATCTTGCAAACCGATATGGCAACGAACTGAAAGAGGACGTAGGTTCTGCTCTGTCAGTTGCCAGAACACTCTCTGACACTGCTTCCATGCTCTCAGCATCAGGAGCCACTGTTTCCAGAAAAGAGGTTTTGGACATGTTGGAGCGTGTTCTGGAAAAAAATCCGAATTTGTTTGACGTCTGGATAGTCTGGGAACCGAACCAGTATGACGGTAAAGATGCCGAACTTGCAGGCGGAAATGCTGATGGCACAAACGAAAAAGGACAGTTCTGCCCAATGCCTTATCGCGATAAAGGCGGCATAGCGAGGTCTTTTGCGAGTTCAATGTATGATACCGGTTCTGTGAGCGATTGGTATCAGAAACCTTTGAACAGTGGCAAGCCCTATGTAGCAGAGCCAGCCACTTATTCGTTTGACGGGAAAAATATTACTACTGTTACAGTAAGTTACCCTTTCACTGTTAACGGAAAAATCATAGGCGTTGCCGGAGTGGATGTTCTTCTTGACGACGTCAAAAGCATGATAAGCAGCATAAAAGTTTATGATACAGGTTTTGCCTTTCTGGCGACCAATAGCATGACGGTAATATCGCATAAAGATAAAACAAAAGAAGGGCAGAAACTCACCGAACCGGAAGCCGCTGAAGCGGCAGAAAAAGGTCTGCCTGTGAGCGTAGTCAGCAACGACGATTTTATTATCTATTGCCCTGTTAAAATAGACGGTGTTGATTATACATATCTTTTCGGGGTTGAGATACCTTACTCAGAGATATTCGCAGTTCTTGCAATCCTGAAAAACACTATTTTTATTATAGCGGTGATCGCAACGGCAATAATTGTCTTAATAGTGCTGGTGACCGTTAACAAGCTTGTCAGGAGGCTCGGCGGAGAGCCGGACGTTGTTATCGACGTTATGCAGAAGGTTGCAGGCGGCGATTTCACGGCGGATATGCATGTTAAAGCGGACGATTCTTCCAGTCTTGTCCATTCTGTCAAACTGATGACAAATAGCCTTGGCGATATGATAAAAGAGCTTCAGGAGACTGCAGACACCCTTAAAACATCAAGTGCTGATCTGTCATCCGGTGCAGTAGAGCTTTCCGCAGGCATGGCGGAACAGTCAGGCAGTACGGCTGTGATAGCAACTTCCGCAACAGAGATGACAAGCACTACCAATGACATAGCCAAAAATCTCAGTGATATTTCCGAGTTTGCCCGCCTCACATGGGAAAAGGTGCATACGGGCAAGGGTGCTGTGGAAGAATCTCTCACAGGAGTTATGCGTATAAAGGATACGGTTGATGAATCATCCATTCTTGTGACAGGGCTTGGCGAGAAGTCGGACGAGATAAGCAACATTGTCGGCGTGATAAGCGATATCGCAGACCAGACAAACCTGCTGGCACTCAATGCCGCTATTGAAGCAGCGCGTGCCGGTGAAAACGGCAGAGGTTTTGCCGTCGTTGCAGACGAGGTGCGCAAGCTGGCAGAGAGAACGCAGCAGGCAACTACAGAGATATCTTCACTGGTTTCAGGTACCCGCACAGAGGTCAGCAAGGTTACGACCTCCATGGGCGGCGTTACGAGACAGGTCAGCGCCGGAGTTGAATCTTCCGAGAGGATATCCGTTATTCTGAACGAGTTGGAACAGGAGGTTTCAAAGCTTCAGAACATGGTTGGCAACATCTCCTCGGCAACACACGAAATGGCGGCTACCAGCGACCAGATATATAACGATATTAAAAACGTTGCGGTGATTTCCTCTGAAGTAAAAAATACTGCTGACAGTATAGCAGAGAATTCTTCAGGTCTGGCAGAGATTTCCGACAGTCTTAAACGGAGTATGGAGAGGTTTAAAGTAAAATAGTTCTTGACTTATTGGCATATGCCCATATCATATAAATGGTAATTATACACAACGAGGTGGTACCATGAAGATATGTTTTCCTGTTGAACAGGACAAAGGACTTGAAAGTCCGATATACGGACATTTCGGTTCAGCGCCCGGTTTTGTGACATTCGATACTGACACAAAACAGGCTGGTTTTATAAACAACCGCGATGCGGTTCACGAACATGGCGCATGTAACCCAGCCGCTGCTCTTTCCGGCGCGGGTGTGGATGCTGTCGTGGTCGGCGGCATAGGTCAGGGGGCAATGACGAGACTTATGTCTGACGGTGTAAGTGTTTATCAGGCAAGGGACGGCAAAGTTAACGCCGATGTGGAAAATTTCATAAACAACAGGCTGACAAAGCTTGGCGGAAAGGAACAGCTCTGCGGCGGCGGAAGCCATTCCTGCAACCACTAACATTTCCAAACTTCTTGACAAACGACCCCCTTTGGGTAATTTTTAAGCTCAAAGGGGGTTCCTTATGAAAATATGTTTTCCTGTAGATTCTTTTCAGGGTATGAAAAGTGTGATTACTCATCATTTCGGTGCGGCTCCCTGTTTTATCACTTATGAAACGGATACCAAAGAGGCAGGGCTTATCTATGCCCAGGATCTCCAGACGACCGGTTCGTGCAATCCTTCCATAGAGCTTGCCAATCAGGGTGTGGAAGTTGTCATTACCGGCGGCATCGGTCCCGGAGCTTTGCAGAGACTCATGGACAACGGCGTTCATGTCATGCAGGCAAAGACGGGCATTGTTGAAGAAGACCTTGAGAACTATAAGAAAGGATGCCTCACCGTTTACGGTTATGACGAAGGCAACTGCGACTGTAACAGCTGATGTTTAAGCCTGAACTGAAAGATGTCCCCGAAAATCCCGGGGTTTACCTTTATATCGGAAAGAATGACGAAATTCTCTATGTTGGCAAAGCGAAGAACCTGAAAAACAGGGTCTCGTCGTATTTTACCGATATGGAGCATAAACCGCTGAAAACACTGAAAATGCTGGAGGCGGCGAGGGATTTCCGGTTTGTTGTGACAACAAGCGAAGCGGAAGCACTGCTCCTTGAAAATAATTTTATCAAAACCGAAAAGCCGAGATATAACGTCCGGCTTAAGGATTCCAAAAGCTACCCATATATTCGTATCACAGACGGGGACTATCCTAAACTGCTTATCACCCGCGAATCCGGACATGCCGGAGAATATTTCGGTCCTTACACCGATGTTACGGCTCTGCGCGGCATCACTGAGGAAATTCTCAGAGCGTTCCCTCTGCGCACCTGCACCGACACTAAGTTTAAAGAGGGCAGGGTGTGCCTGAAATATCAGATAAAGCAGTGTCTTGGTCCCTGCGAAAATCTCATTAGCCGCAACAGATATTCCGACATGGTTAAAGAGGTTCGCGACTTCTTCAACGGAGACTATGAGAGCATAAAGGAGCGTCTGACGTCCGAGATGATGCGCCTTTCCGACCGCATGGATTTTGAAGAGGCGGCGAAACTGCGCGACAGGATACGCAACATCGAAAGGCTGTTCATAAAGCAGACGGTTGTTCTGGCAGAAGACAGGCGGAGCATTGACGTTTTTGTTCCGCACACTATGGAGAACGTATCCGGCATCACGGTTCTTTTTGTCCGCGGCGGAAAGCTCGTCGGCAGCCGCACGGATATCTTTGAGGATGAGAATCCCGAAGAGGTTCTGGAATCGTATATTTTACAGCTTTATTCATCCGTGGTAAGTTTTCCGGATATGATATCGGTTTTCGGGCTGGAGGACACCGACACGCTTCACGATGCTGTGGAACGAAGCGCCGGACGCAAGGTAGTTCTGCGAAAGCGCGGTTTTGCACAGCTTTACGCTTTGGGGCTTGAGAACGGAAAGATACAGACGGAACTATATCTGAAAAAACTCAGCCGCAGGCGGGATATCAGCCTTCGTCTCAAAGAGATAACCGAATACGAAGGGGAGATCAAGCGAGTTGAATGTGTTGACATATCACACCTTGGCGGGAAAGGTACGGTGGGCGTGTCCGTTGTCACTGTGGACGGAGATTTCGCGCCTCCGCAGTACAGAAAATATAAGATAAAAACGGCGGAGAACGATGACTTCGTTTCCATATATGAGCTGTTCTCACGCAAGTTTGAAAATATTAAAGAGGGCAGCGAACCTCTGGCAGACCTGTATATTGTCGATGGCGGCATAGGTCAGCTTAACAGCGCAGTGAGAGCCATGCAGGAGCAGGGCGTCAGCGCCAATTTCATATCAATTTCCAAAGGTCGCTCTATAAAGTTTATGAAGGACAGGCAGGAGGATTCCATAGAGTCTATCCACCTCCCCGGCAGAAAAAATCCGCTGAACCTGAAAAAGAACAGTCCGGTTCTGCTGTTTGTGCAGAAGATAAGGGACGAGGCGCACCGCTTCGCCATAACTTACAGCCGTAAACTCGCGCTCAAAGACTTCAAAAAATCCCCTCTGCTTGATATAGCCGGAATGGGTGAAAAATCTTTGAAAAAAATACTGGAGGCATATCCGGATATTTATCGTGAAAAAGAACTTGCAGCCGAAGAGCTTGCTTCATTGTGCAAAATACCGCTGAATCTTGCTGAAAAAGTGGTTTCTTTTGTGAAATCCATTTAATATTAACTCCTTAATCATTCTCCTATCTCACATTGTCTCATTACCAATAATTTGAAAATTATAATTATTATGGTAAAATTGTGCAGAGTACTTTAAAGGAGGATTTATGAAGGTTAAAAGGTTATTGCTAACTGCCGCAGCAGCCGCGCTTCTGCTGCCATCATCGGCTTTTGCCGGTCTTTTCGACCTGACTGTCACGTCAGGCGGTGATTCTTATACCGAAAACTTCTCAAAAGTTGAGGATCTTTTCGACAACTTTGATGTTGAGGAGATATCATCTCACTTCACAAGCTTCGATGAAGATACGTCTGGTGCTGATCTTGTGATAGATTTCAGAGGTCTGCCGGCATATCTGACCATCGCGTCCAACTCTAACAAATATATTCTCAGTATACCGTCGGTTGGAGTATACGAAGAATTTGACGGCGCGACAAGGGACGAAAGTTCCGATAAGCTTGAAGACTGGTTCAAAAAGGATGGCGGGGATGCTATCACTAAAATAATGAAAAAACTGGCTTCCGATACGGGAACAGATCCGATTGCCGGTAACCCTTCGTCACTGATGAGCCGTATGTCGGCAATGGATTATGATATGGCTGTGAACCCCGAATCCAGCGTTATCGAGATCAACGGTCAGCAGAATCCGGATCTTAACGCTAACCTTATCTCCGTTTTCGCGAAATACAGCAACTACAAAGTTGACGGCGTTAAAAGCAAGGAATATGCGCTCCCCCTTGCGTATACAATCCGCTTCAACGGTTCTAAGAACACTCTGGCAATCAGGCTTCCTATGTCTCAGGTGACAGTTGAGGATTCAAAAGCTTATAACGTAGGGCTTGGACTTGCCCTTGGCTATCAGGCAACAGATAACTGGCGTATTATTCCCGCTGTCGGTTACGGTGCTGTGGGTTCAATTGACCTCGGGTCTGTCGGTCAGATAGTTTCCGGTTCTCTCACAAGTTCCTATATGTTCCATCCGGGGAAATATCTTCTCAACATGGGAAACATGGCTGGTTATTACAAAACGCTTCCCTTCAAAAGCGGTGATTATGATATCGACCCTGACATCCAGAATACTGTTGTCCGCAACGGTTTCAACTTCATAATACCTTTTGGCGAGGCTAAAACTAAATCTCTCGATCTGTTTGTGACTGACACAAGATACTTCGGTTCCGACCTGTACATTGATCAGTACAACGAGATAGGTTTTTCATACGGTTTCCTGAAAAACACTATTAAGGAAAAAGACGGCAAAACTAAGAGCTATCTGAACAATCTGCGCGCAGGTGTTACTTACATGACTGCTGATAATGCGGATGGATTTACGTTTAACTTCGGCTGGTCGTTCTGATACCATTGCATTATTGCTTATAACACTTCGCATTTTTGCGTTGCCGTATGAAAAAGTTGTTCTTATGTATTTAATATACACTGCGAACAATTGTTCCTCCGCCGCCTTAAACTGCTAGGTTCTAAGCAATAATTGGCTTGACACTTCGCATTTTTGCGCAAAATATGAAAAAGCCCGTCACAACGACGGGCTTTTCCTATTTTATGCGGCGCTTGAGCAGTATCGGATCAGGCAAGGCGTATGAGCAGGTCGCCCGCCTCGATCTTGTCCCCTTCCAATAACAGAATCTCTTCTGCAACGGAGTCGATGGCTGCCGCAATTTTGGTTTCCATCTTCATAGCTTCTGTGATGAGCAGAATATCGCCTTTCTTAACTTTATCGCCTTTTTTCACGTTCATTTTTGTTATCTTTCCTGGCATTGTCGCGCACACGTCCTTCGGGTCTGCTATATCCCCTTTGGCGTTGGATTTAATGACAGCTGCGAGGCTTTCATCTTTCACCATTACAGAGCGCGGCTGACCGTTCAGCTCGAAGTACACTTTTCTGCGTCCCTTTTCGTCCGGTTCGCTGATATTTACATATCTGATAATCAGGGTTTTTCCCTCTTCGATATCGACTTCTATCTCCTCTTCTCTGTGGAGCGGGTAGAAGTAGTCTTTAGTCTCGAAAACCGAAGCGTCACCGTATTCGTTTACGAATGTGACGTAATCTTTGAAAACGGCAGGGTACAGAGCGTTTGATATCTGTTCCTCCGGTGTGAAGCTGCGTCCGAATTTTGCCTTCAGCTCGCTGTGAGCCTTTTCAAAATCATAATCTTCAAGCAGTTCTCCGGGGCGGCAGTCCAGAGGTTTTTCACCTTTAAGCACTATGCGCTGGAGTTCTTTCGGGAACCCGCCGTAGGGTTGTCCCAGCATCCCTTTGAAGAATGAAACGACAGAGTCGGGGAAGTTGAGCGTTTCGCCCTTTGTATAGATGTCGTCAACTGTCAGGTTATTGCGCACGAGAAACAGTGCCAGATCACCCACAACTTTTGACGATGGAGTTACTTTTATGATGTCTCCAAGCTCTTCGTTAACGCTGGTATACATATGGCGAACCTCTTCCCATCTGTCGATGAGTCCCATCGCCTCCACCTGAACTATCAGGTTTGAATACTGCCCGCCGGGTATTTCGTGAATATATACTTCTGCTGTGGAAGCCTTAAGTCCCGATTCAAAGGGGAAGTAATATCTGCGTACGCGGTCGAAATAGTCAGAAACCTGCTGTGTTGTATGCTTATCAAGTGATGACGTCTTGGGCTGACCGTCCAGAGCCGCCATAATGGAGTTCATGTTCGGCTGGCTGGTGAGTCCGCTCATGGCGCTTACAGCCGCGTCGATTATGTCCGCGCCGGCTTCAAATGCCATCAGAGTTGCCGCTTCCGCATTTCCGCTGGTATTGTGGGTGTGGAAATGAACCGGAAGCCCTGTTTCTTCCTTGATTGCTTTGATTAGAGCCTTTGCAGCATAGGGCTTAAGCAGTCCTGCCATATCCTTTATGCCGATTATATCGGTTCCCGCCTCGGAAAGCTCTTTGGCAAGAGATGTGTAATATTTAAGTGAATACTTGGTGCGTTTCGGATCTGTTATATCTCCTGTGTAGCATATTGCCGCTTCCGCTATGCGCCCGTGTTTTTTCACCTCGGCTATGGCGGGTTTCATCTGGTCAACCCAGTTGAAGCAGTCGAATATCCGGAAAATATCCATTCCGTTTTCGCAGGCGAGGCGGATGAATTCTTTAACCACGTTGTCGGGATAGTTTGTGTAGCCCACTGCGTTTGATGCGCGCAGAAGCATCTGGAACAGAATGTTCGGGATACGTTCGCGCAGCTGTGCCAGCCTGTCCCATGGGGATTCTTTCAGAAATCTGTAGGAAACGTCGTATGTCGCGCCGCCCCACATCTCCATTGAGAAAAGTCCGCTCATGTTGTGAGCGTAAACATCCGCTATCTCAAGCATGTCCTTTGTGCGCAGACGTGTGGCCAGAAGAGACTGATGCGCATCGCGGAAGGTGGTGTCTGTGAACAGCGCCTCTTTCGATGTGCGCAGATGCTGTATGATGCCATCGACGCCTTTGCGGTTCAGTATGTCCTTGGTTCCGGTGGGCATCTCTGTGCCGAACGGAACTCTGGGAGGATTTATTGCCGGAAGCACCATGCCTTTGGTCAGCGTGGAACCCGACGGGTTATTCACGATGTTGTTTGCAAGAAATTTCAGGGATTTTGTGGCTCTGTCCATAGGTCTTTTGAATTCAAAAAGCTCTTTTGAACTGTCCACGAAGGTGGTTGATGCCGAACCGTCACGGAAACTGCGGTGGTTAAGCACATTCTGAAGGAACGGAATGTTGGTTTTTACACCTCTGATACGAAACTCACTGAGCGCTCTGACCATTTTCATTACTGACTGGTCGAAAGAGTGGGCGTGGGTGGACACCTTCACCAAGAGGGAGTCATAGTGAGGTGATATTTTGGCGTTTGCAAAACCATTACCGGCATCCAACCGCACGCCGAACCCTGTGGCAACTCTGTATGCTTCTATCTCCCCTGTGTCCGGGAAGAAGTTGTTTTCCGGATCTTCTGTTGTGACACGGCACTGTATGGCATATCCGTTCTTCCGTATGGTGTCCTGTGACGCCATGTCTATGTGTGACGAGCTTAATGGCTCGCCTGAACTTACAAAAATTTGGCTTTGAACAATGTCTATTCCGGTGATGTTTTCTGTTATAGTGTGTTCGACCTGAAGTCTGGGGTTGACCTCAAGGAAATAGAAATCCTGATTTTTATCAACCAGAAACTCTACAGTTGCCGCATTTACAAGTCCTGAACGTTTGCCGATTGCTATGGCGGCTTCATACATTTTGTCCAGTGTCGCCTGCGCCACGTTAACGGAGGGCGCTATCTCGATGAGTTTCTGGTGACGGCGCTGGATGGAGCAGTCGCGCTCGAACAGGTGTACTATGTTGCCGTGTTTGTCGGCAAGCAGCTGAACCTCTATATGTTTAGGCTGTTCAATGTATTTTTCGATTATCACATCGCCGTTGCCGAAAGCTTTCAGAGCTTCGCTTCTGGCGGATTCAAAGTTGTCTTCGACATCCTTACGGTTAAGGGCAACGCGTATGCCGCGTCCGCCGCCGCCTGCCACAGCCTTTATAAGTACGGGGTAGCCGATGGCTTCTGAGGTTTTGACAGCGTCGTTAAGGGTCGGCACAACACCAGCGGAACCTTCTATGACCGGAATTCCGCACTCTTTTGCAAGTATTTTTGCATTCTTTTTGTCACCGAACATATCTATTGTTTCCGGGTTGGGACCCACGAAAATGATGCCTGCGTCTCTGCATTTCTGTGCAAAGACGGCATTTTCCGAAAGGAAACCGTAGCCCGGGTGGATTGCGTCAATTTTTTTATGAATGGCGAGCTGAATCATCTCGTCCATGTTCAGGTACGCGGCAACAGGGTCAAGTCCTTTGCCGATGAGATATGCCTCGTCCGCCTTGTATCTGTGAAGAGAGTATTTATCTTCGTCCGAATACACAGCAACCGTTCTTATACCGAGTTCCGTGCAGGCTCTGAACGTACGGATGGCAATTTCACCTCTGTTGGCAGACATAAGCTTTTTAATTCTCATATTTACTCCCTGTTGTGTACTTCTGCTCGGATAATATAACAGCATATCTAAAATGTCAATAGTCTAAAATCCTATTATAATCAGGGGTTCTATAGTATATATACTGTAAACCGTGTTATATATGCATTTTTTATTTGGTATCAGTATTAAAATATTTTTTTAGATATTAAATTAGATAGAGTTGTTACTATCTATTGAATGTATTTATAATACACTGAAACATGTATTTTATCTCATTTATAATAATAGGTTTTTATATCAATGGCATATAAGTCTATTTATCTTTACAGAACAAACGTTTGGTTATATAGTCAATACTTATATATTGAGGTGTCAGATGAAGAAAATAATGCTGCTGCTTATGATAATGATATCCGTGACATGCTATGCGGAAACTGTTGAAAGCGTGATCGCCGCCCTTGATAAGATAAAGAGCTATTCGGCTGATTTCGTACAGAAGACCGAGCTTGAAGGGTTCGGAGCGGACACATATTCCGGCAAGCTGTATATCAAAAGCAGAAGCAAGGCTCTGTGGGATTATCAGAAACCCTACAGACAGTTCTATCTTTTCGATGCTAAAATGATGCAGTTTTATGACAGCGAAACGAAACAGCTCGTTAAGCAGAAGCTTGACCCCACGTCAAACGCTTTCATGAGACTGATGTATAACCCTGCCGACATGAGAAAGGATTTCACTGCGACTTTTAACGACGCAACCGACAGGCTTACGCTTACGCCTGTTAAAAAGGATTCCGGCATCGGCGCCATCACTTTTACAGTTAAGAACGGAGTCGTCACGGGTATCACAACCAAAGATCAGAACGGCAACAATACGAGCATATTGCTTACCAATATCAAAACAGATCCCGATATCGCGGACAGTATATTTAATCCCGCAGTCCCGAAGGATACGCAAATTTTCAATCAATGATATTAATGATGGTTATAAATCATATAGGAAGGATCTCGTAGCTTACTTCTGATTGTCTTAAGCGGTTCTAGTTCAGATAATCTGTGATGTTTGCTGTGGGTTTGCCGACATGGTAGCCCTGAATATAGTCGATGCCCATGTCTATGACCTTTCTGCGGACGCTTTCGGAATGTACAAACTCGGCGACTGTCTTGATATTGAGCTGATTAGCAAATTTGATTATCGTTTCAACGATTATCTGCGACTGCCTGTCGTGGTCGATGTTCTTTATGAGTGAGCCGTCTATCTTGATGATATCGACGTTCAGTTCGGACAGATAGACGAAGTTTGAATAACCGGAGCCGAAATCGTCAATAGCTACCATTGCGCCCGTTTTTTTCAGGTCTTTTATGAAATCGTTGACTACCGCGAAACTTTCGATACCTTCGGATTCAAGGAGTTCAAATATTACTCTGTTGGCTATTCCGCTGTTTTTCAGCATTTCCAGAATGAATCTGGATGTAGATTCGTCCATGATATCCTCAATGGACAGGTTTATTGTGAACATGAAGTTGTTATGGGAAAAGGTCTCGAACGATTTTGCCATCATACGCTTTGTAATGTGCTGGTATAGTTTGGTTTTCTTGATTATATCAAGAAACTGGAACGGAGTTATCACCTCGTCGTTGTCTATGATACGCACGAGGCACTCAAATTTTTCCACTATACCTGTTTTCGAGTTGGCGATAGGCTGGTAGTAGGGGACAAGGTTATTTTCGTTCAATGCCCGTTTAACGATTTTTGTCCAGCGGATATCTTTTTCATATTCATCCACCATGTCCATACTGGTGTCATATATGACGTATGGTTGTTTTTTCTTTTCGGCAAGGCGCATCGCCATGCCTGCCTTTTCAAATACGTTGCCCTTTTCGGCGGAAACACCGGCTGTTACAGAGATATCTATTTCTATTTCAAGTTCTTCATATTTTACGGCAAATTCAAGGTGATCACTGAGCTTTGACATCAGGGCATCAAGTTCCGACCGTTTCATTTCTGCGTCGGCAAGAAGTGCGTATTCATTGCCGTGGAATTTGTAGCACTCAAAAGTTATGTCGCATTGAAAAGAGTTTATGCGTTCGCCCACATCAATGAGGACAAAATCGCCTATTATGAATCCGTAAGTTTCGTTTATTTTTTTGAATGAGTCTATGTTCAGAAGTATCAGCAGGGGCATTTTTATACTGTTCAGGTCGCTTACCAGCTTGTTGCGGTTGGGCAGACCTGTAAGATGGTCTGTATAAAGCTGATTGGTAAGTTCGATGTTCAGTTCTTCAAGATCCTTGTTGCGGGTCTCGATATCTTTTTTGTATTTAGAGAATATTTTCTGAACGTGTCTTGAGAAATACCATGAGATGCCTGCAGCAAAAATGGCTGAAAACATAAACAGAATGAGAGAGTATTTTGTGTTTCTGTTCAGTTTTTCCTGAACGGCAGTATTTTTTTCTGCAACAATGGTAGAAAGATCGTCAATATTGACTGCGGCGCACATGAGCCATCCCCATTGTTCCATCATCCGGCAGTTTGCTATAACCTGTGCGGTCTGGTTCCAGTCTTTGTATTCCTGCTCATAGAAAACGTATGGATTACTCTCCTGCATGGAACCGGAGATAAGTTCCTTGAAATATTTAACTCCGCTGGAGTCTTTTATATCGGTAAGATTTGTTCCGATAAGCTGAGAGTTGCCGGGTATTGCTATGCCGGTTCCGTCGGTACTCAGCATGATATAATGTCCTTTTCCGTCGAATCGTACGGAATCCACGCGGGCAATGAGCTGTTTTGTTACATTCTCTTTAAGTTCTGCGCGGTTGAATGCTGAGCCGAGATACCAGTCGGTATTCGGTATATTGCGTATGTATGTTGTCTGCTGCAGGAAACGTGTACCTTTTGCCTCAGTGGGCATGGTGTTTTCCATAAATACGCCTTTGTCTTTTGCGGCTGTGATTTCGTCGCGTATGGGGAAAAGTCCGTAAGGCGATTTAAGGTTGAAAAGATTGGTTCCTTTCGGGAAAATAGGATGGTACACAACTGTTCCTTGTTTGTCGATGATGTAGATGTTTCCCGGAGAATTGTCTTTATCGTATTGGATGATGTATTTTTCAAATGCCGTTTTGTATGTGTAATGACTGAAATGTATGTTTTCAGTGAGAAATCTGGCTACGTCAATGGCGTGATCCACTCTGTCTTTAGCCGTTTCAGACATGGCAAGTTTGCTTCGTGAGGAGTAGTAGTCAACCATCCCGAACATTCTGTCCAATTCGTTGTTTAAGATAGTTTTTTTGTTCTCAATGAACGACTTGACGAGCTGGGAACGCTCGGCTTCGTATTCGTTTCTTGTTTGGTTGGCGATAAAAACAATCATGGCAATAGTAATTATGAGGATCACAATTACCATATTCATCAGACTTATACGCCCTATGTTATTCTCATTGAGATATTTGCCGAGCATGTTACTCCCTGATTAATAACGATATTCTCAATGATACCGTATGAAAGGTGTTATAAGCAACTGATATTATTAAACAGGGTAAAAATACGCTTCCTGAATGTCAAAATCTATACGTTCCGCCATGACTTCGATGGGGTCTGCCGCACGGTACATAACCCCTGTGCGCCTGCCCTTAACCAGTTCAGCTTTTTTGATGTACTGATACACGTCACCCTGAATAGATTCCAGTGTTACGGTGCCTTTCAGCATCAGTGTGGGCAGATAGACCGAAAGTCCGAAAGGACCGACGGATGTTATTATTGCCGCGAACGGCTCATCCATGTGTTTCATCAGATACTTGATTTTCTTGAAACGTTCAATGTCCCGTTCGGCATTTTCCGCGCGCTGTTCGTTCTCTGTAGACTTCTGACATGCCGTGTCTATGTCTGTTGCACTGTTGTAATGTGCTGAAAACAGCCTGTTGCATATCAATCTGTGCACCATTAGGTCTGGGTAGCGGCGGATGGGGCTGGTGAAGTGCGTGTATGATTCTGAAGCAAGTCCGAAGTGACCGATATTGTTAGAGTTATACTCCGCTTTCGCCATGGTTCTGACCAGTGCGGGACCGAGAATATCCCCGTAAGGGGATGCGGAAACTATGTCGCTTGCTTTCGCAACTTCTTTCGGCGTAACTTCTTTTATTACTACAGCCAATCCGAAGGATTCGGCGAGTGATGAAAAATCTTTCAGTTTAAGAGGGTCTGGTTTGTCGTGTATGCGGTAAACGGATTTATCGACGTTCTTTTCAAGAAATTCGGAAACAACCTCGTTCGCCTCTATCATGAAATGCTCAATGATACGGTGCGAAAGGTGCCTTTCGGAAGCACGGACAGCCGTCACCTCACCGTTTTTGTCGAGGTCGAACTCAGTTTCGGGGAAGTCGAAATCGAGCATCCCTTCCTTTTTCCTGCGCTTCATGATGAGAAGCGCCAGTCTTTCAGAATCTTTTATAAGCTGAAGAACGTCTTTGTTGTCTTCCGTCTCTTTTCCGTCTATTACACCCTGCACATAAGTATAGGTAAGTCTTTTGTTGCTTTTTATGATGGAGCGGTAAAGATCGGTGCGTTTTCTGTGTCCCTTTTCGTCGTAGGTTATCTTCGCGGTGAGCGTGAGCTTCTCTTCGTTGGGGCGCAGACTGCAAAGGTTGTTGGAGAGCATCTCCGGAAGCATAGGAACTGCGAATTCCGGGAAATAGAAGCTGGTGCCGCGTGCAAACGCCTCTTTGTCCACAGGGGTTTCGGGGTGAACGAAGTGGCTTACGTCTGCTATGTGAACATACAGAACGTATCCGCTGTCGGTAACGTCAACTGATATCGCATCGTCGAAGTCTTTTGCTGTCTCGCCGTCGATGGTGACTGTGGTCAGCTCGCGGAAATCCGTGCGTTTGCCCGGTTCCTTAAGGAGTTTCTGGGCAACGGATTCGACGTATTTTTCAACATCCTGCGGGTATTCACGCACTATGCCGTATCGGTTGAGGACTATCAGGTCTTCAATGCGAGGGTCTGTCAGTTTGCCCAGACGTTTTGTTATCTGTCCTCTGCCCGCTTTTTGTCCGTCGGGGTAAGAGGTGAGTTCCACCATTACCACGTCGTCATTTTCGATACCCTTGGCGGATGCCGCCGACACATATATGTAGGAATTGAATTTTTTGGTCATGGGGACGACACGCAGTATACCTGCGAGGTTTTCCGCCCTGCCGATTATCTGCTGAACGGAGCGTTCGGTTATCTCTATTACCTTGCCTTCGGGTTTGCCCCGGAAAGATTCCAGCGATACCTTTACGCGGTCGCCGTGCAGAGCGCCGCCCATCTTGTTTCTTGGGATGAAAAGATCGCGTCCGCCGCCGTCAACAGTGAGAAATCCGTAGCCGTCGGGGTGCAGATCCACCTTTCCGGAGAGAGTTTTTGTCTCTTCTTTCTCTCTTGTCTGGGGTGCGCTGTATGTACCGTTGCGATTAGCCTTTATGCGGCGTTTACGGGTAAGTTCCTTAAGCTCGGCTTTGAGCAGTTTCGGATCTTCCTGTGTCATTGATAGGAGCTGTTTGAATGTGAGGGGTTTGCCCGCACTTTTTATAGTTTTAAGAATCCTGCTCAAGGTCGTGTTCCCTCACTTTTTTTCTAAAGGTATTCCTGTTTATACCTAAGATTTTTGCGGAAATCGACTTATTATTTCCAGTCTTGTCAAGAACCGCTTTCATGAGAGGGAATTCCACTATTTTCATATATTCTTCATATGCATTGTTGCCGTCTGAAAGTGTTTCGGACTCGATTATGTCCAGCGCCAGTTTGTACAGGTCGTTGGAAGTGCTTTTCGACCCTGCCGCTGGGTTATGTTCAAATATCTTCGTCGGCAGATTCTCCGGCATTATAATGTCGGTTTCGGCATTGACTATCGCGTATTGGATGGTGTTCTCCAGTTCGCGGATATTGCCGGGCCATCTGTATGCAGTAAGTGCTTCAAGCGCCTCTTCGGAGCATGTCAGCACCCTGTCTTTGATGTTTTTGTGTTTGTGCAGAAAGTGGTTTGTAAGGTAAGCCGTATCCTCTTTGCGTTCGTAAAGGGGCGGAAGTTCGATGGATACTACATTCAGTCTGTAGTAAAGGTCTTCGCGGAATTTGCCCTGCGCAACGAGTTCTTCAAGGTTGCGGTTGGACGCGGCTATTATTCTGGTGTCCAGCTTCAGGGTGCGGCTTGAACCGACTTTTGTAACCTCTTTTTCCTGAATGACGCGAAGCAGTTTCGATTGAAGCCCCATGTCCATCTCGGAAATTTCGTCAAGGAATATCGTACCTGTGTGAGCTTCTTCAAACTTACCCTTTTTATCGGTTACGGCACCTGTGAACGAACCTTTTTCGTGACCGAAAAGCTCACTTTCGAGAAGTTCGTTTGGTATCGCCGCCATGTTAATGGGGATGAAGGGTTTGTCAAAACGGGCGGACTGGCGGTGTATCATCCTCGCCACGACCTCTTTTCCCGTTCCGGATTCACCGAGGATAAGCACGTTTATATTCGTCTTGGATATCTTGCCGATAAGCTTGTATATCTCAAGCATCTTTTTGTTTTTGGTTTCAAAGTCATATTCTTTTATGTCTGCTATTGGGTGCTGCTCAATTTTTCCGCAGAGAGCAATGACCTTGTTTTTGAGCTGGTTGAGGTCGAAAGGCTTCGGGAAGAAGTCCTTTGCACCTGATTTGATGGATTCTATGACGTTTGAACCTGTGTCCTGTGCCGTCATGATGATGAAATGGGTATCCTTATATATGGCTGCCCATTTTTCGGTCAGTCTTATACCGTTGTGTTCGCCGAGGAAGATGTCCACAAAACAGATGTCCACACCTTTTGAAAGGTAATTCTCTGCCATATAAGGATCTTCTGTGGTTAAAACATCAATCTTCTCGTCTGTAAGTCCTTCTTTTAAAAGCCATAAGATGTTTGTTTCATCGTCAACGGCAAGTACACGAATTTTTCTCATGGAGAGACTATACACCATGATGAAAAAATAATCAACAAAAGTAATGGTGAATAATCACAAAAATGACTATAAAATGTGCAGCTTTTAGAACAAGGACGAAAAAAAAGCACCCTTTTCAGGGTGCCTTTGAAAATTACAGTTTTTTAAAGTCTTATTTCCATTGGGCAAGTTTTTGTTTTGCCAGTCTCGCGGCATCGGAATCGGGATAGTCCGCGATGAGTTTTTGCAGGGTTGCGATGCTGTTGTCCTTGTCGGAAAGGCTGCCGTAGCTGTATGCCAGTTTAAGCATGGCATCGGGAACCTTGTTGCCGTTGGGATATTCGTCCAGCAGCTCTTTGAATTTCGCCGCCGCACCGTTGTAATCCTTCATTCCGTATCTTATTTCGCCAATCCAGTACATCGCGTTGTCTGAACGCTCATCATTGGGATATTTTTTAAGGAATTCGTTGAATTTCGCTTCACTTTCGGGGTATTTGCCATTTCTGTAAAGCTCATAAGCATATGTATAAAGGCTCAGCTTGTCCTGCATGTTGTCTTCGATGATTATAACATCGGATGGACCCTTGACAGATGCGCTCATAGACGGTTCAGAGTCTGCCGGAGAGGGCAGGGGAGCGTCTTTTGCTGATGTTGTTGTGCCTTTTTCAAGTGCGGTAACACGATCTTTCAGGTCGATGATGTCTGTGTTCATAACGGTCATCTCTTCGCGAAGCTGTGTCAGCGCATCGGAGTTCTTGTTGATGTTTTCGGAATTTATCCTGATGTTTTTGTCAAGATCCTGAATTTTGATCTGCATGTCGCCCATTGTGGACTGGATGCCCAGCATTTCATCCTTGATGTTGTTCATGCTTTTCTGGATAAGCAGTTCGTCGCTTCCGCAAGCTGACAGAGCCAGTCCGGCAAGAATAACTACGGCGGCCTTTTTCATTACTCCTCCTTTTGTTATAACAGGAAAGCGTCCACTTTCTGTATAAGTATGTCTGTGTCGGGTTTTCCTATGAAAAGGTTTGCTCCGACGCCCAGCACCTTTCTTTCGTTCTCCTCGGAAGCCAGAGAGGAGAATACGATAACAGGTATTGTCTTTGTTGCTTCCAGACTTCTGATGGTCTTAACAACGAATGCGCCGTCTGTGACGGGCATCTCAAGATCGGTAATCACCAGATCCGGTGTTTGTTTCATAACCTGATCAAGCAGAAGTTTTCCGTTTTCAAAAGCGAATATGGTGTATCCGGCCTGTTCAAGATGTGTCGAGAGGAAACGTCTTATGACCGATGAGTCCTCTGCAAGATAGACAACCTTTCCCTGTCTCTGTTCAGATTTTGAAAAGTCGATGTTAATGTCTTTAAGGGCGGTGTCAGGGTTAAGCTCCAGCACGATCTTTTCAAAGTCAAGAAGCTGGATAAGGTTTCCGCCTATGTCTATAACACCGAGAACGGTTTCCACAAGACTGAAATCAGTCATTGACGAATAATCTTTGATATCCGCCCATGTTATCCTGTGTATGCGTACAACCTCGTCAACTACAAATCCGTTGTATTCATGGTTGAAGAAGGTGACTATTATCTTTTTGTCTGTGTAGTCGTTTTCGTATTTAAGCCCCAGCCACTGCGCAAGGTCGATGATGGGGATAAGCTTTTGTCTGATGTTTGCAGTGCCGACAACAGAGGGGTGGGCATCGGGAACGCGCACTATCTGGGGAAACCTGATGACCTCCCGAACCTTAGCGACGTTGATGCAGAAATGATGTTCTTTTGTGTCTGTGCGGATTATAAATTCTACAATCTCAAATTCATTGGTACCTGTTTCAAGAAGTATACCGTGATCTAATGCCATATCCGACCTCTCATATTGTACTAGGGTAACACGATTATTCATCCGTTTCAATCTTTTTACTCAGTCTCCGGCGATATGCGTCGTTCTGCTGCGTCAGACGTTGTTCGCTCGCAACGCATACTACATCAGTATGCTTTTGCTCGTCTCGCTCCGTCTTTCTTGCATAACTCGCATCTCGCCGGAGACTTTTTGCTCACAGCCCGCTCGGAATAACTTCCTTGTTCTGCCCGCATCTCGCCGGAGCGATTCCGTTGAACGGTCAAAACTTAAGCACTGTTCTTGCTCTTGCCCTCTTTTGCTCTATGATGTAATATTAAAAAATGCGAAAATTGTTCGGTATATTTCTTATTTCATTGCTGTGTGCCGATGCCTGGGCTGCGGGTATATACCTGCGCAACAGAGGTCATTTCAGCGAGCTTGTCATTCCCGGCATAGCGGACAGGATATTGTCTGTGAGCAAGGGGAGCGATATGCTCGCCGTTGAATCGTCGGCGGTGCTTTCCGGTATGGACGGTTCACGCATCCATGACCCTTTCATCAGATCCATTGCCGTTAACGGTCGGATACTCACCATCTCTCTTTTTCCTGGCAACGACTACACTGTGAACACGTCGGGAAAAGATTTCAAGCTTGTGGTAGCCAAGAAGAAACAGACTGAAACCATAAAAACGGGATACGGCATAGAAAAGCCTGTCGCAACCAAAGATATGATAAGTGTTGAGAATACAGACCTCGACGCGGCTCTTGCCAGAGTGGACGGTCTGATAGCTTCAAAGAACTATACGGAAGCGATGAACCTTGCCGAGAGCATAGTGAAATCTCAGCCTGACGGATATTACAAACAGGAAGCCTACTTCCGTCAGGGTCTCATATATCTCTATACCGGCAAGGACAACTATAACAACTATGTATTTGCATCCCAGCTTTTCGATGATTTCCTGAAACAATATCCGGATTCGTTCCGTAAAAAGGACGCTATGATAAAATCCGCAGAGGCGAAGGAATCCGCACAGCTTTATAACGAAGCTATCTTTGCATATAATAATGTCATCAGAACCCTTCGGGCGCCGGATGTTATAAAAACGGCATACGAACGCATAGCAGACATAAATACCGAAATGGGCAAATTTAAAGAGGCGATAGACGTCCGCAACCAGATAGCAGCGAAGTTCAAGTCTGAGGCGGGACCCCAGAATGCCAAAATAGGCATGCTGCAATCGAGGATGAAAGATTATGACCTCGCATATTCGTCCTTCCTTACGGTTGTAAACAGCGGAACCGATCTGGACAAGCTCGGTCCCGAAGTGCTTTATACCATGGCTGACATATTCGAGAAGAAGTCACAGCCCGACACGGCAAGAGGGCTTTATGAACGGGTATATTCCAAATTTCCCACAAGTTCTCAGGCAGATATGGCGGCATACAGATCGGCGATGCTGCTTAAAAATACAAATCCGCAGGTACTCGACGCGCGCCTCCAATACTGTGCCAAAACATTCGGCAAGAAAAAAGGCGGCATGCTCTGTTCCGTTGCGTTTGCTGAAAGACACCTTACGAAAAGAACGTCTGACCAGTGGTCGGATTTCCTGAAAGGTCCGCTCACTTCGCAGGACATAGACCTCCGCTCGGAGGCGGAATTGCTCATAATCCGTTCTCTGTTCCGCGAGGGTCAATATGATGCGGCTGACAAAAAGGTTGCGGAGTTCATAAAGCGCAACTATACGTCGGATCACCTTCAGGAGATATATAATATCCGTCAGCGCATCCTGCTTACAAAGGCGAAGGATGCATATAAAAAATCAAACTACGCTCAGGCGAAAACAGTAACCGAAGGCATACTGAAAGAGTATCCGGACACTCCTTATAAGAAAGAGGCGCTTGAGATATTGCAGGATATCAGCTTCGGCGGCATAAGGGATATGTTCCTCGCCGGAAAATATAAGGACACCATCGACAGTCTTAATAAATATCTGGCGGATAATCCGGACATTGTAAGTCCCGCCAAATGGCTGGCAATGCTTGAAGACGCGAAATATAACTATACCAGACAGGTTTTCGCCGCCAAAAATTATAACGGAACCATTGCCGTTGCCGGTGAGTACCTTGTGTCTTTCCCTAATGGCAAGCATAAGGACGACGTTCGAAAGATGCTTGAGGCTTCAATAGCCGCCGTGATAACCGACGCTTATAAAAAACAGGCATACATACAGCTTGTCGGTACATATGACAAGAACCAGAACACCATCCTTACAAGCCGCAATGCGGATTTCAGGGACAGGATGAACAGCTATACGGCGTTTGCGCTTTATAAGCTCGGAATGTCCGCAAAAGCGGAAAAGATTCTCGACCGCAACAGGAACGGTAAAAACCCGTATTATATCCTTACCTCTCTGATGCTGGGACGTGCGGTTCCTGATGTTAACCCGAATATATTTACCAGAGGCATGATGGACTATCTTGTTCAGGAGCTTGAAAAAAAGAACCCTGATCTCCTTCTGCATCTGCTCTCTAAATACACCAAGGATCCCGCATATGCCGCACAGGAAACCTATGGCATCAGCAAGGGTGTTTTTGACGATATTAAACGGGAAAAAATGCTGTTCGACCTTTATATGAAAGTGGATTCCGACCCGAAATCGCGCTTTAAAGGTTATGACGAAATATATCTTGATACGGGCATTTCGTTCTTTAAACGGAATAATTTTGACAGCGCCGTAAAGGTTCTGGAACAGTTCAAGCTTGTTCATGCCGCCCGTGATGACAAACGCGCCGAAGGGCTGTATTATCTCGGTAAGGCATATCAGAAGCTCGGCAAGCCCGATCAGAGCAGAAACGCATATATGGAGCTGATGGAGAGCGTGCCGAAATCGGTCTACGCATCCGCGGCAAAATCCGAGCTGGAGGATACTAAGTGGCGGAACTCCCTGAAAAACTAGACAAAACAGGCGAAATGGAGATGCTGGCACAGGCTTTTGCGGCTTTCAGCGAAGCATCAACAAAGCTTGAACAGAAATACTCCATCATAGAAGAGGAAGCTAAAAAACTGCGCGAAGAGGTTGAGGAGAAGAACTCTGAACTTTCAAAACTAAGCGGGCTTCTCGAATCTGTGCTGAATAACTCGAACAGCTGTGTTCTTGCCTCAGACGATTCCGGAACGGTTCTTGTGAAAAATCCTGTGGCTGAGTGTTTCATCTCCGAACTGGGGGAAGAGGCTTTTACTTCTATGCTGAATCTCCATAGAGAACCGGGGGTGTTCGACCATGAAGAGGACGGAAGAACTTTCCGTATATCCGTGGGCAGACTGGAGAATCTGGAACTTAGAGGGTACGTTTATATTATAGACGATGTGAGCCATATCAAACAGCTTGAAGCGGAGCGCCAGAGAGACGAGAAACTCGTTCTTATGGGCGAAATGGCGGCGAACATAGCCCACGAGATACGCAACCCGCTGGGCAGTATAGAGCTTTTTGCGTCACTCCTTGAGCGCGATCTGAGAAACGACGAGTCGGGTACTAAGCTCACGAGGTCTATCGTTAAAGGGGTTCGCACAATAAATTCGATAATATCGAATATTCTGTTGTTCACCAAAGAGATAAAGCTTGAACCTCAGAACAGGTTCGTTGCTGATATCGTCGACGACGTAGTACTGTATCTGCAGCACCTGATGAAAGAAAAAAATATAAAATTCATCAATAAGATAAATGAAGACCATGTTGTCCGCTGCGACACAGAGCTTTGCAAGCAGATAGTGATGAACATTGTCCACAATGCCATCGAAGCCGTTCCCGAAGGCGGACAGATCGTGATAGAATCATTCAGCGAAGACGAAAGGTCGGGCTTCACCGTTACAGATAACGGCAGCGGCATAAGCGAATCTATGCGCAAAAAACTGTTCATTCCGTTCCAGACCACAAAAGCGAAAGGAACGGGGCTTGGACTGGCAATAGTTTATAAGATTCTGAAAGCCCACAGCGGGCAGATATCCGTTGACAGCGACGGAGCGACATATACCAGATTCATTGTTGAATTTCCTGTTTAAAAATAAGGGGTAGGTATGGATCTTTCATCTAAGAGATTACTTATTGTCGATGATGATGATAATATGCGCGAAGCGATGGTCGAGACCGTCCGCCGCATGGGCGTTTCCGTTGACCATGCATGTGACGGGCAGGAGGGCTTTGAAAAAGCTTCTAGAATCCCATATGATCTTGTGATCAGCGACATGCGTATGCCCGTTGTGGACGGCATGGGGATGCTGAATCTCATGATGAGTTCCGGTGTTACATCTCCGGTATGTTTCGTTACCGCTTTCGGAACGGTCAACAACGCTGTGGATGCTCTGAAAATGGGCGCCTTTGACTATATTCTTAAACCGTTTGCGCCGGAGGTTATCGAAGAACTGGTGCGCCGTGTTCTTGAACTTGAGGACGTTGCACCCGCTTCTAAACGCAAGAAGAACACTGCTATTTTCCGCAGTGCTTTCATGGCACAGCTCTTTTCACTTGCCCGTGATGTTGCCGCCAGTGAGGCAACCGTGCTTATCACAGGCGAATCCGGTACCGGTAAAGAGGTGTTCGCCAGATACATACATGAAAATTCAAACAGAAAGAACGGTCCGTTTGTTGCCGTCAACTGCGCGGCACTCCCTGACAACCTCATAGAATCAGAGCTTTTCGGTTACGAAAAGGGAGCCTTTACCGGAGCTGTCAACCGCAAGCCGGGTAAATTTGAGCTTGCGGAGGGCGGTACGATACTCCTTGATGAGTTGGGCGAGATACCTCTTCATTTGCAGGCGAAGCTGCTTCGGGTTCTGCAGGAAAAAGAGATTGAAAGGCTGGGCGGAACTAAACCCGTGCGTATAAACGTACGCATACTTGCCACAACCAACCGCGACCTTAAAAAAGAGGTCGAATCCGGCAATTTCCGTGAAGATTTGTTCTACCGCCTGAACGTGATTTCCATAGAGCTTCCGCCTCTGCGCGACAGAAAGGACGATATTTTTGAACTGGTATCTTTCTTTATTGAAAAGTATTGTCAGATAAACGGAAAAAATATTTGTAAACTGGGAGAGGATGCCAGGAACGCTCTTATGAATTACGACTGGCCTGGTAACGTCCGTGAGCTGGAACACACCATAGAGCGCGCTGTTGTTCTCTGCCGCGACGATATGATAAACGAGAAGAATCTTTTCCTGCACGGAATAACGATAAATCAGTTTCTGCTTGATAAACAGGAAATTTCTGCCGCATCCGGAGATTGCCCCGCAGCGGAACCGGCACCCGCAGTGGAGGAGAAAGCTAACGGTATTCCATTTGGCGGCACCATAGCCGACATGGAGAGGGAGCTTATACTTAATACCCTGAAGCAGACCGACGGCAACAGAACCCGCGCTGCCGAGATGCTCGGGATAACTGTGCGAACTCTGCGGAACAAGCTGAACGAATACCGCGAGATGGGGATAGATATTTCCGGCGACTGATAATAAGTATCTATTATAAAAGGCAAAAATGTTTTGTTGCGACCTTTGTCGCAACCCGTTCGTCAAAATCCATAAAATCTTTAGTAAAATTCCATATTTTCTACATTTTTCTTTAATTCAGGCATGAATATTGCTCTATCTTATGCACGGAGGAAAAAATGGACGGTTTATTCAGCAAAATGGGAATCGACAAACTGGGATACGCGCTGACAACATCTTCTGTCAGAAACGACGTTATCTCGCAAAACATTGCTAATGTTGATACTCCCGGATACAAGGCAAAAGACCTGAAATTTTTTGATGTTATGAACGAGTACCTTGGCGACGGGAAAAAATTACCCCTTACAAGGACGAATGAGAAGCATCTTCCTCCCGCAGATATGGTTATGGATCCTTCTTCTTTCGTTTATGACCAGAATAACCCCTCTGTGCGCAACGACGGAAACGATGTCAACGAGGATTATGAAATGAGCCAGTTGGCAGAAAACAGCGTTCGTTATCAGATGCTTTCGCAGATGACAGCGGGTAAGTTCACCAAGCTGAAAGAGATAATTCAGAGCAGATAGGGTAAGAGGCAGACATGAGCTATTTTGACATAATGGGCGTAGCCGCCACAGGAATGAGCGCACAGCGGATAAGAATTTCCGCTATTTCTTCAAACCTCGCAAACGCGCAGACCACAAAAACTGCCGAAGGCGGACCTTATAAACGCAAGGATGTCATTTTTCAGACGATAATGGAAGGAGAGAACAGCGGCGGAGTTAAGGTTGACAGGGTTGTCGCCGATGAAAAACCGCCCCTTCTTAAATACGAGCCTCAGCATCCTGATGCGAACGAGGAAGGATATGTTGCATATCCCAACATAAACCCCATCGAAGAGATGGTGAATATGCTGGAGGCATCCAGAAGCTATGAAGCGAACACAACTATGCTCAATACGGCGAAACAGCTTGCCATGAGAGCGCTTGAGATAGGCAAAGCTTAACATACGCGTGAAATGTCAGGAAGTTATTTTCTGATTTGATAAAAAGGTTGTAAAACAAGGGCCGAGTATATTATATTATAGGAGCAGGGGTCAGGTATGTCCGAAATAAATAAGTTGAATTTTTTACTGCCCAACAAGCTGGATACAAACACTCCTTCTCAGACTGCAAAATCTGAGAACACAGTGGATTTCTCCGCTCTGCTCAAAGACGCCCTTAAAGACGTTAACGATGCGCAGCTTACTGCCGATGATGCTGTGCAGAAAGTTCTCAGCGGAGAGAGCAAAGACATACATTCAACAATGATCGCCCTGCAAAAGGCCGACGTTTCTCTTAAAATGATGCTTGAAGTGCGTAACAAAATAATGGACGCATATCAGGAGATTCTGAGAACACAGGTCTAGTTTTTTTCGATAGCGTAACTTTAAAATAACAGAACGCTTTTAAGGAAAGTCTTAGGCGCAGCGAAACATAAATTTATGTTGTTTACGACAGAATTTATGTGTAGTGTGAGCGCACCACAGGTTAATCCTGTGTGAAGCGTTGCTTTAAAAGACAGGACGCTATTTTAAAGTAAGCCTAATTTGTGAGGGTGTATGGCTCTTGGGGACATAGTTTCCCAGTTTCAGGAAACTTTTAAAAAACTTACTCTTCTGCAGAAAGCTTCTGTTGTCGCTGCCGTTGCGGCCGTTGTTATTTCTGTTGTCGTTATTGTCTACTGGGCAAACCGCCCCGTCTATAAGATGCTTTTCGCAGGTCTCACACAGGAAGATGCGGCATCCGTTATCGAAAAACTGAAAGCGGAGAGAGTTCCGTATAAGCTTGAAGACAACGGCGGAAAGATCACCGTTCCCGAACAATATGTCTATGAAACAAGGCTCAGTCTCGCAAAAGAGGGCATCCCCACAGGCGGCGGAGCGGGTCTTGAACTCTTTGATAAATCATCATTCGGCATGACCGAGTTCATGCAGAACATAAACTATCAGCGCGCACTTCAGGGTGAACTTGCCCGCACCATCTCTTCAATCAAAGAAGTAGCTGAGGCGAGGGTACACCTTACACTTCCCAAGGACAGACTGTTCATTTCAGACGAAGAGGAGGCGAAGGCCTCCGTTGTTTTGCGTCTGAGAAACGGCGAGAACTTAGGTCGTGAAGAGGTCAAAGCGATAGCTGCACTGGTTTCAGGTGCTGTTAAGGGGCTTAAAAAAGAGAACGTTCAGATAGTTGATACGTCCGGCAGACTTTTAAGCGAATTCCTGACTGACGATGCGGAACCTCTTATGCTGACCCAGACCCAGCTTGAGTATCAGCGCAAGGTTGAAAAAGACCTTGAGAATAAGGTTAATGAGATTCTCGGAAGAACTCTCGGTCAGGGAAGCGCTGTGGCGAAAGTCACGGCGGACATTGACTTTGCCAAACGGGACATTACGAAAGAGGAATATGACCCCAACCCTGTACTGCGTTCACAGCAGTCACTCGAAATAAACAGTACAAACAGTCCCCAGACGCCGGAAGGCGTCCCGGGGGTACAAAGCAACCTCGCCGAACCTGATATTACCCCAACCGGACAAAATCAGGAGTATAATAAGAGTGAGGAGACACAGAACTTTGAGGTTGGCAAGACTGTAACGGTTGAGCAGAAACCTTACGGCACTATAAAGCGTGTTACCGTTGCCGTCGTTGTTGACGACAAGAAAGAGCCGGGCAAAGACGATAAGGGCAACGACATACTTGTTGGCAAACCCAGAACACAGGCTGAGATACAGTCCATCAAAAACCTTGTGTCCATGGCTGTCGGTTTTAACGCCGACCGCAAAGATCAGGTTGAGGTGACGAATATCTCATTTGACACAACGGCGAAAGATCAGGAGAACACCGAGCTCAAACGGGAGAAGACAATGGAACTTGTTACCATGTTGTCTAAATATGCTCTTGCAGTGGTCATTGTGCTTCTTTTCTATTTCCTCGTCATCCGCAGGATACTCAAAAAGATGGACAAACCCGTCACTGTTCACGAAGACGGTTCCATCACATACGGAGAGCTTGGTCGTGACGACGTAGGTCTTGACCTTAATATGAACGAGAGATATCCCAAATCTCTGGAAGAGCTTGAAAAAGAAATTGAAAACGAGCTTAACGAAGGTGCTCCGCTTGATGTTGAGACAGTGAAGTCAAAAGTTATGCTCAAGAAAATAGAAGAATTCGCTACTGAAGACCCTGAGGCAATGGCAAACCTTGTCAAAAGCCTTTTGAAAGGAGATTAACGGTTTATGCTGTCTGAAGACGGACTTAAGCGGGCGGCCGCTATAATGATAGCATTGGGCGAGGAGATAATCGCGCCCGTCATGGCTCATCTTGACGAGGATGAGGTTGCGGAACTTTCAAAAGAGATAGCAACCACAAGGATCGTTGCTCCTGAAAAAATGGACGAGTACATAGAAGATTTCTACAATATGATGCTCGCCAAAAAATTCATCGCCAAAGGCGGTCTTGAGTACGCGAAAAGCGTTCTTGTGAAATCACTGGGACCGGAACGCGCCAGAAAGATCATCGACAGACTTACAAAAATGCTGGAACAGTCTTCGGGCTTTGACTTCCTTGCGAAGATAGACCCGAAACAGCTTGCGAAATTTATACAGACCGAACACCCGCAGACGATAGCGCTTATCCTTGCGCACCTTGACCCTTCGCAGGCGGCTGAGTCTCTGGCACAGCTTCCCGAGGACATGAAGGCGGACATAACTCTTCGTATCTCGAACCTGCAGGATATTTCGCCATCGGTTGTAAAAACCCTTGCAAGGGTTCTTGAGGAAAGATTCGAGTCGCTGTCTTCCTACAATGTTGAAGTGGGCGGTGTTAAGTCCGTTGCCGAAATATTCAACCGTATGGACAGAACCACCAGCAAGAATACTTTGGAAAAACTGGAAAAGGAAAGCCCCGAACTTGTTGCGGCAATCAGAGATATGATGTTCGTTTTCGAGGATATCAAAGCTCTCAACGACGTCGCTCTTCAGGAGATACTGAAAAAGGCCGACAAAAAGGCTCTTACCATGGCGCTCAAAGGCACCGACGAGGAGATGCAGGAGCGTTTCTTCCGCAATATGTCCAAGCGTGCTGTTGAGACCATGAAGGAAGAGATGGAATACATGGGACCTGTCAAGCTGAAAGAGGTGGAAAAAGCTCAGCACGAGATCGTTTCCATCGTACGCGAGCTTGAGGAAGAGGGAATCGTCAGCATCGGCGGAGGCGACGAAGAGCAGTACGTTTAAAAGCGGGTGGGGGTAAAATATGTCTAAAATAATCAAAGACCAGAACCTGAACCCGAAAAAACTGCGCAGTTTCGACTTCACTGTGTATGAAGAGGTTGAACGCGGGCAGAGGGATTATAACTTCGCAAAAGTGGGTGAAATGGAATATACCCCCGGCGAAGTTGAGCTTCATGTCGCCAGTTTCGACGAGGAAGTTGAGCTGCACAGAGCCATAGTTGTTCAGGACGCTGTGGTCCGTTCAAAAAAATTCGTACCGGAATCATTCGATAATCACCCTAAAGAACTGGTAGTTCAGAAAGAACCCGAAGATGTGGTTTCGGAACCTGAACCGGAGCCGGAAAAGCCTTCCATAACAGAAGAAGAACTTGAAGAGATACGCCGCGAAGCATACCAGAGGGGTATGGCGGACGGGCTTGTCCGTGGACAGGCTGACGGAGAACAGAAAGCAAGAAAAGCATATGAGGCGGAACAGACGGACTATCTGGCGAAGCTTCAGGCAACATATAACGAGGTTATAAAAGAAGCGGGTGTTTTTAAAGATGCCGTGGGGCAGCTTGACAATCAGCTTCCTGATATTGTCTCTTCCATGGTAACTGACATTATCGGCGTGGAGAGAAAGATAAACGATCAGCTTGTTGTATCCATCGCGAAAAAGAGTATGGATGCTCTGAAAGAGATGGAGAAGATAATTTTTCTGGTGAATCCGCAAGATGTGGATGCCATGAACTCCGTTTTTCCTGATTATGAAACATTGCCCGACAGAAATGTCGTTAAGGGCAGTCTAAAAGTTCAAACCAACGTAGGCGAGCTTGATTTCGTGATTGAACGGATGCTTGCCGAATTCGTGGAAAGGATACATGAAGAATTTAGCACGCCTGAAGGCAGTTGATCATAAACCCACTGTACAGATAAAGGGCAAGGTTACGAAGATTGTCGGTCTCACAATAGAGGCGGACGGACCGCTGCTCGGCATAGGCACCAGATGCCGTATCGAAGGTCACGGCGGCAGTGAGATACTTGCAGAGATAGTTGGTTTCAAAGATGACAGAATCGTTCTTATGCCATACGGAGAGAGCGAGGGGATAGCCCCAGGCGCACCCGTTACAAACGAATCCTACGGCAACACTGTTAAGGTCAGCGACAATCTGCTCGGCAGAGTTCTGGACGGACTGGGAAACCCCATGGACGGCAAAGGACCCATCCGAGATTTCGAGCTGGTCAACGTTTACAACAGCCCGCCTCAGGCTCTTGACAGAGAGATAATCAAAGACCCGATAGCAACCGGGATAAAAACCATAGACAACCTGATAACCGTCGGAAGAGGTCAGAGGGTCGGCATTTTCGCCGGTTCGGGCGTCGGTAAGTCGGTGACTCTTGGTATGATAGCCAGAAACACCAGCGCAGATGTCAACGTTATCGCACTTATAGGTGAGCGCGGACGTGAAGTGCGCGAATTCATAGAGAGAGATCTGGGCGAAGAGGGCTTGAAACGGAGCGTTGTCGTCGTGGCGACGTCCGATCAGTCAGCGCTTGTACGAAAGCTGGGTGCGTTTGTTGGAACGGCGATTGCGGAGTATTTTCGCAGCAAAGGGCTCAATGTCATGCTTATGATGGACTCGGTCACCCGTTTTGCAATGGCGCAGCGGGAAATAGGGCTTACTGTGGGCGAACCGCCAACAACAAAGGGCTACACCCCTTCTGTTTTCGGACTTCTCCCGAAGCTTCTTGAGCGTGCAGGTACAAAGAAGGGGAAGGGTACCATAACAGGACTTTACACAGTACTGGTTGAGGCGGACGACATGAACGACCCCATAGGTGACACCGTCCGTTCTATCATAGACGGTCACATCGTGCTTTCAAGGGCGCTGGCAGGTAAGAACCATTACCCGGCCATAGACGTTCTCAACAGCGCAAGCAGACTTATGAAAGAGATAGTAACGGAGAAGCAGTACGACAATGCCGGACGCTTCCGCGACCTGCTCGCCACATACAACGAGGCGGAAGACCTTGTAAACATCGGCGCGTATGTCAAAGGCAGCAACCCGAAGATCGACGAATCCATGGCGAAGATAAACGACATGAACGGATTTCTGAAACAGAAGATAGACGAGTCGTTTACCCTTGAAGACAGCGCCGTTATGATAGATAAAATAGTCGGCACGGCATGAAAAAGCAGTTCAGATTGCAGAAGGTGCTGGAATACAGAGAGCGTATTGTCGAGGTTGAAAAGGGCAAGCTTTCCGTGCTTAACACCAGACTGCTGGAGAACCGCAACGCCATAATGGCGACACAGAAAGAGATAGACTTAAAGATTGAGGAGAGCGACACGGCACCCGCCGCCATGATGCTTCTTTTCGACAAATACATAAAAAAACTGAACGATCAGAAAGCTCAGCTTATCAAAACAAGAAAGCAGCTTGAAACCGCAGTGGAGATACAGAAAAAAAAGGTAATGGAATCCATTGAGCGGCACAAAGTTATGGAAAAACTGAAAGAAAAGCATATAGAAGATTTTAAGGCGTACCTTAACAAAGAGGAGATGAAGCTCATAGACGAGCTTGCCGTCTCAAGGAGCGGAAGAGGAAATGACTAAGATACTGACGGCGGTGCTTTTTACGGCGCTGGCATTCACATCCGTACATGCGGAAAATCTGGCTGATCTTCAGGCGATATCGAAACAGCTCGACGCCAGAAAAAAAGATCTGGACAACCGTGAAAAAAATATCAAAACCAGAGAGGAAAGGGTTAAAGCTCTTGAAGACAACCTTATCCAGAAAGAGATAGAGATACGCAAAATGCAGAGTGCCGTTACGGCGCGCCTGAAAGAGATAAAAGTTCAGGAGGACAAAAACCTCGATAAGCTGGCTAAGGACTACAGCTCCGCAAAGGCTAAGAACGCCGCACAGGTCATTGTTAAGATGGATCTGGACAAGGCTGTACAGCTTTTTCAGCGTCTGCCCTCCATGACAGCGGGTAAGATACTCTCCGCTATGGGAACCATAGATGCGGCATTTGCGGCAAAGATATCCGAAAGGCTTACACCGGACAAGGTTCAGGGCGTACAGCAGTAATGTATCCGTTTTTGCATGAAGAGGCGGTGAGGTTCCAGACGCCGTCCGTTGAACCGGACGTAGGTGAATTTCTGGAAACCTTCACCATGGCGCTGAGACCGAAGAGCATACTTGAGATAGGCTGCGGAATAGGTGTTTCAAGTTATTATATGGCGAAAGGATCTGGCGGTGCGAAGATGACCTGCATCGACCGCAACGAAATGCGGCTGGAACAGGCAAGGCGCATCTGCGGGGAATTTCCAGATGCAAATTTCATAAATGCCGACGGAGTGGAATTCATGAGGGACTGCAAAGAGAGTTTCGACATGATATTCATCGACTCCATGAAGAGGCAGTACCCCATAGCTTACTATTATGCAGAAAAACTGCTCAACGACGGCGGATTTATCGTTCTGGATGATATGTTCATGTACGGACACGTTTTTGATGCCGACTGCGAGATACCCAAACGCTACGCCGGGGCGACAACAGCCCTGCGCGAACTCATAGCGCATATAAAGAATACGACAGTTTGCAGCGTGCTCCCACTTACGGGCGGAGTTGTCGTTGCGGCGAAGAGGAAAGGATGAAAAAACCGGAACTGCTTGCTCCGGCAGGAAGTTTTGAAAAGATGCAGGCGGCTGTGCAGTACGGCGCCGACGCGGTTTATTTCGCGGGGAGCGGGTTCGGACTGAGGGCGAGAGCAGGCAACTTTGACCTTGATGAGATGGACAGGGCGTTCAGCTTTCTCCGCGCAAACGGGAAAAAAGGATATGTCACAGTAAACGCCTACCTTAAGAATAACGAATTCGACGGACTGAAAGAATACTTCGGTCAGCTTTCCGAAATAAAGCCTGATTCCGTAATAGTTTCAGACCCAGGAGTTTTCAGATATGCGAAGAAATACGCGCCTAAAGTGCCGATACACATCAGCACACAGGCGAATGTTACGAACCTTTCCGCTGTGGGGTTCTGGCACGAACTAGGAGCGGAGCGGGTGATTCTGGCGCGTGAGCTTTCAGGCGAAGAGATAAAATACATATGCAGGAATACAAAATGCGAAGTGGAGGTTTTCGTCCACGGCGCAATGTGCATATCAATGTCCGGCAGATGTCTCATCAGCAACTATATGACAGGCAGGGATGCAAACGCAGGCGACTGCGCCCAGTCATGCAGGTGGAACTATGCTCTGGTGGAGCAGAACCGAGACGGTCAGTATTATCCTGTTGAAGAGGACGAGCGCGGCACTTATTTCTATAACAGCAAGGATTTATGCCTTATCGACCGGATAGGCGAACTCGCCGATGCCGGCGTTACGAGCCTGAAAATAGAAGGGCGGATGAAGAGCGTCATGTACGTCTCCGTTGTTACAGGTGTGTACAGGCAGGCTATCGACAGAATTGGCGCAGGCGAATATGCCGCAGACAAAAAATGGTTCAATATGCTTTCCAGTGTGAGCCACAGAGAATACACGGAAGCTTTTTACGACGGTGACGCAGACCACAAAACCATGAACTACGGCACGTCCAGCTATATCAGAGGATGCGAATACCTCGGGCAGGTTCTTGAACCTGTTGAGGGCGGTACACTCATCGAGGCGAAAGCGAAATTCGCACCGAACGAGGCTGTCAGCGTGCTGACACCGGATATGGACGAAACTGATATTCTCACAGGTAAGATAACCGAACCGAACGGCAATCCGGTGGAGTTCACAAAACCCGGTATCAGATGCATTCTGAAAGGCATAACCCTGCCCGCCGGAAGTATAATAAGACGTTACGAGAAAGAATAGACTGCCGCGTCAGCCTTCGGCTTCCTCGCAGAGACGTCTTCGCGAGGAGCTTGCGACGAAGCGATCTCATAAATAATAAAGGACAATATGCATTACAGAGAACTGGTTGACCTATTAAATCTATACAGCAAAAAATACTATACGGAAGATAATCCGCTGGTTTCCGATGCGGAATACGACAGGCTTTACAACGAGCTTGTGCGCATGGAAACCGAAGACCCGTCAATAATTAAACCTGATTCACCAACACAGCGCGTCGGCGACAGACCCGTAAGCGAGCTTGAAAGCGTCACCCATGAGGTGAGGATGCTTTCCCTGTCAAACGTTTACAACGAGGACGAACTCAGACACTTTATAAACACCTGCCTTAAAGAGGCGGAGAGGGAGCTTGATTTCGTTGTTGAACCGAAGATAGACGGTCTCGCAGTGGTTTTGAGCTATGAAGACGGAAGACTTGTTCGCGCCGCGACAAGGGGCGACGGCGAGGTTGGCGAGGATGTCACCCACAACGCAAAAACCGTGCTGTCTTTACCTATGTCTATAGAATATAAGGAAAAACTCACCGTAAGGGGTGAGATATACATGCCTGTGAAGGCGTTTGAAAGGTTGAACCGCTCTCAGGCGGAGAAGGGGCTTAAACTCTTTGCCAATCCGCGCAACTGCGCCGCAGGTTCACTGCGCCAGCTCGACAGCAGAATAGCCGCAACCCGCGGGCTGGATATCTTCGTTTACGGCGTGGATATGGGCGGCAGCAAATTTCATCACGACGATCTCGAATTTCTGCGGAATCTGGGCTTTCCCGTGAACCCCCTAATAAAAAGATGCGTCGGTTTTGACGAGGTGTGGGAGCGTGTCGAGCATATCGGCGGTGTCCGCACGTCGCTGGAATACGATATTGACGGCGCTGTCATCAAAGTTGACTCAAAAGAGGCTCAGGATATTCTGGGCGTCACCATTAAAGCCCCGAAATGGGCGACAGCATACAAATACCCTTCGCAGGAGGCGACCACAACGCTTCTGGACGTGGATTTTCAGGTGGGCAGAACGGGGACAATTACCCCCGTTGCGAAACTTGAACCTGTTTTTCTTGCAGGTTCAACAATTTCAAACGCTACACTTCACAATTATGACGAGGTGGAACGTCTCGGACTTCTCATCGGCGACAGGGTCGTAATACGCAAGGGAGGGGATGTTATCCCCAAAGTTGTGATGGCTGTCACGGATGTGCGGAAAGGGGACGAACGCGCAATAGTTTATCCCACTATTTGCCCCGTCTGCTCCACAGAGCTGGTCAAGGATGAAGAGGACGTTTCGGCGAGATGCCCGAATATAGACTGTCCTGCCAGAGTAAAACTTTCCATACTGCATTTCGCATCCAGAAAGGCGATGGACATTCAGGGTTTCGGCGAAGCGTTGGTGGAACTGCTGGCGGATGGCGGACACATTCACGACGTAGCCGATATTTACGAAACAGATCTCGATTTTCTGAAAGAAAGGGACGGTTTTGGCGAGAAATCCGTTGAGAATATCAAGACAGCCATAAACGAATCCAAAAAGAAACCTTTCGACAGGGTGCTTTTCGGAATAGGGCTTAAACACGTCGGCGAGCGCACAGCGCAGGTGCTGGCTGAGCATTTCGGTAATGTGGAGGGGCTTATGTCCGCATCAGTTGAAGAGCTTGTTACCATCAACGACGTAGGCGAAGAGACTGCCAAAGCAATTTTTGACGCGTTTCGCAGTGAAAGAGTGATATCATTGGTGCAAAGGCTGAAAAATGCCGGACTTAATTTTGAATACGAAAAGAAAGAGACCGCATCCGACGTTCTCGGCGGTAAGAAGTTTCTGATAACAGGCACCTTGAGCAGGGGCAGAGACCATTTTGAACAGCTTATCAAGGACAACGGCGGTGCTGTGGCGACTTCTGTTTCAAAAAAACTCGACTACCTTATCGTAGGCGAAAACGCAGGGTCAAAACTGGAAAAGGCACAGACGCTCGGTGTGACGATCCTGACGGAAGAGCAGTTTATGGAGATGTTAAATGTCTGATAAAGTTTATATTATTTCCGACGGTACAGGGCAGAGCGCCGTAAACATCATGAAAGCGGCTCTGCTTCAGTTCAACGAACCTAACATAAAGCTTTCCGTCTATTCCATGGTGCATGATGAAACCCAGCTTCGTTCAATTCTGGAACACGCCAAGATAGACAACTCCATGATAGCCTGCACAATGGTCAGCCGCATAAACAGGGATATTGTGAAACAGTTTTGCGATGAGAACAACATAACACATGTGGATATTCTCGGTCCCCCTCTGGACACTCTGGCGGTGCATCTGAACAAAACTCCTCTTGAGACTCCCGGGGTTCTGCGCAAGGTTGACGAGAAATATTTTAAACGTATTGAGGCTATGGAGTTCTCTCTTACACACGATGACGGAAAGACGCTTAAAGGCATCGCGGAGGCGGATCTGGTTATTCTCGGACTCTCCAGAACTTCCAAAACTCCCACGTCTTTTTATCTTGCCCAGCAGGGGTTTAAGGTCATAAACGTTCCGCTGGTTCCGGAAGTTCCCATCAGCGAAGAGATATTTAAGATAGACCAGAATAGGATAGTTATACTTATGATGGATCCGGAAGTTCTGCAAAAAGTGCGCAGCGCCCGTCTCAGACATTACAGAACAACCAGTAATTACAATAATATAAATAAGATATTTGAAGAAGTGGAGTTCTGTTACGAACTTGTCCGTAAAAACCGCAAGTGGAATATGGTGAACACAACCAATAAATCCATTGAGGAAACTGCAAGAGAAATTATTCATTCGGTCTACGGACGCGACATGGAGCTTTAACTACATTTCTGTCATAAACTTAACACAAAGATGTTAAGTTATTAGCATAGTAATTAATTATATTGTTTAATTAATCTGTAAACTTTGTTGTTGATAAATCCTTTGCGATATAATAATGTTTTCTGACCGTTATTGTGGAGGATTTATGAAAAAAACTTTATTACTTTCGGCGCTGCTGATCACATCGGTATTTACTGCCTTTGCAGGACACGTCGATACATATGGTATCGGTTCAAAGGCGACCTCGATGGGCGGAGCAGTTGTTGCCGGTATCGACGATCCTTTCGCCGTATATTACAACCCTGCGGCAATGTCAAACATCAAACAGCCAATGCTTTCTGTGGGTACTCACCTTGTAGACCCGCACCTCACTATTAAACAATACAGAGTAAACACATCCGGCACTCTCGCAGACGATTCGTTCGGTGCAGACGGCATCAAAGACGAAGCCGACCTGCTTATCGTACCCCACATGGGTTACGTTTACCCTATCAACGACAAACTGACTTTCGGCGTGGCTTTTTACGTTCCCTACGGTCTCGACCTGAAATGGAACGCAGACGAGAACGAAAACCCCGCTGCTTACAACACATACCACTCATGGTATATGAGAGAGGTTGTAACACCTTCTCTGTCTTACAAAGTGAACGATAAACTCTCTATCGGTGCAGGCATCTCCATCGGCAAGGCGAAGGCAGGCAACGAAAGAAAAAGATACGTCCCCGAAAAGATGAAGAACTCAACTTATATGGCGGGCGTTGCACAGGCGAACGGTGTTTCTTCTGCGGATGCACCCGCTGTTGGTGCTGCTCTTGCGGCGGCATATACAGAGCTTGACGGCGCTGACATTGATATGGAATATGAGGACAACTTCAACTGGTCATATAACATCGGTGTTCTTTATAAATTCACAGATAAGCTTACTGGCGGTATAACTTACCGCAGTTATTCAAATATTGACCTTGAAGGGGATGCGGAAGTAACCCCCGAAATGGCATACTGGAAAAACGAGAATCTTGATTCCAATACGGCTGTGGACACTCCCGATTCTATCCAGTTCGGTCTTGAATACAAGGTCACTCCCAAGTTTAAAGTGGAAGCGGACATCGTGCGTACTTTCTGGAGCCGCATCGGTTCTTACACAGTGTATATGGACGACTATCTGCTCCAGTCCGAGCTTGACCCCACACTTATTCCAGGTGCGAACGAAGAGCATTTTGAGAGAAACTGGAAAGACACATGGCAGTACAGGGTAGGTGCAGAGTATCTGCTGAACGACACTGTTGCCCTTAGGGCCGGCTACTATTATGACCCCACTGTGGTTCCCGAGGACACATTCGATGTACTCTGGCCTGACTCTGACAAACACGTCTTCTCCGGCGGCGTTGGTCTTAACTTCGGTCAAGTGACAGTGGATACTGTTGTTCAGTACATCCTTGTAAAAGAGGTTACGATAGATTCCGGTTCCTCTGAAAACCTTGACGACAGCTATTCCAGACCCGGTATGCACGACGCGGATGTTTCCGCAGTTGCAGGCGGACACATCTGGAGTTTCGGTGTAACAGTTTCTTATAAATTTTAATTTAACAGGGCGCAGATTGAAGCTGCGCCCTTTCCTTTTCTCTTTTCTTTGGTAATCAAATCCAGTATCATAATTGCAAAAATGAACAGGGAGACATGTAGCTCTATGCTGTCAAGAAGGGATCTTTTAAGGATATCCTGCATCGCTGCACTTTCCGTTTCGCCTGCCGCGGCTTTCGGCGAGGTTCTGCATAAATTCAATGCCGAACCGGAGGTCAAAGACAGTCTGTTTTTCAGCAGGGATTACTTCCGCAAGATAAAGGATTTCGACCGCAGTTTTCCTGACGATTTCATGGCGTCCGCTGAAGAATTCGCACATATACGCTCCTGCCATGCCAAGATACGCTCTGTTATGAACTATGTCGGCTATGCCAACTTCAACATCATGAACTATGACGAAATGCTCAAAACGATGGGGCGGATATCAAGAATTCAGGGGCTTAACGCCAGAGAACAGAAATATGTTGAGGAGCTTTTTGCCAGAGATGCGGCAGTGTACGGTTTTTTCGGCGAAAAGGTGATGACCTCGCTCACTGACAACATAGACCGCAGCGAGATAGTCAAGATACCCAGAACCGGACATTATATATATAAGGAAGCGGTTTCCACCCACGACAAGATCATGAAGGATATGCGCAGTCTTACGCTGACATCCGGCATACGAGGTATTGTTAAGCAGCTTTATCTGTTTCTTAACAAAGCCGTTCAGACCAGAGGCAACCTTTCAATGGCTTCCCGCTCCCTTGCACCTGTGGGATATTCGTTCCATGGGGTTGGCGATTTCGATGTGGGTATCAGAAACTGGGGTGCGGACAATTTTACCGACCGCTTTGCCACCACAAAAGAATACGCAAGCCTTATACACGGCGGATATATGCGCATCCGCTATGACGAGAAGAACCCCTACGGTGTTCGCTTTGAGCCGTGGCATGTGAAAGTGGTCTGATGTCAGGATTTTACAGAACACTTGAAAGGCATGTGCTGTCGTTTTTTCAACGGCTTACACTCAGCTACAGCTATTATATAAGCAACGAACTGCGCAACCACGCGGCTGCTGCGGCATATTATATGCTTTTGTCACTTATCCCTCTGGTACTGTTCCTGTTTTATATATTTGACACCTTTCTGTCTAAATATCCGAATTTTTCTGAGGAACTGTTCTATCTCCTTTATACTTTCAATGAGAACATATCGCCTAAAATGTTTCGCGATCTTGGCATATCTGGCAGTGCAGGAAGCGCTTTGGGGATATTGGGACTTCTGAACCTTGTGTGGTCGAGCCGCCTGATACTGGTTTCCATCCAGCGGGCGTTCTTTGTGATTTTCCCCTCCGAGAACAAGCGCAATTTCGTTATGGAGAATTTTATTGCGTTTATAATACTGCCCGTTGTGTTTGCTCTGGTGCTTCTGCTTGCAGTCTTTAGTGGTCTGAAAGGGCTTATTATAGAGTATCTTACGTTTTTCAATATGACGGGAACTCTGGTTGTTCAGGGTATTTCCATAGCGTCAAGTGTCGTGGCAGTCATGATGAGTTTTATGCTGGTGTTTGCCAGCTTTAAATATATACCCGTTAAAAAACCGGACAACAAAAGCGCCGCAAAGGGCGCGGTGCTGTTCATTGTGCTTTACGGCGCGGTGAAATTCGCGGCTTTCGGGATGTTCCATCTGTTCAGCGTCAGCACGGCATACGGCATCGTCGGGTCAGTTATAGTAATACTTGTATGGGCATATTTTGTTTTCATGATATACCTCTACTGCGCTCAGTTTGTGTTCGTCTGCTACCGTGCGGATATCCTAATTCTGAATAAGCTTTTTTCCTATGAAAAACCGTCGCCTATGTTCATGCGGATGAACAGCCACCTGCTGTCAAAATTCACCAGAAAGCTGAAAGAGGGCGAAACGCTTTTTCATGAAGGGGATAAAAGTTACGACGTTTATTATATAAAGGAAGGGCGTATGCGCATCATCATCGACGGCAGGCTTGTCGGCACAGTCGGCGAAGGTGAGATATTCGGCGAGATGGCGCATATAACGCAGGAGGCGCGCAGTGCGACTTTGCAGGCGGACCGCGACACTGAACTGCTGGTGCTTTCGCCCTATGAGTTTGACGAAATAATGAAAGACAGCTACGTTCTTTCCCGCCGCGTGATGTCAACTCTTTGCGGACGGCTCAAACAGACCGATGCCGCTTTGAGCAGGCTGAATACGGAAGAATAATCATACATAAATGACCTTCCATAAGCAAAAATTCATTGACAGCGAGGGGTGTTTCACCTATAAACTTTAGTTCACCCTTATAACGTCCTAGAGGTGCGCTTAAAAATGTTTGCTACTTTGAACGACAAGCTCAACGGCGTATTCAAGAAGCTCAAGAAGCAGGTACGCCTTGATGAAAGCAATATACAGGAAGCACTTAAAATGGTGCGGATGGCTCTGCTGGAGGCGGATGTCAACTATAAAGTCGTAAAAAACTTTATAGGAAGCGTTCAGGCGAAGGCTCTGGGCGAAGAGGTTTTAAAGAGCCTCACACCGGATCAGGTCTTCATTAAGATAGTGCATGACGAGCTTGTTGAGATACTCGGCGGAAAGGACTATGATGAGGGCAAGATAAGACTGAACTCACAGCCGCCAACCGTTATCATGATGGCAGGTCTTCAGGGTTCGGGTAAAACTACGTCCGCGGGCAAGCTCGCCGGACTTCTTATGAAGCAGAAAAGAAACGTTCTGCTTGTTGCGGGCGATATTTACCGTCCAGCAGCGATAGACCAGCTTGAAACTCTGGGTAAACAGCTTAACTGCGACGTTTACTCCGACAAACAGAGCAAAGATGCCGTTAAAATTGCGTCAGACGCTCTTGCATATGCAAAAAAGACCGCGAAAGACGTGGTTATTATAGATACCGCCGGACGACTTCACATTGATGAAGAGCTGATGGCGGAACTTGTCCGTACAAAAGAGGCTGTAACCCCCGACGAAATACTCTTCGTTGCGGATGCCATGACAGGTCAGGATGCAGTAAACGTTGCCAAAAGCTTTAACGAAAGCCTTGAAGCGACAGGTATAATCCTTACCAAAATGGACGGTGATGCACGAGGCGGAGCCGCGCTTTCCATTAAGGAAGTGACAGGTAAACCTCTTAAATTCATCGGTACGGGCGAAAAAATGACTGAGTTCGAGGCGTTCTATCCCGACAGGATGGCGTCAAGAATACTCGGCATGGGCGATATCGTCACACTGGTTGAAAGAGCACAGGAATCCATTGAAGACGGCGATGCGGAAGACATGGCCGAAAAGATGGCGAAATACGGTCTCGACTTTGACGACATGCTCAAACAGTTCAAGATGATAAAGAAGATGGGCTCCCTTGAGAGCATCATGCGTATGATACCCGGACTGGGCAACGTTTCCATGGGCGACATGGACGAAAAACAGTTCAAAAAGATCGAGGCTATAATCTTCTCCATGACACGTCATGAGCGTAAGAATGCCAAGATACTCAACTCCGGCAGGAGAAAAAGGATAGCAAAGGGCAGCGGAACCTCCGTTGCCGATGTTAATAGACTGGTCAATCAGCTTAATCAGATGAACAAGATGATGAAGCAGATGAAAAAGAAACTGGGTGGCTCCAATAAGCTGAACCCTGCCATGATGAGAGATTTTCTCAAAATGAGATAACAATAATATAAGTACAAAAGTGAGGTACATTTAAGTGGCTACCAGAATCAGACTTGTAAGACTTGGACGTAAAAAAAGACCCTTCTACAGAATCGTTGTATGTGATGCTCAGGAGAGACGTAACGGTAACTTCATCGAGATCCTCGGCTATTACAACCCTATGCCCGCAGAGGCAGAAGTGAAAATAGACACCGAAAAAGCTCTGGATTGGCTGAGAAAAGGCGCACAGCCCTCTGACACAGTGAAAAACCTGCTGTCTAAACAAGGCGTTATCGCTGAGTACGCAGCATCCAAATAAGCACCGATAATTACGAGGTGAACCATGAAAGAGCTTGTTGAATTCATCGTAAAGTCTCTGGTCGATAAACCCGAGGCTGTGGAGCTTAAAGAGGTTGAAGGCGAAAAGGCCGCCATCCTCGAACTCAGGGTGGATTCCGCCGACCTCGGAAAGGTCATCGGCAAACAGGGACGCACGGCAAAGGCTATCAGAACGATAATCAATGCTTCGGGCGTTAAAAACGGAAAGAAAGTCATTCTGGAAATTCTGGACTGATTTTCCCATTTGCAGAGGAGATAAAGATTCCCTGCGGCGTGGTTCATGAAATTTATAAAGATAGGGAAACTTGTTAACACACACGGACTGGACGGGCTTCTTTTGATGCAGGTCACCACGGAAAGCCCCGAAGTTCTGGAAGAGATGCAGTACATGATGCTTTCAAAAGAGGGCAAAGTGAAAGCGTCTCTCGAAGTTGAGTATATGAAGGACTACAAGGGCATGCTCCTTGTGGGCTTCAAAGGGGTGGAGGATATAGACTCCGCTCTGAAATACAAGGGGATGGACGTTGTTCTCCCCGAAGAGATGCTCCCAGAGCTTGATGACGAAATATATTGGCACGAGCTTGAGGGGTGTACGGTGTTAGACACTGACGGAAATACGGTCGGAACGCTCATCGACTATATGGAGGCTGGAGCCGCTGAGGTTTTCAGAATTCAGGGCGACGGCGAAACCTACCTGATTTCCAATAATAAGGACCACGTTACAGAGATAAACGTGAAAGAGAAAAAACTGGTGATCAACAGAGAGGGCTTAATAAGTGAAAACGTTTAATATCCTTACGATATTTCCGGAGATGTTCACAACGCCCTTCTCGCAGGGTGTTCTGTCTAAGGCTGCGGATTCAGGCTTCTTTGCCATAAACCCCGTTGATATAAGAAGCTATACCACAGACAAACACAGGCTCACCGATGATTATCAGTACGGCGGCGGACAGGGACTTGTTATGAAGCCGGAACCTATCGTTTCCGCTGTCAGAGATCTGAAACAAAAGGATGGCGATACCCACGTCATACTCATGGACCCGAGGGGTAAGAAATTTACCCAGAAGGACGCCGAAAGGCTCCGCGAGTATGATAGCCTCACATTCATCTGCGGACGTTATGAAGGAGTGGATGAACGGGTAGTCGGTCTTTGTGTTGATGAGTCGCTCTCGCTGGGCGATTTTGTTCTGACAGGCGGCGAATTTGCCTCAATGGTTATGATAGATTCCATCGCAAGGCTTCTGCCGGGCGTTCTGGGTGATGAAAACTCGCCTCTGGAGGACTCTCACACCTCCGGAATGTTGGAGTATCCCCATTACACAAGGCCACAGGAGTTTGATGGTCAGTCGGTACCCGAAATCCTTCTATCGGGACACCACGCGGAAATTGAGAAATGGAGAAGACAGAAATCCATCGAAATAACCGCGAAGAACAGACCGGACATGCTCAAAAATGCAGATTTAAGTGCCGAAGATAAAAAATATCTTGACATGATCGCATTAAAAAAGAAAATATACGTCGCCCTTCTGCACTACCCGATGAAGGACAAGGAGAAGACAAACGTTGCAACGTCCATCACCAACATGGATCTGCACGACATCTCCAGAAGCTGCACAACGTATGACGTTAAAAAATACTTCGTTGTGACACCCCTTCAGGCTCAGCGTGAGATAGCTTCAAGAGTTATCGACCACTGGCTTAACGGTTACGGTGCAACTTACAATGTCAACCGCAAGGAGGCTTTTGAAAGGACCCGACTTTCGGAAGGACTTCTTGATGTTATAGCAGAAATCGAAAAGCTCGAAGGAGAGCGTCCGGTGGTTATCGCAACCACAGCGCGCGATTCCAGAGCAAATATCGATTTTGAAGAAACGGCGAGGCTCTCAGAAGAAAAACCGTGCCTGATTATTTTCGGCACAGGCTGGGGCTTCACCGAAGACGTTTTCAAAATGTCGGACAGGGTGCTTAAACCCATAAAGGGGGTCGGACCTTTCAACCACCTTTCGGTCAGAAGCGCCGTGGCCATAATACTTGACAGGATACATAGTTTTTAGGAGGCTCATCCATGAAAAATAAACTTATCGCTTCTGTTGAGGCGATGTTTAAAACTGAAAAAGAAACGCCTGCTTTCCGCGCCGGAGATACAGTAAGAGTTTACTTCCGTATCGTTGAGGGTAACAAAGAGCGTATTCAGGCATACGAAGGTCTTGTTATCAAGATCCACAGAAACAGCACCAACTCAACATTCACCGTCAGAAAGATGGTAGGCGACATAGGCGTTGAAAGAACTTTCCCCTATTGTTCACCCCGTATAGACAAGGTTGAACTCATCAGAACAGGTAAAGTCCGTCAGGCTAGACTGTTCTACATGAGAGACCTGCGCGGTAAAGCTGCGAGAATTAAAGAAAGAAGGAAAGGTCTTTAATTTAAAATCTGCTTGACAGTTTGTCACAGATTAAATAAATTAAAAGGCTCACATTTTTGACGAGGTTTACACATGAAAAGCTATTGGGCAAAACCCGACGAAATAGAAAAAAAATGGTACGTTCTCGACGCTAAAGGCAAAGTTCTTGGACGTATGGCTACTGAGATCGCAATGACTCTTATGGGCAAAAAGAAACCGATCTACACTCCCTCTATAGACACAGGCGACTTTGTTATCGTTATCAACGCTGACAAATTCATCGTCACAGGCGCTAAGATGGACGACAAAATGTACTACAGACACTCCGGTTACCTCGGCGGTCTTAAAGAGAGAACTCTTAAAGAACAACTTGAGAAAAAACCCGAAGATGTCATCCGTCTGGCTGTTAAGAACATGCTCCCCAAAACTAAAATGGGCAGAGCTATGATCAGCAAACTTAAAATCTATACCGGTTCCGAGCATCCTCATGCTGCTCAGAATCCCGAAGTATTCGAGATATAAGGAGACTATTGATGGCTGACTATACATACGGAACAGGCAGAAGAAAAACATCCTGTGCCAGAGTTTTCATCAAACCCGGCAAAGGTGTTGTCACTATCAACGGCAAAGAGCCCGAGGCTTACTTTGAGAGACCTACTCTTACAATGATCAGCCTCCAGCCCCTTTCCACCATCAGCGCTGAGGGCAAGTTCGACCTTTACATCACTGTTAAAGGCGGCGGCAAAAGCGGTCAGGCAGGCGCAGTTCGCCACGGTCTCGCAAGAGCACTTTGCGAATTCGATGCTACTAACCGTCCCGCACTGAAAAAAGAAGGTTTCCTTACCAGAGACTCAAGAGCAGTTGAACGTAAGAAACCCGGTAAACCGAAAGCGAGAAAATCTTCTCAGTTCTCAAAACGTTAAATTCAAGGGTCTGCTTTTGCAGACCCTTTTTTTTATCCTTTATATACATCGCATAACTTCGTTCTTTGCTCGAAAATTCTGCTCATATACGTTCGTGTGCACTTCGGGAATTTTATCACAAGCGCCTCTTTCTGCTCGTATCAAAAGACTAAAGATTGCTCCTATCTTTGGCAAAGATGGGCTGGGGCTGATTTTTACATTTTCTCCCGTCTCTGCGAGGGCTTCAGCCCGAAGCACAGTCTCATCCCTTCAGAATGTTATAACCTTTCCGCTGTTAATGACAAGTTCAGCCAATTCGTTCATTGTGCTTTTTACATCCGGTGAGAAATATGGTTCATTTTTGTGTATACCGCATCTTGCCTGACATGTGCCGCATACTTTGAGAACTAGTCCTTTGCTTATCAGTTCTTTAAGCATGGCTACAAGGTCTGTGTCATAATAGTCAGGTTTAACCGTTTTATCCCTTGCCAAATCAACCGAATCGTTCATCAGAAAAATGCAGACTTTGCACTCTTTCTGTAATAGAGTGTTTGCCAGACGGAGTGCGTTCCATGTTTTATCACTTCCGTCATAAGGGTTTCCGTTAAGAATCATGAGTATGTCCATACTGTTCCTCTAGTTGCATATTTAGCTAAATTGCTAAGTAATTTTACACTGACATATTATATTAGGCAAGGAGATTTATGAGCAATTCAGTCAGATACGCCAAGGTGTTTAAGGCTCTTGGGAATACAACGAGGCTTTCCATTATGCTGAAAGTTTTGAAATCGCCATATGTTTGCAATGCAGACACATCAGCAGAAAATACGGATATTATAAGTCAGGCGACATGCGTAGGTACGATAGCTGCAGAGTTTAATTACAGTTTGCCGACAATATCGAGACATCTGAAAGAACTCAAAGATTCAGGATTGATCAAAATGTATAAGTCAGGCAACCGGATATTTGTTGAACCGGATATGGATACTCTATGCGGAGTCAAAGAATTCATTAATACATTATAGCTGACCGGCTACTATTATGCATACGCAGACGATAAGAACGATGTTTATCAATGTTCTGAAGACTCTGTCAGGAAAAGCCGCTGAAAATCTTTTTCCTATCAAGCCGCCGGAAACAGCACCAATGCCTCCTGCGACACCGGATAGGAGAATATTACTGTTGATGATACCGAAAAAGACGTACCCTGATATTACAGTTACCAGAGATATCAGATTCAAGATATTAGATGCTGCTTTATCATCTGTAGCTGTAGCTGGCGGCAATGGGCTGATGCCGAAAAATCCGGTTACGAAATATGAGGGCAGACTGCCTCTGTTAAGTCTCACGCCAAGTGCCAGATGAGATATGTAGAACAACAGAAGAAGAACGGAATATATGAGTGCATCCGTTACAGAATATAGCCACACGCTCAGGAAAGCGCAGACAAAAACCTTAGCCAGCGATTTTTTGAGCTTTGTAGGATCAGCATTATGTAGGTGTCTCAGAGTGTTGAACATGTTGCTGAAGAACATTGCTATGACTGTAACAGGTGCCATTGTTTCCGCAGGCAGAAAGAGAAAAGACAAGGGCAGAAAGATAAGCGAACCGCTGCCGCCGGACAACACAGCCGTAAACCATGCAAAAACGCCTGTAAGAAATATCAGGAAAATATCCAGTTCCATAGCTTTCAGATATCAGAATAATAACGTATGAACAACGTTAATAATGAAAAGAAGGTTAAGGGTGATCAGAGATCGAATAGTTGCTCATTTCTAATGTTGAGGTATAATATATTTTGGGAGGAGAGAATGAACTCACCAAGTGAAAAGGCGGAAAGGCTTGTTAAACGTTTAAAGCGCAGACCCATTCTGCTCATTGGGCTTTTGGCTCTTACAGCCGTGATGGTGAACGTAGTTCTCTTCGTTTACATTCAGTATATCGCCGAAGTGAATTCGGCAAAGCATTTTATAGAGGCTCAGCGCAAAATAGTGTCATCCGATCTTGAAAAATATCTTGAGGATGACAATTCCTTCGGAATCTTTACACTTATCACCCGTCTGACCGATGCAGTACCCCATCTGGACAACATCGCCGTTTACAATTCTGACGGACTTTACATGGCGGACGGAAAGGTTGACAGAGACAGCCTGACACCGGATGTCAATAACATCGTTTTCCGTATACCTTTAACGGATAAACTCGGCAAGCATATAGGAACTATGGAGTTTTTTATCAGCAGAGTTTCCATCGTTAAAGTGATTGTTACGAACATCAGCAGTCTTATTCTCTTGAATCTGCTGATTATAGTTTCGGCTCTTCTCACCGGACTGTATCTCAGTCAGCGCATGACAAAACCCATCAGTGATTATTCCAAACTGCACGAAGAGAACAGGCAGAAGCACGAGACCCGTATGGAGAACCTTTCGTTCGGACTGGCGCAGGAACTTGCGGAACCGATAGACGAGATAAACCGTATCGTTGACAGCCTTGAGAGGCAGGGACACCGCCATGCGGACATCATGTCCATCCGTAATGAAACTTTTAAGCTCGGGGAGAGAATAGGGGAGTTTGTGGAATACTCTCTTCCCGTTAAAATAACGGCATCAAAAGTGACATTGGCAGAACTCGGCGACTACATCCGCCGTAAAGCATCCAGATACATACAGAAAAACCTTATAACTGCCGTGCATTATGCCGACGATGTAAAAGTGACTGTGGACAGGTCGAAGATAGGCAAGATAGTTACCGTTCTTTTGAGCAATTCCCTTGATGCGGGAGCAAAAAACGCAGTGATAAATCTGAACGTTGTGAAGAAGGGGATCGAACTGATTTACAACGACGACGGAAAGGGTTTCGGCGATGCCGATATGGATAAGATATTTCAGCCGTATTATACGACCAAAGCTGACGGTTCCGGTCTGGGGCTTGCCGTGTGCGCCGCGATAGCGGAGGCAATGTCCGCGGAGATAACGGCATCTGACGGAGAAGAGGGCGGCGCGAGATTCCGCATCGTGATCCCCTGTGAGGTCACCGACTTAGTTTGACCGCGTTTACGATATTCTCAAAATCCTGCTCTGTCAGGCATAGCGGTTTTTTAAACTCTATCCTGTTTTCGTCTATCTTGTAACGGATGCCTCTGTATCTGTCGCGCAGGAGGTTTTCCGCCCGCTCAACAGTGTCCATCCGTTCGGAATCTATAGGCAGTGTAAGCCTTGTCGCCTTGCATGATTCGTCGTGAAAATCTATGCCCAGAGCCTTTACTTTTTCCAGAGTAAAACTTTTTCCAAGTCCAAGATCGCGCAGAGGTGATACCACGCCTGTTTCTGCCAGCGCACGGAAGCCCGGTCTGTTTGCCGGGTCGTCGTCGATGTTCGTGCCGTCGAATATAACGGCTGTTCCTGCGTATTCAGCAATTTTTGCCAGCACCGCTTTCTTACAATGGTAGCATCTGTCAGGAGTGTTTTCGTAGAACACGGCAGGTATTACAGCGGGTGCTGTAATATGCTCGACACCAAGTTTCGCGGCTATCTCCGCCGCTTTTTGTATTTCATATTCAAAGACGTGTCCGCCGATGCATGTGAACGCTTTAACGTTCTTTGCACCCATGTTCTCTGCCGCCAGCATGAGAACCGCCGCACTGTCCGCGCCGCCGCTGAGAGCGACATAAGCCTGTTTGAACCTATTAAAATACGTTTCCAATCAATCCCCCGCCTATAACTACATCGTCTTTGTAAATGCACGCCACCTGTCCCGGTGTCGGTGCAAATTCCGGCGTGTCGAACAGGATGGTTGCCGTGTTCGATGGCTGTATTTCCACCATGCATCCAACCGGTTCCATTCTGTAGCGGATTTTGACCTCTGCGGAAAAAATCCTGTCGTGGTCGGCAGGGTATTCCATGTCGGTGAGCTTCACGCCTCTGCCTGTGACCTCTTCCTTGTCGGAAAGGATAATATCACCCGTTTTGGGGTCTATGGATTTAACGAAAAGCGGTTCGTGATAACCGATTTCCAGTCCGCGTCTCTGTCCGACTGTGTAGTAAATGATTCCTTTATGTTCTTTAAGTCTTTGTCCGTCTTTGATGAACCAGCCTTTTTTGATTGTGGAGGGGTCTATATGTTTTTCAAGATAATCGCCGTAATCGCCGCCCATGAGGAAGCAGATGTCCTGACTCTCCTTTTTCTCCGCAACAGAAAGCCCCAGCTCCGCCGCTTTCGCCTTAACGTCTGCTTTTGCCATTTCGCCCAGAGGGAACTCAACCACGTCTATCTGACACTGGCGGAGCAGTGAAAGATAATACGACTGGTCTTTTGACTGGTCGGCACCTTTCGCGATACGCAGGTTTTCGCCGTACATCACTTTTTTTGCATAGTGACCTGTGGCTATCTTTTCGGAGCAGGTGGATTTCATCTCACGGAACAGATAATTAAGTTTGGCGTTCCTGTTGCACCATGCGCAGGGGTTGGGAGTTTTGCCCAGCTTATAAGTTCTTATGAAATAGGAGATAACATCCTCTTTAAAGAACTGGGTATAGTCCGCCGCATACCACGGCACGCCGAGTTCTTTCGCCGCTTTTTCGCCGTCGGCAAGAGCCTGTTCCTGTCCTTCAAAAAACTTTATGGTGACGCCCTGAACATCGTATCCCTGTTCTTTCATGATGTGGGCTGTGAGGGTGCTGTCAACTCCGCCGCTCATTGCGACCAGAACTTTCGTTTTCAATTGATGCTCCGTTTTTGATGTATGGACTAACATAGTTCAGTAGCGGGCTTTTTTCAACAGCGGATGTTTGACTTATTTCTATTTTATAGTATGTTAATGAAATTGGGAGAGTTTATAATGATTAAAGTGGTTTTCTTTGATTTTGGCGGAGTTATAGCGGACGAGGGCTGGGTTCATGGTTTAACAGACATCGCCAATCACCATGGCTTTTCGCCGGATAAATTTTTTAATGATGCATGTGACGTTCTCTGGAGTACCGGATACATGTACGGACGTGCGGACGAGGCGACGTTCTGGCTTAAACTGGGCGAAAGGTACGAATTCAGAATGTCTGTGGACGAGATGCGCAATGTCATTTTCAGCAGGTTCACCATGCGCCCTAAGGTGCTGGAGCTTATAAAACGTGTTGGAGAGGCTGGATACCGCACGGCGATACTAAGCGATCAGACCAACTGGCTTGAGGAGTTTGACGACAGGTTCGACTTTTTCAAACTGTTCGAGCGGGTTTTTAATTCATATAACCTCGGAACGGGAAAGAAATTTCCGGAAGTTTTTCCGCTGGTATGCAGAGAGATGGGCATAGAGCCGCAGGAGGCTCTTTTCGTTGACGACAACGAAGGGCATATCGGGCGTGCAAAGGACTGCGGACTGAACACAGTGTTATTTACCGACCCCGACAGAGGAGTAGCGGAGATAGAAAAACTGATTAATGTTTAAGGAGGATATGCATGTTTAAACCGGATAAGCAGACTACGGCTTTGGTTGTCATCGACATTCAGGAAAGACTTGTTAAGGCTATGGACGAGGGTGTTCTCAGAAAAATAACCGACAATACCGCAAGGCTCATTAAGGGTGCGAATGTTCTCGGGATCAAAACGCTTGTCACCCAGCAGTACACCAAAGGGCTTGGAGCGACAATACCGGAGCTTGCGGAACATCTGAATTGCGAAGCCATAGAGAAGACCTCTTTCTCATGCTGCGGGGAACTGAGCTTCGTAGACCAGCTTAAAACGGCGGGCATAGATACGGTTGTCCTGTGCGGCATGGAAACCCACGTCTGTGTTTTGCAAACTGCTCTCGATCTGCTTCAGGCAGGTTACAAAGTGCATGTGGCAGCTGATGCCGTATGCTCACGGGCAAAATTCAACTGGAAGACCGCTCTTCGGTATATGGAGCAGGCTGGCGCTGTGATAACCGTTACAGAAACTGTTCTGTTCCAGCTTGTCGGCGGAGCAGGGCGGGACGGATTTAAAGAGATATCAGGGCTTGTAAAATAGATTTTGGGCGGGCAGAGGCACGGAAACCTCTGCCCTTTTTGCGTGCTTAGTTAGGTTGAACTTCCGTTTGTACGGGTTGTTGGGTTGTTTGTTCTGTCTTTGCGGAGTCAGCTTTTGCGTCGGGTTTAACTTCTGTTGTTGTTTCCTGTTTAACTGTTGTGTCGGACTTTTCTGAGTCGTCTGCTGCTAATGCAGAAACGGATGCAAGCATAAGAGCCGCTGCGAACACGAATGTGATAAGTTTTTTCATTGGTCTCTCTCCTTGTTGTTGATTGCTCGCTTCTATAAAGCAGATTGCGTGCCATATTGCTTGTTTCAGGTAAAATGCTTATAAATAAGTTTATTTTGTTTAATGCATATCAAGCTTGCATATACCCGTTTTGTATGGATTTTCATTCACTTTTTCGGGAGTCATTTGTTATCAATCGGTTAAAATGCAGGGATTTTCCTACACCTAAAACAGGATGAAAAAACGTAAATTGCTTTATCTATGTGATGCTTATTTTTTACATGTTGCGTATTGAATGTAGTTAATACAGGTGCTAAACTGCATTTATGAAACTGAACGGAATATTTGCGCGTCTTATAATTACAAATTTCATTCCGCTGGTCTTTCTTTCGATGTTCATGTCGTTTATTTTCTTTAATATACAGAAACTTGACCGCCTGATGAAACAGATTACGCTGGTTGAGATACCTGTTATTGAGAAAACGGACAGACTGAGCGGTATCATTCTGCGTCAGATAGAATTCAGAGAGAAATACATCATATCGGCGGATACTGACTTCCTGCGCCAGTATGAAGAATACACAGATTCTTTCCGCAAAGTGCTTGCGGAGCTCGACGCCGTTGCGGCAGGCGAACGTAAACTGCAGGCACTGGCGAAGCTCAGGACCGCTTATAATGAATATTTCCAGGCGGAGAAGGTGTATATAAGAAACGGCGGCAAAGGATCGTATGTGCCGTCAGTAAACAGTGTTTCTGCGGCGCTTGAAGATCTGAGGGGTGTTGCCGCCTCAAAACGTGAAAAGGCTCTGAAAACGTCAGGCAAGCTTGTTGAACAGGTAAGAACAGAGATATTCGTATTTATTGTAACCGGCGGAGTTCTCATAGTCTGCCTTGCTTATCTGAACACCAGAAGTATCGCGCTCCCCATCAGAAAACTGAGTGAAAATACCCGCAGGGTTGCCCAAGGCAAATACCCTGACCACATCGGCACGGGCGGTCCGTCAGAGATACGCAGGCTTTCGGAGGATTTCGGCACGATGGTGCGCCGGCTGAAAGAGAGCGACGAACTGCGGACAGAGTTTATAGGCAACGTTTCCCATGAACTGCGGACGCCGCTCACATCTATATACGAGGCTTCCTCAATGCTTAAAGAGGATTATTTTATTAACGACAGAGAGAGTTCCGAAAGACTGCTGAACATCATAGAAACCGAAAGCAAACGGATGATAAATTCCGTCAGCAATATATTGGAGATCACGAGGCTGGACATAGAGCAGGATTCATACAACATAGCACCTGTGGACATCGGGCGTGCAGCAGTTTCATCCATAGAGAAAACAGCGCCCATAGCGGCGGGGCGGGGTATTGCGGTGGTTTCGGACATTGCACCCGACCTGATGGTTTATGCGGATGAGGAGAAACTTTCGCTGGTGTTTGTGAATCTGATAGGAAACGCGCTGAAATATTCCGGCGACGGCTCTTTTGTTAAGGTTACGGCTGAGCGCAAAGACTCATTGCTGACCGTTTGCGTTTCCGACAACGGAACGGGGATAGATTCTGAAGAGCTTTCGCTGATATTTGAACGATACAGGCAGGGGAGCAACCGTTCCACTGAGTATAAAGGCACAGGACTGGGGCTTGCCATATGCAGGAAGATAATAGAAAAACACGGAGGCACTATATGGGCGGAAAGTCAGAAGGGCTGCGGAAGCAGATTTTTCTTTACACTGCGCTGTGTCTGACGTTTGTCTGCTGCGGATGCGCCTTCACAGGGACAGGGGACGGCGGCTTCGCGGAGCATTACGGCAAAGGGGAGTGCGGACGGGCATACGACGCTCTTGAAACATTAAAAAGAGCTTTGGACGACCGCGATCTGTTAGGCTATGTCATTCTGTTCTCGGACAAAAACTGCGGCTGTTTTGACGCCGAACTGGCGGCAGCTTATTACGGCAGGATGAAAAGCATCTATCCCGACAGTCAGTATACCGCATATGCCGGACACATCATGAGCCTCTTTGAAAATGGCGTGAACGAAGAAAAAAAAGAACGCCGAACTGATGGACGCTCTTGAGCTGGGACGGAAGAAGCTTCAGGAGACAGAAGCCCAGAATAAAAAACTGGCAGAATCTCTGAAAGCATCGGAAGAGGACAATAAAAAAATTTCTGAAGAAAATAAAGAACTAAACGAGCGTATAAAAGCTCTTAATAAAGAAAACGATAGCATCAGGCATCAGCTTGAGAAGATGAAAGAAGTCGATATGAAAATAGGCGGGAAGATAATTGGCAAATAGCAATCCGAAAGTGCTTATAGTTGACGACGACAGAAGCCTGCTCGAAATATTGCGGATGAGGTTCGGCAGCAGCGGATACACTCCTTTTGCCGCGGACAGCAGTGCCGAAGCGATAGAGCTGGTCAGAAACGATATATTCGACGCAGCCGTCTTTGACATGCGCATCGACGGAAGAACAGGACTGGAACTTATGCGCGAAATAAGAAATCTGGACTGGGGGCTGCCTGTTATTTTTCTCACCGCATACGGAACTATCGGCGACGCTGTTCAGGCTATGCAGGAGGGCGCGTTCAGCTATCTGACCAAGCCTTTCAATCATAAGGAACTGATGGTTAAGGTAGATAACGCCATAAGCCAGAACGCATCATCCCGAAGACTGCTCAGGGCGGGAGCGGGTGAAAACCATTCTGTAATGGCGGAAACCATCATCGGTGTTTCGGAAAAGACGAAAACCCTTCGCGAGCGTATTGCAATTGCCGCCGAGAGTGACGCAAGCGTATTTATATATGGCGAAAGCGGCACAGGAAAGGAACTTACCGCAAGGATGCTGCATGAATCCGGCAGCAGAAAAAATGCTCCTTTCGTGGCTGTCAACTCGTCAGCTATTCCCGAAACACTCATCGAAAGTGAGCTTTTCGGGTATGAAAAGGGTGCTTTTACCGGTGCCGACAGGAAAAAGAAAGGTTTTTTTGAACAGGCGCAGAACGGAACGATCTTCCTTGACGAGATATCCGAGATGCCTTTTGCCATGCAGACGAAACTTCTGCGGGTTCTTGAAAACAGAGAGATCTCGCCGCTCGGCAGCGAAAGAACGGTCAAACTTGATTTCAGACTGGTTTCGGCATCGAATAAGGATCTTCTGGCACTGATAGACAAAAAAGAGTTTCGCGCCGACCTGTTTTACAGGATACATGTGGTTCAGATAGAGCTTCCACCACTGCGAGACCGCAAAGAGGATATTCCTCTGCTCAGCGGACATTTCATAAAGAAATATGCCGGGCGGTATGGACGCGCCGTGCGCTCACTTTCGCAGGATGCTCTTGAAAAGCTTATGGATTATGACTGGGCGGGGAACATACGCGAGCTTGAAAACGTTATCGAGTGTGCGGTGGTGCTTGCACCGAAAGATATCATAAAGGCGGACATGATACGGTTTGCGCAGAATCCTGATAAACATGCACAGGTATACAGGGAAGCGAAAAAACAGTTTGAGGAAGTTTTTCTGCGTCAGCTCATGGGAAAAACAAAGGGAAATATCAGCAAGGCATCAAAACTTTCAGACATATACAGAGCCGATCTTTACGACCTTCTCAAAAAACATTCTATCAATCCTGCCGATTTCAGATAAAAAAAGCGGAGCTTTCGCTCCGCTTCAGACTGATGACAAAGTTGAAAAAGACGAGATCGCTTCGTCGCTAGGCTTCTCGCGAAGACGTAAGCTACTGTCATTGCGAGGAAGCCTCAGGCTGACGCGGCAATCTCATTGATTTTAACCAGTTTATCAATAACCTGAACGGAGCTTTCGCTCCGCTTTTTTTGTTATTTCTGCCAACCAGTGGGGTTGTTTTTGTAGTATTCTTTCATTTTTTCGGGGTCGGGAGTCATGGTGTCCTTTCCGGGTGTCCAGCCTGCGGGGCAAACTTCACCGTGTTTGCGTACGAACTGGAGAGCGTCAAGGTTTCTGAGAATCTCAGTAACGTTTCTGCCTATGCCGAGGTCGTGGATCAGTTCAAACTGAACGTTGCCTTCGGGGTCGATGATGAAAGTTGCACGCAGAGCCATGCCGCCTTCAAGAAGAACGCCGTAGTCTGTTGCAATTGATTTTGTAAAGTCAGCAACAAGGGGATATGCGATATCGCCGAGACCGCCCTCTGTTCTGGGAGTGTTTACCCATGCAAGGTGGCTGAACTTGCTGTCGGTGGAAACGCCGATAACCTGTGCATCTCTTTTTGCAAATTCTGCGTTTGCATCGGAAAGTGCAGTGATCTCAGTGGGGCATACGAATGTGAAGTCCATGGGATAGAAGAAAAGAACTACCCATTTGCCTTTGTAGTCTTCAAGGCTTACATTTTTGAATTCTTTGTTGAGAACTGCTGCTTCAGAAAAAGCGGGTGCTTGTTTTGTTACAAGGCTCATTGTGATTTCCTCCGTTAATTTTAAGTTAGTGATAATTTTTATTAACAGTATTCTTTTTTTTCGGAGTTGTCAATATAAAAATGAGATTAAAATTGTCTCTTTAATGTCAGATAATTATAGTTCTTTCTGATATGTCGTGATTTCCTCTTCATCGAAGAAGAACATGAATCTGTTTAAAGACGAACGTTTTATAAGTTTGCCATCGGGCAGCAGCCGATAAACGGACTGTACGTTTATGTTCATTGAATCGCTTCTTCCCCTCTCAAAGACCCAGTTTTTCAGAACGATGGAATCGCCCGCACGGGTGAGTGAACAGCTTCCGATATTATTGATATCTACGCAGGAATAACTGCCGTCGGTTTTTTGCATGAATCTGTAGGTGGTTGTTGTCTGCGCTCCGGCGTCGTCAACAGTGGTTTCCTGCATGAAGATTGCGCCGTTTTCAGAGTAAGCTTTAAGTGTTGATTTGAACGTGTATTTTGCATTGCCGAAGATATCCAGACGCATACCGTCTCCATTGTATACGCCGCTGAAAACCTTTTCAGGGGTTGCATATGCGCCCGGCTGCATCGTCCCTTCCGCTGTCAGTGCGGTGACACAGCCAGTGAGCAGAGACATCATTGCTATCAATATAATAATATACTTCATGAGGTGATTATATTACTGACGCGGCGGATGTCAAAAGGAAATTAAAAGATAATAGGCTTCTGTCTTGAGTTCCTGACCTCTTCGAGGTGGCTGTCCCAGACAAGCTTGCTGATTACATTTTCGTTGCGCAGGGAAAGTTTATGGAATTTAACGCCTGCGATGCTGTCAGTAACCCACATTACGACACCTTCAAGGGGCTGGAGTTCATGCTTTGAACTCATGAAATATACGTCCTCACAGGTGAGGCATACCTGTTTTGTGAGGCAGTTTTTTGTGCGCATCTCGATGATGTCGCCGACCTTCAATATATTTTTCTGACCGAAACAGATTCCGCCCGCACTGATATCCAGTGATTTTGTGCGGAAACAGATATTTGCTGTTTCAGATTCGAGAGCATTGGGTCTTCTTACGTTTGTAACGCAAAAATCTATAGTGACACTGACCCTCATATGCTCGCGTCTGTTAACTACTTTTTCTGGTAGGAATGTCATGTTATCTCCTCTACCATTATCATCGTCATTTCTGATGATAAATCAAGGGAAAAATAACTTGAAATTGTTATTATATATGAAGCTTTTTTACATAATCTTCAAGTATCTGTTTATGGTCAAATGCTATATTCGCTGGGAGTTCCGTAAGCTTAAAAAACACTGCATTTTTTGCATCGTCACCCGCTTTCGGTGTCTGTGTTGAATCGGTGTAATACACAGCGGTTGCGGTGTGTCCTCTCTTATCCCTTTTCGGATCGGAATAGATTCCGAGCAGCTCAATTTTGTCTGCTTTAATTCCTGTTTCCTCAAAAAGTTCGCGGACGGCAGCGTCTTCAACCTTTTCGCCGTAATCTACGAATCCGCCTGGGATTGCCCAGCCGAAAGGCTCATTTTTCCGCTCGATAAGCAGAACTGAATCGCCGTTTCGCACTATTACGTCAGCAGTAAGCTTTGGGGTATAAAGGTAGTGTCCGCCGTATTTGAACTGAACGCTTCTGAACACGGTTTCGCAGTAAGGTGCTGAAAGCCCGTGTTTTTCAAGTGTTCTGATGACGGGACCGAGTATGCCGTCTATCTCAGGATTTTTAAGCCTTTCTATGTCCTGCAGCATGCTGGTTTTGTATTTTTCAAGCTGATCGCTGTATTCTATCTTTCTGCGCCATTCCTGTTCGGTTATGGTGACGCCTTCAAGCTTTGCCGCCGCGACCGTCTCTTTCACCATCTTTTCGATAAGCTCGAAAATCAGCGGATTTCTCATCATAGGACCGCATGTGCTTTCAAGGAGTGCCGAAAGTGGGTTGTAAGCCACGTTCCAGACAAGTTTGCTCCAGAGAGTATGCTTTATGTCAGGAGATATGTTCGAGAATATTTCACTCCTGTCAAATATCTCTTTTATTGGCTTTTCAAAACGTTTCGCACCTTCCGACCATGCGCCGAAGACACATTCGCCTGTACTTGTGTGGTTAACAGTTCCCGCAGGTTCAATCCATAAACCGACGAAAAGGCTTGCTCCGACAGTTCTATCTGCTCCGAAATGTTCTGCCAGAATGTTGGGGTTTTCCACGCCGTTCTGGAAAGACACGATACATCCGTCATCCGCCAGATTGTCCTTGAGCTGCCGACAGGTCTCTTCAGTATCCTGTGATTTGACGCAGAGGATTATCATGCCGTATCTGCCGTTTGCTTTTGCCACTGCTTTCACAGGAATCACAGGTTCTCCGTGTTTCCAGCTTTTCATTTTCAGAACGCCCGTTTCCTGCATGGCTTTCAGGTGTTTGCCTCTAGCCATCAGTTCAACGTCGTAGCCTGCCTTTGACATCAGTCCGCCGTAAAAGCTGCCGATGGCTCCGGCTCCCGCAATGAGTATCCTTTTATTTGTGAACAATTTGAAACTCCGTAGATTAAAATGAGACCACAGCGCCGCAGAAATTTCTTCCTGCGGCGCTGAAAGTCGTTCGTTTATTTAAATACTATTTCGGCTTCCGAAAGTTTTGCTTTCAGGTTTTTCCGCCTGCCGAGTTTGCTGTTAAGCAGAAGTTCGCTCAGCGGATCTTCTATGAGCGACTGGAGCATCCTTCTTATGGGTCTTGCGCCGTATGTGAAATCATAGTCCGCGCTTAAGATATGCTCTTTAACTTCGTCGTCTATCTCGATGGACTTGCCAATGTCTGCAAGACGTCTGTTAAGCTCGTTAACCTGAAGGTCGATGATTCTGAACAGTTCCTGTTTGCCCAGCGGTTTGAACACGATCACATTGTCCACCCTGTTGATGAATTCAGGCGGAAACTGATCTTTCAGTTCGCGGTTTGCGTTTGAGCTGAAAGCGCCGTAGTCTATTGTGTTCAACCTTTCGGCAGTTTCAAAGCCCATTGATTTTTTATTGAGGCTCAGTTTTGTGCCGAGGTTGGACGTCATTATCACTATTGTATTCTTGAAGTTGACCTTATGTCCGAGGCTGTCGGATATATGTCCGTCGTCAAGTATTTGCAGAAGCACGTTGAGAACTTCAGGGTGCGCTTTTTCAATCTCGTCGAAAAGAACGACGCTGTATGGTTTTCTGCGTACCAGCTCCGTAAGTTTTCCGCCCTCTTCATACCCGACGTATCCGGGGGGCGCACCTATCAGCTTTGAAGCGTTGAACCGCTCCATATATTCGCTCATATCTATGCGGACAAGGGCTGATTCGGAACCGAACACGATTTCCGCCAGTTTCTTCGCAACCTCTGTTTTGCCGACTCCCGTGGGACCCATAAATATGAATGAGCCAAGGGGTCTGTTGGGGTTTGAAAGCCCTGCGAAGCTGCGTTTCACTGCTTTTGCCAGTGCGTTTACTGCCTCGTCCTGTCCTACAACATGTTTCTTTATCTCTGTGTCGATGTTGGATATCCGCGCCAGATCGTCCTGCTGGAGTTTCTGAACAGGGATGCCGGTCATATGTGCCACAACTTCGCTGACATGCTCCACATGAAGCGTTGGCCAGTTGTCGTCAAGCTCTTTTGTCCAGCTTTTTTCCATCTCTGCGGCTTTTTTGGAGAAACGTTCAACATCCTTTGAAAATCTCTGGATATCGTCGTAATCCGAAGCCTTGAGCTTTTCGTCGCGGGTGGTTCTCGCCTCGTTCAGCTTTGCTTTCAGCTTAAGCAGTGCCTCCGGCACCTGACGCACGGCGAGTTTCAGTCTTGAGCAGGCTTCGTCCAGAACGTCTATGCTCTTGTCCGGCTGGAACTTGTCCGTAATGTATCTGTCGGTGAGCCTTGCTATCTCTTCCAGAACCTCGTGGCTGATGAGAACCTTGTGGAAGTCCTCGTAATATCTCTTGATACCGGCGAGAATCTCAACCGTAGCGATAACTGATGGCTGTTCCACGGGTATTGTCTGGAATCTTCTGTTGAGTGCGCCGTCCTTTTCAAAGTTCTTGCGGAACTCGTTCAGGGTTGTTGCGCCGATACACTGGAAAACACCCCTTGCAAGGGCGGGTTTAAGCATGTTCGATGCGTCGATGGAACCCTCTGCGGCTCCTGCGCCCACCATGGTGTGTATCTCGTCAATGAAGATTATTATATTTCCGTCAACCTCTATCTCTTTGATGAGGTTTTTCATTCTCTCTTCAAACTGACCGCGGTACTTCGTACCTGCAACAACGTTGCCAAGCTCAAGAGAGATGAGTCTCTTGTTGCGCAGAAAGTCGGGTATGTCGTCGGAGACCATGCGCAGTGCAAGCCCTTCGACTATGGCTGTTTTACCAACGCCCGGTTCGCCGATGATAACGGCGTTGTTCTTGATGCGTCTTCCGAGAATCTGGATAAGTCTTTCAATCTCTTTTCCGCGTCCGATGACGGGGTCAAGTTTCCCCTCCCTCGCCTGTGCGGTCATGTCTCTGCCGAACTCGTCTATGGTGGGGGTTGCCGCCTGTCCCTGCTTTTTGCTGTAGGTGCGGATAAGTCCCGCTATCTCGTCGCGCAGGGGGAGCAGTTCAAAGCCCAGCTTTGAAAGGAGCATGGAAGCTTTTCCCTTCTTCTCTTTCAGAAGACCAAGAAGGATATGCTCTGTGTTGACATATTTTGTGTTAAGAATCTTCGCTTCGTCCACTGCATAGTCCAAGACATTCTTGCCGGCTGGGCTGAAAGGGAGGCTGCCTTTTATCATAAGGTTGTGTCCCTTTTCGCTGACGCTTTTCACATCGTTCATCAGCATTGTGACGTCTATGCCCCTTTTGGTGAATATTTCGGCTGCTATGCCGGAACGTTCGCGCAGAAGTCCCATAAGGATATGCTCTGTGTCGATTGACGACTGCATAAGCCTTTCGGAAGCTTCTCTTGCAAACAGGATCACGCGTCTGGCTCTGTCGGTAAATAATTCAAACATATAAGTATCCCTTAATAAGATAAATCTATTATATTGCCTGCGGGTATGGTTTATCAAGGACAATCTCAATAAACTTGAATATATAACCCGACAGAAATACTCGCAATAAGAATTGAGTTGACACAAGAGTGCGTAATCATAATAATATTTTAAGTAGCTCATATAAGGAGTGTTTTATGAATCAAAAAAACCTTTTCGCAGTTACGCTTATCGCGGCGGACAGACCCGGGATAGTCGCGGCGGTGTCTAAGATATTCTACGAAAACAGCTTTAACATAGAGGATTCCAGCTCCACTCTTTTACAGGGGTTTTTCTCTGCAATATTTATCGTCAGCAAGGAAGGAGTTGATGCGGACAGCGTTAAAAAGATATTCGCTCCCCTTGAAAAGACCATGAACATTGACTTTAATGTGCAGGCGATGAGCGAGGCAGGAGTGAAACCTATCGGAGAACATTTCATCATCTCCGTTTACGGTTCCGACAAACCCGGAATCGTTAACAAGGTTGCCGAATACCTCGCAAACAGAGAAATAAACATCCTCGACCTCCAGACGAAGGTCGCCGGATCGGAAAAAAGTCCCATATATCTTATGGTGCTTGAGGTTATCATCGATCCCAAAATGATGGGTACAGGCTGGGAAGACGACCTGAAAAAAATATCCAGAGATATGGGTACCGACGTAAATATCAGACAGATAGAAACATACGAGTTTTAATATATGGCAGTCAGAGAAGTATTGAAATATCCCGATCCCCGCTTGAAGGAGATCGCGGAAGATGTCGTTGAGATAAACGATTATATAAAACAGGTCATCACAGACCTTTCAGACACTATGGAGGCAGCCGGACACTCCACAGGCATAGCAGCAACGCAGATAGGCGAGAACGTGCGCATAGTTGTTGCGGACGCTTCAAAGAACTCAAAGTGCGAGGTTAACCACGGCAGACTTGTTCTTATAAATCCGGAGGTTATCCAGTGGGAGGGCATGATACAGTTCCGCGAAGGCTGTATGAGCGTGCCGGATTACACCGGAAACGTTAACCGCGCGAAGAAGATACTTCTGCGCTATCAGGATGAGAATCTTGAACAGAAGGTTATCGAGGCTGAGGATTTCGAGGCGGTTCTTTTACAGCACGAGACAGACCACCTTGACGGTACGCTGTTCCTCGACAGGGTCATATCAAAACGTACCGACCTTTTCCGCAGAAAGAAATTCAAGTAGGTCATTCAGCGCTCAGTTCATAAGCCACCTGTTGTTTTGCCTGCGGCTGAATGCCTTTCTGCCCGCCGTTCACAGCGAACAGCACCAGAAACCCGAAGAATATCACAGCGGTTATGTGTATCGCATATCTGTCCATTTCTTCCTCCTATGGGTCTAATATAAAACAGCCAAGCGACAACTGCTGTCGTTAAGTTGGGAAAAAATTATATGTTCCTGCTGGGAATGAAATGACGAAGCAGTCTAAATTCAATAGCGTCATTTTTTGTCGTCATGGTATACTTTCTCATGAATAAACTTTATGTCGCACTGAACCTCATCAGACTTCTGAACGAAAACCGCACAGTGACCTCAACTCTTGTGGCGGATGATATGGGTATCAGTCTGCGCACGGCACAGCGCTACCTTCTGGAAATGAGCCATCTGCCTGGCGTCTGCTACGACGATGCCCGCCACTGCTGGTATATGACGGAAAAATACGGGCTTTCCGAAAGCTATCTGAAACAGGATGAACTTGCCGTTCTTTCGGGGCTTTTCGATTATGCAGAGAACATTCTGAACAACGATTTCTCACCCATCCTGCGGAAGATAAAGAAGAAGGTTATCTCTGCGTCGAACAGGGAGAGAGTCGTTCGTTTTCTGAAACAGGATTCAATAGAGTTTGATAAGATAGCCGACATCTTCGCCGAGATTGAAATTTTTATCATGAACCGTCAGGAGATCTCTTTTCTGTACAGCAAAAACGGCAAAAGCTATATCATTCAGCCGTACAGGATAATTTACGGAGACGGGTTCTGGTATCTGGCGGGCGGAAAGGGCGGAGAACTGCGCAAATTCAGCCTCGACCTTATGACAGATATTAAACCAACCGGAAAACTTTACGACGAAGTACCGGATGGTCTGGACAGCGCCATTGACGAGGCGAAAAGCATATTTTTTGATTCAGGACAAAAGGTTACTGTCGAGTGCATAATGAAACAGCCAATGTCCGATTATCTGCGGCGCAAACGTTTCTTCCCGAATCAGCAGATACTTGAAGAGAACGACGATATGAGCCTCCGGTTCAGTTTTAAGGTGGGTTCTGCGCTTGAATGTACGAAACTGTGCCTCGACTGGCTCCCTCATATCAAAATATTGTCACCTGATTCAATGCGGAATTATCTCGTCGGAGTTTTAAAGGAATCACTCGATTCTTACCATGCTTAATACTGTAATTTTGTAAATTGATCAACTTTCAATATTGCTGAAACCCGCTTCCAGTCAGTAAAATTTATCTTAAACACTTTAATTTCTCAAAACAATCATAATAAAAAATAAAAAATATTAAGATTTTTTCTCTGTTTATTCAATAAGCCATTGTTCAATATCCAACTATGGTTTTATAAGATAAAATTTACCCTATTATCAGCTTGTTAGTTAAACAGTATATTCAAGAATATACTGTTTATTAATTATTAAAAAGCGTTATTATCAAACGGTTGTTATGAGATTTAAAGAGTCTTTTAATCTTGACGTGTGTATTATGAGTGGTACTCTTTGGGCATGTATTTCATGTTAATTTTGTTAACGGAGGTTTTTTAATGGACGCAATAGCTCTGTCAAGACTCCAGTTTGCACTTACGGCAGGTTTTCACTGGATTTTTGTCCCGCTCACTCTGGGACTGATAATCCTTACTGCTTTTATGGAAACAATGTATGTGCGAACCGGAAATCAGCTTTATCTCAGAATGACAAAATTCTGGGGAAAATTGTTTCTCATCAACTTCGCAATAGGAGTTGTGACCGGTATAACCATGGAATTTCAGTTCGGAATGAACTGGGCGGAATACTCGAAATATGTGGGCGACATATTCGGGGCGCCATTGGCGATTGAGGCGACGGTGGCATTTTTCCTTGAGTCCACTTTCCTTGGAATCTGGATTTTCGGATGGAAAAAGATAAGCAAAAAAGCCCACCTCTTTGCCGTATGGATGGTGGCTCTCGGTTCAAACCTTTCCGCACTCTGGATTCTCATTGCAAATGCCTGGATGCAGCATCCAGTGGGGTATGTTCTTAATAACGGCAGAGCCGAAATGGTTGATTTCGGTGCGCTCATCTTCTCATCTTCTGCATGGGTGAAATTCTTCCATTCAATTTCTTCCGGCTGGGTAGTGGCTGCGTTTTTTGTAATGGGTGTCTCCGCGTACCACATACTCAGGAAGAATGAAGTTGAATTCTTTAAAAAGAGCCTTAAGTTCGGAGCAGTGTTCGGACTTGCGGCAACAATTTTTCTTGCTGTTCTGGGCGACAGCAGCGGTATTGATGTTGCGAAACACCAGCCTTCAAAATTCGCAGCGATGGAATCACTCTGGGAAACCCAGAATGGTGCGCCTTCATATCTGTTTGCTGTCCCGGACAGCTCAAATGAGAAGAACTCCCTGGAGTTCATCCCTGTTCCGAAAATGGCAAGCTTCCTTGCGTTTCACGATGTCAACGCAGAGGTTAAAGGTCTGAAAGAGTTCTCTCCCGACCTCAGACCTCCGGTGGGTCTGACATTTTTCAGTTTCCGTTTTATGATCTATCTTGGCGTAATTTTCATAGTTTTGTCCTGCATGGCTCTTTACTACTCAAATAAGGACACTATTGAGAACAAAACACTGCTTTTGAAAATACTGCTTTATTCCATCCCGCTGCCGTATATTGCCGGACAGCTCGGCTGGATAGTTGCAGAGGTTGGCAGACAGCCATGGATAGTATACGGGCTTATGAAGACTTCTGATGCAGTGTCTGTAAACCTTACACCCGGTCACGTTATCCTTTCCCTTGTGGGATTCGTGGGCTTCTACACACTGCTTGGCGTAATAGATATTTTCCTGCTTGTGAAATATTCTAAAAAAGGACCCGAAAGGGCATAGGGAGGCGAAAATGGGACTTGAAACATTACAAATTATCTGGTTCGCCCTCTGGGGACTGCTCTGGGCAGTATATTTTATGCTGGACGGTTTTGACTTCGGCGCGGGTTATTTAATGCCGTTTCTTGCGAAATCCGATACGGATAAACGCATTATAATAAACACACTGGGACCCGTGTGGGATGGCAACGAGGTCTGGCTTATCACTGCTGGCGGCGCGACGTTTGCGGCGTTCCCCACAACATACGCTTATATGTTCAGCTGGCTTTATCTGCCCCTTTTGGCAATTCTTTTTTGTCTGATATTCAGAGGAGTCGCTTTTGAGTTCAGAGGCAAAAAGGATTCTTACGGCTGGCAGAACGGATGGGATAAAGTGATTGCAGTGAGCAGTTTCCTTGCAGCGTTTCTGTTTGGTGTGGCTTTCGGCAACATTTTCAGAGGCATTCCAATCAATATGGTTGACGGACAGTTCGTTTATGAAGGGAATTTTTTCCTTCTGCTGAACCCATATGCAATTCTGACAGGAATCCTCTTTGTTCTTGTTTTTGCTTATCACGGTGCGCTGTGGCTTAACTGCAAAACGGAAGGGGAGCTTTCAGTGCGTGCGGCTAAAATGGCAAAAAAACTGTTCATCCCGCTTGTTGTTGTTGCGGTTCTCTTCCTTGCGATGACTTATTTCTCAACGCATCTATATGATAACTTCTTTAAAATGCCTGCGTTTTTTGCTGTCATTGTTCTTTGCGTCATTGCTCTGCTGGTTTCCGGTCTGTTCAAAGGGGTAAAGGCGTTTGCGCTTTCCTGTCTTGTGATAGTGCTGACAGTTTTTACAGGTATCATAGGGCTTTTCCCAAGTCTGATACCTTCAAGCATATCACCGGAGTTTTCCCTTACAGCTTTCAACACTTCTTCCAGCCTCTACACACTTAAAATCATGACAATCGTTGTTGCCATGTTTGTGCCAGTAGTGCTGGTATATCAGATATGGTCGTATTATATCTTCAGACACCCCGTTAAACCTGAGGATATAGCCGACCCTGACGTTGAGACCTACTGATTTGGATTGGGGGAGGCTTTGCCTCCCCCTAAAATTTTATCGGTTGACTAATCTGACGTGGCGGTACTAGTATAACCTATGACGGTTATTTTGCTGCTTATTGTCGGTTTTGTTACGGGTATCATAGGGGCGCTTCTGGGTATCGGCGGCGGTTCCATCATCGTTCCCATTCTGGTTCTTTTCTTCAACGTACCCATGCATTACGCTGTTGCGGCAGGGCTTATGACCATTGTCTCAACCAGTACTTCCGTTGTTCCTGTCAACATTATGAAGGGGTTCGTAAACCTTCGTTTCAGCATATTTCTTGAGACTCTCACAGTGCTTGCGGCTTTTGTCGGCGGGCTTATCGGCAACCATACGCCGGAACATCTGCTTGAGATCAGCTTCGGTGTTATACTGTTTCTGATTGCTCTGCTCTATGTCCGCGAGAGTTTTAAAAAATCCGATGCAATAACATACGAAACATCATACACCAACCGCTTTTCCGACTCTTATTACGATACGGAGAGGGGCGAAAATATAAAATATACTCCTGTGAAACTTCCCGTTGTTGCGCTTGTTTCTTCTTTTGCCGGATTTGCATCAGGATCGTTGGGTATCGGCGGCGGAGTTATCAAGGTTCCTGTCATGAACCTTGTTTCCAGACTTCCCATAAAGGTGTCCATCGCCACCAGCAACTACATGATAGGGCTGACAGCGGCTGCCGGAAGCATACCTTATCTCATATACGGCAAATCATCCCCCGTTACATCAATTACGATGGTTCTGGGGGTTATCTTCGGTTCAAGACTGGGTGCGTCCAAATTCCAGAAGGTAACTGATAAAAGGCTCAGAATAATGTTCGCGGCTGTGCTTGCGATAATCGCGGTTCAGATGTTTTATAAGGGGATACAATGACGGACGAAGTTCTTAAACGACGTATAGCAAAGATATATTCGTTTACCACCAGATCCAGCATTATTCTTGCGTCCGCTGTGATAATTCTCTCGCTGGTAACGAAATACATCTTTAAAACCGACCTCCCGCTTGATCATTACACGGCGCTGTTTACAGTGTTCTTTCTTATAGCAACCCCGTTCACAGGTATTCTGATTGCTTTTCTGTTCTACCTCAGCGAAAAAAACAGAGCCATGACCTTCTATTCAATTGCCATCATCTTTGTTCTCGTTATCAGCGTAATCCTTAAAATATCCTGATATCAACGGGTTTCAGATAAGTCGAAAAAAAATGTTGTGAAATTACTAACTAGTAATATATTCACTCTCATAGGAGATAAAAATGAGAACGAAACACACATACGGAGCAAAAGTAGACAGGGCAATGCGCACATGGGTAGACATTGCCAGAGCTTTTACAGCCGTACGCGCAAAAGAGAATTCTTTCATAGAGTCAAAGGGGCTTACCATACAGCAGTTTGGAGTTCTGGAAGCGCTTTATCATATGGGAGAACTTACCGTTGGCGAATTGACCAAGCTGGTTCTCAGCACTCCGGGGAATATGACAGTGGTGCTTAGAAACCTTAAACAGAAAGGGCTTATAGATACAAAACACCCTGAGACCGACAGGCGCGTGACCGTTGCGGCGATAACAGATGCGGGCAGCGCAGTCATATCGAACATATTTCCCGTTCATGCGAAGAACATGGAAGGGTATTTCGACTGCCTGACGGAAGATGAGCAGGAAACGCTTTCCGTTATCTTAAGGAAACTCAGGAAGGCGAACAGAAGAGGAGATTGATATGTCAATGAAGATACATCGTGCAAAAGACAGAGGAGTTGCTGACCACGGCTGGTTGAAATCCGCTTTCAGCTATAGCTTTGCTGAATATTTTGATCCTTCCAGAATGGGATTCGGTGTCCTGCGGGTGGTAAATGACGATATCATAGCACCGTCAACAGGTTTCCCCATGCACCCGCATAATAATATGGAGATAGTAACCATTGTTACGGAAGGTTCAGTGGCGCATAAAGATACGATGGGCAACGGAACAGTTATAAAAGCGGGTGAAGTGCAGAGAATGAGCGCCGGAAAAGGGCTTATGCATTCGGAATATAATCCTTCTGCCACGGAAACTCTGAAACTTTTTCAGATATGGATACGCACGCGCGACAAGGGTATCGAACCGGAGTATGACCAGAGAGAGTTTGAACTCGGAAAAAACAGGCTTGTGACATTGGTTTCAGGCGATGCGGCGGATGGAGGGCTTGTGTTCCGTCAGGACGCATGGATACACAGAGGCGTGTTCAGTAAAGGTCAGGATTTTGAATATGAACTGCGTAAAAAAGGCAACGGCGTGTTTCTGATGCCTGTGGAAGGTGTTATCGCCGTAGCGGGTGAAACTCTGAACAGGCGGGACGAGGCAACTTTTACTGCTTATGACACTGTTAAGTTTAAGGCGGAGACGGATGCCGATGTACTTCTGATGGAGGTACCGGATAAATAATCTCAGACGGCTCTTTCGAGCCGTCTTTTTTCTATATATCCATGGCTGCAGGCGGCAGAAACTGTCTGGCATATTTTACATGTATGCCGGATTCCATCAACAGGTGGTAAAGGTTTTCGTCGATATGACCGTCGCGTACCATATATCCCATTATCTCAATTGCGCGGCTCAGTGTTCCGGGACCTTTATATGGTCTGTCCTCCGCAGTGAGCGCCTCGAAAATATCCGCGATTGCGATTATCCTTGCTTTCATGGGGATTTCGTCTCCCTTCATGTGATACGGATATCCGGTTCCGTTGAGCTTTTCGTGGTGCAGCCCTGCTATGTTTATGACATCGGACATATTTTCAGGAAATTTTATTTCACGCAGCATCATGACGGTTTTAACGACGTGATCCTCGATAATCTGTCTTTCTGCGGCTGTAAGGGTGCCTCTGGCTATGGAGAGTTTTTCAATTTCGTCGGCGTTTAGCAGCGGAATACTGCTTCTGTCGGCAAGTTTCACCTGAATACTGCCCAAATCCGACAGCCAGGCTTTTATGCTTGCGTCAAGATATTCGCCGCCTTTGTTGAGGCTTTCCAGCGTTTTCATATGTAATTCTGCTTTTTCAAGCCGCTCGGAAAGCTCCTTAGTGTCTTTCAGTTCACCCTTCTGCTGCCTGTATTCTTCCAGAATAAGGTTAAGTTTATACAGTTCCATTTTCAGCCTGATAATATCTATGCCGTTTATGATGCCTTCCAGTTTAAGAGATTTGTCCATCACCCATTCGGGGGTGCTGATCTTTCCGCAGTCGTGCAGAAGTGCCGCGACCCTAAGTTCGTTTATTTCGTCTTCCGTGACGTTGAAATCGGCAAAAATACCTTTCTGCATTTCGTTTGCAGCGCATAAAAGCTCACTGGCTATCCATGGGACGCGTTTACAGTGTCCCGCCGTGTATGGTGATTTTGCGTCGATGGCAGTAGCGATGGCGTTGAGGAACGAGTCGAAAAGCATCTTTTGCTCATCAAACATTATAGCGTTGTGCAGGGCTGTTGCAGCTGCGGGGCTGATGGTTTCCATCCTCTTTTTGTCGGACGACAAATAGAAATCGCCCTCCGGTGCGGCTGTCAGCATATACCCCATATAGGATGTGCCGTCTGTGAGCGGAACAACCATAACGGATTTGTAATAATAGTTTTTTCCACCGGCAGATATAAACAGTCCGAAGTCGTTGACAATCTGCACCTTTTCCATGTTGGCAAAGATCATACATGTGCCGGATTCTATAAAGGAACTGAATATTCTGTCGGAATCATCTCCTCTGCCGGCAAGAAGGCTGTATGTCCTGGAGTTCTTGTCAAATCCAAGGACTGCACCGACTTTTCCGCCCTCGTATGAAAGCCCTGTTTCGTCAAGAAGGACGGAGCCTATACCGGACGGTTTCAGTTCGCGGTTAAGCCTGTCTGCCGTGCGCTGGAGCATGGCAAGCTCTCTGTATGCGGAAAGGGTCTCAGTGGAGACAGCTCTTCGCGCGTGCTCGCTTTCAATCATTGAGCTGAGCGAACAGGCGAGTGCATCTGCCATATTTTCGCACAAAGATTCACTTTCTCTTCCGGAATAAACAAAGAGAGTGCCCAGACGGTCTCTGTTTATTTCTAAAGAGCGCATGACCGAAAATTCCCTTTCGGGGTTATCCGGATACTGACAAAGCACGCTGCTGCCTGAACTTATGCGAAACCCCAGAACGTTTCCCGTCGCCTTGGAAAAGGCGCAGAGCATGGATTTTGCCTGCTGAGAGCGCAGAAGTTTCTTCAGCAGGTTAAAGTTATCAGGCGAGCCCAAGGAGTTTTCCCGCGAGTTCAAGTACCTCGTCAGGGTCGAACGGTTTGGTCATAAAGTAGTCGGCGCCGTTGCCGACACCCTTTTCCCTATCTGTTTCCTGACCCTTGGCAGTGAGCATTATTATCAGCGTTTGCTGAAGCTCGCTGTTGGATTTTACAGCTTTACAGACTTCGTATCCGTTCATTTCGGGCATCATAACATCGAGAAAAACAAGATCCGGGCGTACGGAGGCGATCATGTTCAGTCCGTTTCTCCCGTCAGACGCCTGATGAATTTCAACCTCTATATTGTGGAGAAATTCAATGTCTTCAAGCGTTTGCTCAAGGAGTGAGCGGATGTGAACTTCATCGTCCACAATCAGAATACGTTTCATTTTCTAAACCTCACTGTTTGTGCGGCAGGATGAGCAGTTGAATACTTTCGTAAGTGCTTATCCTTTGCAGGTCAACGTAGTCCATCATATCGGCGGGAATCACCACCAGACCCTTATAACCGTTCTCCAGTTTTGCTGTGAGATCGTGCGGCTGGCACATCTCGGCATTTTTAGGAGAGATGGACGGAATTTCGACACTGCGTTCGCAGTCCTGCCTGCAAATAATCAGGCAGGCATGGCAATCTTTCAGTTTTTCTTTATTTATCAGCATAAAAACGCTGTCAATCAGTCTCTGTTCGTTTAACGGTTTATCAAAAACAACGTCCCCGTTGGCGGCAAAGCTGTCGTTGAATGCGGAAAGAACCACAATCGGGATATCTTTGAGCTTTTCGTCCTGTTTCATATAGTCAATTGCGGTTTTGCCGTCCATAACAGGCATCGCGATGTCCATTGTTATAAGGTCGGGATCGAACTTTTTCGCCATATCAATTGCGGTTTTTCCGTTGTCGGCGGTTGCCACACGGAAGCCGTATGATGTGAAGAACTGTGTCAGAAGCGAGCGTATCGCCATTTCATCGTCAACCACGAGAATCAGCTTGCCGTCGGCGTTTTCCGTGGTTTCAGCCATTCCGGTTTCCTGCACCATTGCGGGCAGGGTAAAGCTGAACGTGCTGCCCTGATTAAGGGCGGAACGTGCCCATATCTTTCCGCCGAAGCGGGTTATTATTTCATGTGAAATTGAAAGTCCGAGTCCTGTTCCTGTCGGCTTTTCCTCAAGGGTGTCGCCGTGGCAGACCTGACGAAACTTATCGAACACCGCTTCTGCTTCCTCCTGGGGGAAACCGCAACCTGTGTCTGTTACGTCCACCTGAACGAATCCGCTTCCGGTTTCAAAAGCGTGGACTGTTACGCTGCCCTTTTTGGTAAATTTCGATGCGTTGTTCAGCAGGTTGACTGTAACCTGCACAAAGCGGTCATAGTCACCGAAAACATAAGGCAGTGCTTCCGGTATGTCCGTAATAAGCTCTATCTCCGGTTTGTCATCAAACTGTCCCTTGGCGGCGTTGACAGCATGGCGGAGCATTTCGGACATATTTACCGCTTCCTCGCGCCAATGTGTTTTCTGTGATTCTATCTTTGAGAGGTCGAGAACGTCGTTTATCAGTCTTGTAAGCCTTTCGGTTTCGCTGAGAATTATGGACAGGTTTTCCTTTATTTTCTCTGATTTTGCCGCAAGTGCTGGGTTTTCTCCGGTGAGAGGAACGAAGTACCTCTCAAAGTCTTTGCCGATGAGTTTAGAGAACCCGCGTATGGAAGTCAGCGGTGTTCTTAACTCGTGGGAGACTGACGAAAGGAAATCGGATTTCAGTTTGTCCAGCTTCTGCAGCCTTTCGTTCGCTTCCGATATTTCTTTGTAAGCTCTCTGAAGCTCATTTTCTGCGTGCTTCAGTGTGGATATATCCATTGCCACCGACAGACAGCCGACGATATTTCCGTTCTCTTTTATGGGGGTTATGGCAAAGCTGACCGGGAATCGGCTGCCGTTTCTGCGGCAGAACACTCCTTCGTTTATCTGAGAGGATATCTGCGAAATGACCTCAGCGTGTTTTTCTCTGTCGGACATGAGCGTTTCGGTATTCGCCATGAGAGTTACGCAGTTGTTCAGCAGATCCTTGTTGTCGAAAATATCGAAAAAACTCATCTGGCGGGCTTCTTTTTCGGTATAGCCAAGCATAAACTCGGCACCGCGGTTAAATAGAATGATCTGTCCGTCAAGGTCTGTGGCGATGATGGATATCTGCATTGCGGCATCCATCACAGCTTTCAGAAAACCGCTTGCAGACTCGAATTTCTGCATGAGCGATTCCGCTTTTTCAAACTGTTCTATTACCAGTCTGGTGGTAATCTCCGCCGCCTCGTGTGAAACACGAACCTCAGAGCGCAGCAGGCTGTTTTCAGACATAAGTTTTTCGACTATTCTGCCGTCTATCATACTGTTTCTGATACTCTCCATATCCTGATATTCCATAAATGGCCGTCCCGGCTGATCTTTTCGTCAACCTGTTTTAGCATATGAATATCTTTTTCCCGCTGTCCAGCCTGTGTACGGCACAGACAAGGCAGGGGTCGAACGACCGTATAATGTGTCCTATCTCAATAGGATTATCGGTATCCGCAACTCTTATTCCCTCAAGCGCCTTTTCCCACGCTCCCGGCATACCCGCGTCGTCCCGCGGCGAACCGTTCCATGCTGTGGGGGTTATTATCTGATATTTCATAATTGTTTTGTCTTCAACAATTATCCAGTGACCCAAAGCGCCCCGTGCGGCATCGGTAAGCCCCATGCCACGTCCGTTTTTTATCTCACCGTAGGGGATGTAAAACTGCGAACTGCCTAGCAGTTTTGCCATTTCATCTATCCATGCCAAAGCTTTCGGGAAGAGTTTTGCCGGACGTGCCAGTCTTGCCATCTGCCTTGTGAGAGCTGATGAACCTTCGGTTTTTATCAGTTCTGTAAAGAGCGGGATGCCGTTTATTACCATCTGTGCCAGAGGTCCGGTTTCAACAGGTTTGTCGTTATACCTTGGCGCTTTGACCCATGAGTATTTTTTGCCGTCCTCTCCGCTCGCTTCCGGTTCCGTCATACCGTCGAAAGGATGTTTTGCCCCTTCATATCCGTTGAACCATGAGTGGGATATTGCCTCGGCAATGTAGCTCTGGTCGAACTCCGTGACGTTCGTTCCCTCTGCATATCCGCTGCGTATAAGCTTCTCGCGTCCATGGCGGGGACTGACATCAGAGTCGGAGGGTATGTCGAAAGCTCCGTATGAAAGGAAATTTCCGTAGCTGTTGCCGATAGTATCAAGACCGATGCTTCTGCCGAACCTGATTAAAAATCCCATATCGCTTTCGCTGTGCTCCTGCGATGATGAGAGCCATTCGTCAAGCTCCTGTTTGGTGCTTATATTATTGAAGCGTTCGACGCTGCATCCGAGTATCTGTTCCTCGTATGACTTCATGCATCTGACTATAAGGTGTCTGCATTGTACTATATCGTGGATTGTCGGGATGTTTGTTACGCCGCCCGGCACCATGAAAGAGGTGTGGGGCCACTGACCGCCTAGTATGGCGATTATCTCAACGATTGTTGCAGTGTTTTTAACGGCGGAAACGCATCTTGCACCGCGAAGGGGTGAGTATCGTTTCACAGCTTCAATATAGAGCGGGTTTGATGAATAAGCCTGATTAACAAAATCCGGCATGAACATCAGCACGGACTGGCGTATATCGCTCTGGATCATCTCCATCATACCTGTGATGTTCTTTATGCGCAGTGCGTTGTCGGGTGGTGTGGTTTTGCAGAGGTTGTCCAGTGCTGCTGATGCCGCCGCAAGGTGTGACAGACTGCATATCCCGCATATCCGCGGGGTTATGACAAGTCCGTCCAGAGCACCGCGTCCTCTCATTATCTTTTCAAAGCCTCTGTACAGGGTGCCGACACTGCGGGCTTGCGTAACTGTATCATTTTCAAAATCTATCTGCAAAGTGAGGTCGCCCTCGACTCTGTTGACGGGGAAACTGCAAGATATCTTTGCCATGGCAGACTCCTATATTCTTGTCTGACGTTTTTTGAGTCTTAAAGGTGCCGCCGCAGCCGCCATGCCTTTGTAAGCCATGTACTGTGCGCGGCTGATGCCGTTTGGCAGTGCTATCGGGATACCTTCGATATTTTTTGTGTCAAAGAAGGGGTATTCCTGAGGAAAGTCCGGATTGTTGCATCCGAAGCAGGGTACGCCGACTCTGGGTTTGGAAGAGCGTTTGCTCCAGAGAAGTTTATTGCATGAACCGCCTGTAAGCGGACCGTGACAGCCGAGGTGGAAAAACAGACAGCCCTTCTCACCGAAATCGTTCTCCTCAACGCGGTATTCGTGATATTCGTTTCGGGTGCAGCCCTGATGCACCATCATGCCGTACCATGCCAGCGGGCGGTTGTATTCGTCCAGTTCAATTTCTATGCCGCTGTTGAGCATCGCGAGTATGCTGGTGAATATTTCAGGGTGGCAGGGGCAGCCGGGCAGGTTGATGACCGGCAGACCGCCTCCGGAAACGTAGTCCGCACCGAGCAGACCGCCTTTTTCCTTGCGGGTGAACTGTATGCCTGTCGCCTGCGTTTCCGATCCGACGCCTATTCCGCCGAAAGACGCGCAGGTGCCGAGAGCTATTATATACTGTGCCCTCTTAGACAGGGCGACTAGAATATTCTTTTTCGGAACGCCGAATTTGAGATCGAACATACCCGTGCTGGCGGGTCCTTTCAGAATGTTGCCCTCAACCACCAGAATGTCCAGTGGGATTGTACCGTCCTGAAGGGATTCCAGCAGTTCGTGCTGTTCCTTATGCGACTTAATTGATAGGGAAGGGTGATAAAGAGGGTTGATTTCCAGATCAACGAAAATGTCAACCAGATTGGGCTTATCCAGGTTAAGCAGAGATACACTGTCGCCATCACAGCCGCCGCAATGCAGCCAGTAGACGTTTTTCATAGGTTTCTCCAATAAGAAAATAAACGAATAACAATATGCAGGTAAAAGAGCATATTTCATAAAGGATATCAAATATCGATATAAGGTGTCAATTATTCTTGCGTTAATACTCAGTTATTATTTGTGCTGTGTATCTCGTTTATAAATATGGAAAATATGTATTAATTCCGTACATATGTCATTTTAACTACCCGAAAGGGTAGGGTTATTTTTGACCTAAGCTCATTCGGGATCTTTGTATCGCTCTTTTATAAGCTTTATTTTTTCATAGGCGCTTAAAAGAGCGTCAACTGTTTTCGGGTCGAACATTTTTCCGCGGTTATCGTTTATGAATTTCAGAACGTCTTCCTCCTGCCAGGCTTCTTTATAGACGCGTTTGCTGCCGAGGGCGTCGTAAACGTCAGCGAGACAGACTATGCGAGCTGCCGGATGTATATTCTCTCCTTCTATGCCCCTTGGGTATCCGCTGCCGTCCCAGTATTCGTGGTGGTCGCGGGCTATCACCGCACTTGTCTGCAAAAGAGGGCGTGAGGAGTTTTTCAGCATGTTGTATCCTATCTCCGTGTGGGTGCGCATTATGCTCATTTCGTCGTGGGTGAGCCTGTCGGGTTTCAGAAGAATCGAATCCGAGATGCCTATCTTGCCTATGTCGTGCATAGGAGACGCCATCTTGAAAAGTTGGGCGTCCTCTTCTGAAAAACCCATTTCAAGTGCTATCGTAAAGGTGTATTCCGATACACGTTTGACGTGGTATGCCGTCTCTTTGGAGCGGCTCTCCACAACCTCTCCGAGGTGGTGGATGATGTCGATCTGGGTTTCCTGTATCTCTTTGTTGAGTATTACGTTATCAAAGGCTATGCCGGCGTTGTGGTTGAAAATTGTGAGCAGGTTCTCAATCTCCGGACCGAGATCTTTTGAGCAGTCTTCGATGAACAGCAGGTGTATCTTATCCTTCATGGTCGGAAAATAGCCGACGTAATGACTGTCTATAAATCCGCTTTTCTCTTTTGTAACAGCCTGTTTCAGGTAAGGCACTATTTCTGTAGGTATAGGGGTGCAGGTATCTACGGTTGCTCCCAGGCATTGGGTGAACCTTCCTGTGGCAGCGATAATGCGGAAATCGCTGTCTCCGGTGCGCGCGGCTGTGAAACCTGAAGTGCTGACATAATATGAATTTTCAAGTCCCAGAATAGACACAACCTGCGTAAGTACGCCCTGCGCGAGCTGTTCAACATTCTGGCGCTGGAAAAGGTTCGCTGTGGAGTTGATTATCTGTTTCAGACCCTCGCTGTTTCGGTTTATTATGCGCAGGTCGCGGTATGACCTGAGTGCTGAGAACATTGTTGTATAAAGCTGCTGGCTGGTGAGTTCCGCTTTGTTCTTGTAATCGTTGATGTCATATTCGGCTATAACCTTTTTTTCGGGTGCTTCGCCTGGCTGTCCTGTGCGCAGTATTATTCTGCTGAACCTGTTGCCCATTTCGCCCCGTATTATCTTCGCAAGATTAAGTCCCGCTATGTTGCTTTCCATCACCACGTCAAGGAGGATAACCGCGAAATCCTTGACCTGATTCATTATGTCTATGGCTTCTTTTGCGGAATACGCGCTGTAGAATTTAAGTTTTTTATCCTCGAAAACAAAATCGTCCAAAACCATCTTAGTTGTTGTATGGATGTCCGGTTCGTCATCAACGATAAGTACTTTCCAGAATTCTTCCGCGTGGCTTGTCATCGGGCTGTCAAAATCGTCTTCCGGTGCAAAAATAATGTTCTCGCCGCTGTCAGTCATTGCGTTCTCCCTTCACAGGCACGGTTATTTTGAATGTGGTTCCCTGCCCTGGTTTGCTCTGTATACTTATGGTTCCGTTCAGCTTTCTGCTGATCAGGTTATAAACTATGTTCATACCCAGACCAGACCCGCCTGCGTTCCGTTTTGTTGTGTAGAATGGTTCGTATATACGGGCAAGCTGTTCTTCGTTCATGCCGACCCCGTTGTCCGAATAGGTCAGTATCAGGTTTGTGCCTTCCATTTCCCCTTTGATTTCAATTATCCCGTTCTCAATTTCGTCAAATCCGTGCATGAGGCTGTTGATTATCAGATTGGAGAATATCTGCATCAGAGCGCCTGGGTATGATTCTATTATAAGATCTTCAGGTACATCAAGGTAGACATTATGTCCGCTATTTTTAAGTTTTGGACTTAAACTTTGCAAAATATCGTTCAGATAGTTTTTAACACTGAATTTTCTGGGGAGTTCGCTGGACTGATCCACTGCCACCTGTTTAAAACTGCGGACGAGGCTTCCCGCCCTGAGCAGGTTGGTGGAAATGTTGTGGAGAGACTGTTCCGCCGTTTCAAAAAATTTGTCCAGATCGCTCTTTTTCATCTGACCGGAGTTATATGCCATTATCAGTGCTTTCAGTTTGTCTTCAAGATACGTTGCTGTTGTTACGCCTATACCCACCGGAGTATTTATCTCGTGGGCAACTCCTGCCACCAGATTTCCCAACGATGCCATTTTTTCCGCCTCTATAAGCTGGTTCTGGGTGCGTTTCAGATTTTCCAGCGATTCTTGAAGGTCTTTCGTTCGTGCGGAAACCCTGTCTTCCAACTTGCTGTTAAGGTTTTCCAGTTCTTTTTCACGCATAAGAAGCGCTTCGTTCGTGTGAACGCCGGACATTATGGTGTAGCCTGAGAGGATGAGGATAAAGAAGAAAATTGAGATTGTATAAAAAATTAGCTTTGCAACCTGAGATGCCGCCTCACGTTTTATGTCGTCTATGTATATTCCCGTGCCGACGATCCATTGCCATTCAGGAAATGCTTTTACGTATGATATTTTCGGTATTATTGTGCCGGAATCGTCCTTCCATTGCCACATATAATCAACGAATCCTTCTCCGTCGGTTTTGACCGCATGAACCATTTCGTTGAAAACATGCTTCCCTTTCGGATCGGCAAAATCATCCAGCATCTTTCCGTCCAGATCTGTCCGGTAAGGGTGCATGACCATGCGCGGTTCGTAATTGGTTATCCAGAAATAATCCTTTCTTTCCGGTCCGAACTTCATAGCGCCGATTATTGCCGCCGCCTGTTTTTTCGCTTCTTTTTCAGTTATCTTACCCTGCTGAGAGAGCTTATACTGGTAGGATATGACATCAATAGCAGTCTGCGTCAGATCGTATATCTGGGATTTTTTTTGCTCAAGAAGACGTTTTTCGACGTCTGGAATGTGGATTCCGAAGATTATGAAAACAAACAGGGCTACTGAGATTCCTATAGGGAGTACGACTTTGACCCAGACGGGAATATTTGTTTTCATAATTGTCACCGCAACAGAATAAATAAAAGCGCATATGTCGATATGAGACAATGTGTTATTTTAGCACAGAAAAACAAAAATGAAAGTTAAAATATGTAAAGAAGCCCCCGATTTCATCAGGGGCTTTGATTGACTTAGCTTCTGTAATCGGCGTTGATAGCAATGTACTCCCTGCTAAGGTCGCAAGTGAATACCTGTGCAGTTCCAGAACCGCAGTTTAAATCCAGCGTTATACTTATTTCCGGCTGCTTCATTATTGCAGCTGCTTTAGGTTCCATCTTTTCGTCTATGATGAGCCCACCTTTTGCATAGAGCAGGTCTTCAAAGTAAAGGTCGGTCGTGCTTTCGTCAGCTTTAACGCCGCTTGCACCCACGCATGCCATCAGCCTGCCCCAGTTTGGGTCTTCGCCGTGGAACATGGTCTTAACAAGGGGAGAGTTGGCTATAAGGAACGCGCATTTTTTCGCATCCTCGTCGTTGTCTGCTCCTTTTACGTTAACGGTGATGAACTTGGTTGCGCCCTCGCCGTCTTTAACTATCATTTTGGCAAGCTCAAGGCACACCTGTGTCACAGCCTCTTTAAACTCGTCCATATCGGGGATTATGCCGCTCATGCCGTTCGCCATAAGAATTACTGTGTCGTTGGTACTCATATCGTTGTCTACTGTTATTGAGTTGAATGAGCCTTTAACGGCGTCGGAAAGCGCTGTCTGGAGATTTTTTTCATTAACCAGAGCATCTGTCGTGATATAGCAGAGCATGGTCGCCATGTTGGGGGCTATCATACCTGCGCCCTTTGCCGCACCCGCTACAACGTACGCGCCGTTTGCTGTTTCAACAAGAACGCCCGCCTGTTTCGGGAAGGTGTCCGTTGTCATGATGGCTTCCGCGAAGATATCGGAATTCCCGTCGTCCAGCTCGTCAACCAGAGCATCAATATGCTGAGCCATCCTTTCGACGGGAAGCTGAACGCCTATGGTGCCTGTGGAACCAGTCAGAACCTTTGCCGCGTCGATACCGAGACTTTCGGCGACGGCTTCGGCAAGGTTTTCGCAGTTCACGATACCCTGAGGACCTGTACATGCGTTTGCGTTTCCGCTGTTGACAAGAATTGCCTGAAAATCTTTTGATTTTTCCATGGCTTTAATGGCGTGTCTGAGGGGAGCTGCCTTGAATGTGTTCGCCGTGAACACAGCCGCTGTTTTGCACGGAACTTCTGAATAGAGGAGACAGAGGTCGTTTTTGTCTTTGCCCTTGCCTTTGACGTCCGCGTTGACCGCACTTGCGAGGAATCCGAGGGGTGCGCACACTCCCGCTTTGTTTATCTTCTGTATCATTGTAAATCTCCTGATTTTTTTTGAATAGATTGCCGCACCCGCTCTGCGGGTTCGCAATGACAGTGCCGTCTCTGCGAGGGTTTCAACCCGAAGCAGTCTGTGTTATTTTAAAGTATACCTGCCGTCTCGTCCAGACCGCACATGACATTGAGATTCTGTACGGCGGCGCCGCTTGAACCCTTTATCAGATTGTCTATACAGGACACTATTATCAGTTTTCCGTCCTTAAGGAAAAGAGAGATGTCGATGAAGTTTGTATCCACGACATCTTTGATGGACGGAACGTGTCCGTTGTCATAAATGCGCACGAAACGTCGGTCTTTGTAGAAAGCCTTCATGCAGGAGGCAAGCTCCGCAAGGCTTTTGTCGGTTTTTGCATAGATGGTGGTTTCTATCCCTTTGTTGACGGGGAGCAGGTGCGCCGTAAAGGTTACGTCCGCTTTGTTGCCTGTCCGCTCAAGGATATGGTTCATTTCGGGATTGTGTCTGTGCCCGAAGATGTTATATGGTCTGAAATCCTCGTTCACTTCGCTGAAAGAGAGTGACAGGTCTGCCTTTCTCCCTGCGCCCGTAACGCCGGATTTTGAATCTGCAATTATGTATGAAGCGTCTATCAGTCCCTTTTTGACAAGGGGGAACAGCGGCATGATCACAGTTGTTGGGTAGCATCCGGGGTTTGCCGCCATATTTGTTTTAGCAAGCTCTTCACCGAATATCTCAGGTATGCCGTAGACCGCCTTTTCAAGCAGTTCGGGGAAGAGGTGTTTTGTTTTGTAAACTTTCTCGTATAACTGTGCGTCTTTGATTCTGAAATCCGCGGACAGATCCACGACTTTCAATCCTTTTCCGTGGAAAAAATCCGCCGCCTGCTGTGCCGCCGCGTGGGGCAGGCAGAGAAATACCGCTTCGGATTCTGCGGCTACCTTTTCATAGTTCCGTCCGATGATAACCGTGTCGCACAGGTTCTTAAAGTAGGGGTAGACCTCGCTGAAAGCTTTGCCTTCATAGGTCTCGCTCACAAGTTGTCCGATAACAAAGCGCGGGTGTCTTACCAGAATTTTGATGAGTTCATATCCGGTGTAGCCCGTTGCTCCGATGACGGAAACTATCATTGCGCCCTCCATGTAAGGTTGATGGGGTACAAGATAGTGCAAAACGCTCTGAAAATCAAAGCAAATCTATGTCAGTAAATGTCAGTTTTTAAATATCTCAGAAAGATATTCAGTGAAGCGCTTCCATGATTTTTCATCGGCGTCTTTTCTGTATGACGGTGCGCCGAAAACAGTGAACGCGTGGGGTGCGCCGCTGTATGTGTGCATTTCATGCTTAATGCCTGCCTTTTCCAGTGCTTTTGCGAGTTCGGCGAATGATTCAATGCTGACAGCAGTGTCGGCAGTTCCATGGAAAATGACGACTTCTCCTTTTATCGTATTCCAGCTTTGTCCGAAAGGTTTGTCCAGCCCGCCGTGGAATGAGATGAATGATTTGAGCGGTGCGCCTGATCTGGCGTATTCAAGAGTTACATTGCCGCCGAAGCAGTAGCCTATCATAACAGCGGTTTCAACATTAGCGCCCAGCTCTTTTGCTGCTTCATAGCCTGCTGTGAGTAGTCTACGCATTTTTGTTCTGTCTGCGTAAAGGTCTCCGGTGAGTCGCTTTTTATCTTCAACAGCTTCAGGGCGCACACCCTTGCCGAACATATCAATGGCAAAGGCTGAATAGCCCAGTTTGTTCAGCATCGCCGCGCGCTGCATCTCGTATTCGTCCAGACCGTTCCAGTCGTGGATGATGAACACCAGCGGTGCGGTTTTAGATGCGGGTGCGTAATAGCCTTCGTATTCTTTTCCGTCTGATTTGTAGGTAACTGATTCGCCGGCGTATACCGTTCCTGCAACGAACAGGGAACAAATAAAAGATAGAAGAGTCTTCATATCGGCTCCTTTTAGCGGTATTTCAACTAAAATCAGCGGATGTTGGCAATTTGGCAATAGATTTCTGTCAGCAGCATTCCGATTCGCATTTTTCAAGGGCGTGGATGGCTTCTTCGTCTTCAACGTTGTCAAAGAGTTCGCCTATCATGGATGCGCAGGAGCAGACCAGATAAAGCAGTTCCTCTTTCGGGTCTTTCTGCGGATCGCGCAGGTAATACCCTTCGGGGATACGACCGACGAAGCGTTCCCAGTATACGTTGCCGTTCTGCGGGTCTTTCAGCAGACGCAGAAGGTGGTCAACGACCTGACACGCGTTTTCAAAGCAGTTTATGTTCTTAAAGCTCACATAGCTTTCATCAACTTTTATCTCTTTTTTGCAATCGCACATTTTCCGACACCTTATGATATTTTCTGCTGTTATACATAAATACACATATTATTTTAATGGTATTGTATGTATAATTACTGACATTTTACGAAAAAAGGTGATTTATGACCGAGGTGTCGGGCGTAACATTTCAGTATGTCGTGAAAGCTCTTGAGGCGAACACCGGCATACCTGCCGACGAGATGCTGGAGCATCTGGGACTTGACGGGTCGGTGTTTCAAAGCGGAAAGACCGACAGCGGCTTTCTTACCTCCGTTTTCCGCTATTGCATGGAAAAGACCGAAAATCCGCATCTGGCGCTGGATATCGGGCAGTCAATGCCTTATCAGTCGCTTGGACTTCTGGGTTATCTGCTTCTGAACACGGCAAACCTCAAGCAGATGATCGAGAAGTTCAGCAGGTATCAGCAGCTCGTCAGCAGACTGCTGAAATTTCATATTTCTGATGACGGCAAATATTATAAGTTTGCCGTATATATTAATGAGAACAGAAATATTCCCGTTCCCGCACATCATGCGGAGGTGCATCTCAGCGCAATTCTGAACGTTCTGTCCCAGATTCTGGGAAGGCAGGTTCTTCCTGCATATACCTATTTTTCACAGAAGAGGATGAAAGACTGCAAAAGACACCATGAGCTTTTCGGTGAGCATATCTTTTTTGAGAAGAGCGAAAACGCTCTTTTCTTTAAAAAAGACGAGTTGAATATCCCTGTCAGCAATGCCAACAGAACCATGCTGGAATATTTTGAGGCACAGGCGAACGCCATTTTGCAGGAGATGGGGAACAGCTCATGGTTCAGCCGCGTTGAGAAGGAGATTCTTAAGAATATCGGCGACAAGTCGGTAAGCATAGATTTTGTTGCGGACAGGCTGAACGTCAGTGTGCGGACATTGCAGAACTATCTGAAAGCGGAGAACAGGAGCTTTTCGGAGGCTCTGGCGAAGGTGCGCCGCAGTCTCGCGGAGCATTATATTCTTAACACAAAGCTGAACGATGCGGATATCTCCGCCATGCTGGGTTATTCAGAGGTCAGCGCCTTTTACAGGGCATATAAGAAGTGGAATCTCGCCACACCGAAAAGTTTCAGGAGAGAAAGAAATTATTAAGGGGCGGAGTTTCCGCCCCTGACAAATAATAGAAATCAGTATCAGTTAGTTACTGACTTGAGGCAATAAGTGGAGGTATCGAGAGCCGGCAGCACTTTGCCCGGCAGATTTTCAAAATATTGCACAAGCGGGATGTAGTAGAGTATGGACGTATCTTCATAAACGGAAGGGTCGGCATCACGGACTCTTTTGAAGGAAAGGTAGTTGTCTTTCCCCAGTGCAGTGAACGAGTTGGTTGCTACCGTGTACACGGTGTTTGCAGAAATAGTTGACCATGTTCCGCTTGTTCTGTCCTGAACCTCAACATTAGTTATAACATTTCCTTCGGCTCCGCTGAGATTTACGTCATATCTAAGCCCTGATGCATAAGGGAAAGCTCCTGATGAGCCGGAGTGGAGCGAGTAATACGCGGCTTCGTTGAGCACCTGAACGATATCAGACCCTTTCATGTTTATCATTGCCACAGTATTGGAGAACGGGAGAACTGCTATGATATCTCCCATTGTTATTGTCCCCTGATTGATGGTTGTGCGGACGCCGCCTGCGTTCTGTATTGCAATATCGATGGCGGGGTTCGTCTGCTTGAATGCATTGGTAACTATCTGGGCTGCATAGCTTCCTGTGGGTGTCGAACCCGCCGTGAACGCAGTCGGGATTCTGTCATACCCAAGCGTGGTTGTGACTGTTCCCACCACCTGTGACATGGCGGTTGTTATCTGGTCTCTGTAAGGTTTCAGAATGTTTTCTATGGCAGTGTTTACCTCTTTGGTTCTTAAAAGGCTTGTCTTGTTTATAGCTGTGATAAGCGAGTTTTTCACACTTTCTGAAACATCGACAAATGTTCCTGAACCGTCTTTCTGCTGGTATGGACCGCCGACAGGTATGACGAGTTTTCCTTTAGCCATTTGCGCGATGCCGTCAGCGGAAAAATCTACGTTCAGTATCCCCACCGCTCTTGCATAGCACCATGCTGTGACAACATGAACAGGGTTGCCGTCGGGAGCAGTGACTGTGGTCGGGTAAGAACCCAGATCTTCATCTTTAATTCCGTCATGTGTATATCCTTCAAAAGGTCCTGTCTGGTTGTCGTATGTTTGCGTTAATCCCACCTCTGCAAGTTGCGCAGGATTGCCGAGCAGGTCGTGGGTGTCGCCGCCGACTATAACGTCTATCCCTGATACGTTTTTCGCCAGAAGCAGGTCGTTATAATATCCAAGGTGGCTGACAAGGATTATCTTATTGATTCCCTGAGCGGTAAGTTCGGCAACGTATTTTTTCGCGGTAGCGATTTCGTCTGAAAATTCGACGTCATCGGATACCATTGACGAATTTTTAGTCTTTTCGACTTTGAGAATACCGAGAAGGGCTATCTTCTGCCCGTCTATTTCCTTGATTACATAAGGTTTTATCTTGTCCTTAACTCTGTAGAGAGGACTTGCAGGTTTGGGAGTTATGTTTGAAGAGAGGATTGGGAAGTTAGCTATCTCAATAAGTTTTGCAAGCCCTTCGTCCCCCTCGTCAAATTCGTGGTTGCCAAGAGTGTAGCCGTCGAGAGCAAGCTCATTAAACACTTTGAAGTCGGGTTCGCCTTTGAACATTGAGAAATACAGGGTTCCGTTCAGCTCGCCGCTGTTCACAACGATACTGTTCGATGTTCTTTCTTCCTGTATTACCTCTGCCAGCCTTGCAAAGCCGCCCATTTGAACGCGTGTGACCACACCGTCTATGGTGAGATCATATGCTGCACTGTCCAGATATGAGTGGTGGTCGTTTGTGTGAATCAGTTTAACACTTACAGCCGAGTTTTTCGGCGTATTGTCCTGTGATTCGTCGTTATTGTCGTCGTTGCCGCATGAAGACAGTGCTGCGGCTATACAGACAACCAGTGCGAAATGCAAAAGCATTTTTGTCCACTTTTTTAAATACATTTTTGAGATACCCCCTTTTAAATTAGTAAGCGTACTTTATAGTGTATTTTTCATGGATATATTATGCATAAGTCAGGGAAATGAGATTTAATTGAAGTTAATATCACTTAATTGGATATATGATTGTATGCAGAGAGGAATATGTGCCTGTCTGAGTGAATTTTTTAAATAGGGTAAGTTAACGGTTGAGGTGTGCTTCTTTATTTAGTATCATCGGCACAAATATATTTCGGGAGATGACGATGAATATCTTCGAGGAATCCAAAAAGTTTATTCCCGGCGGCGTAAACAGCCCCGTGCGCGCATACGGCTCCGTAGGCGGCGATCCTGTCATAGTTAAGAGCGCGAAAGGCTCCAAAATCTACAGTGAAGACGGCAAAGAATACATAGATTACATCGGTTCGTGGGGTCCCATGGTAACAGGTCATGCCGACGACGATATCATAAATGCGGTCAAACACGCCGCAGAACTTGGAACCAGCTTCGGCGCGCCCACAAAGGCGGAACTAGACATCGCAAAACTCATATGCGAAATGGTCCCTTCTGTCGAGATGGTTCGTCTGGTGAGCTCCGGCACGGAAGCGCTCATGAGCGCCATCCGCCTCGCACGCGCATACACCAAACGCGACAAGATAATCAAATTTGAAGGCTGCTATCACGGTCACTCCGACAGCCTTCTCGTGAAATCCGGTAGCGGACTTCTGACATTCAACGAACCCTCAAGCCCAGGCGTCCCGGAAGATTTCGCTAAACATACTCTCATAGCTCAATACAACGATATCGAATCCGTTAAAAAACTTATATCCGAGAACAAAGGGCAGATAGCATGTCTTCTCGTTGAACCTGTTGCGGGCAACATGGGACTTGTGCTTCCCAAAGACGGTTTCCTCGCAGACCTGCGCAAGGCTTGCGACAGCGACGGAATCCTTCTGCTTCTGGATGAGGTCATCACAGGTTTCCGCGTTGCGAAGGGCGGCGCTCAGGAATATTACGGAGTGATGCCCGATATCACCACAATGGGTAAGATAATCGGCGGCGGTCTTCCCGTGGGCGCATTCGGTGCCAGACGCGAACTGATGGAGATGATGTCCCCCGTAGGTCCCGTTTATCAGGCGGGAACACTCTCCGGTAACCCTCTTGCAACAGCTGCGGGCATAACCATGCTTAAAAAGCTTTCACAGCCCGATTTCTATAAAAATCTGAAAGCTAAGTCTGACATCCTTTACGATGCAATGACTGACAACTGCAAAAAGCTCGGTCTGAACTACGCGTTCAACCGAGTGGAATCCCTCGCGTGCCTGTTCTTTACAGAGGGGCGCGTAGAAAGCTTTCAGGATGCCATGAAATCAGACACTAAAAAATATGCAAAATTCTTCCACGAGATGCTGAACAGAGGGGTAAACCTCGCTCCCAGCCAGTTCGAGGCTATGTTCGTATCCGCGGCTCACACGGAAGAGGATCTGGAAAAAACTGCGAAAGCACATTACGAAAGCCTTAAGGCTCTGTAATAACATATGACTAAAAAAAGAGAAGTTGACCAGTTTGTAAAAAGAATGGCAAACGCCAGCTCGGTGGGAACATCGCTGGCGTTCTCCGTTATCATAGGCGGCGCCATGGGCTGGTGGCTGGACAAAACGTTCGGTACAAAGCCATGGCTTTTCCTGCTTTTTCTTATCTGCGGGATAATTGCCGGATTTAAAAACATGGTTTACTTTTTAAAGAAAACTGACCTGCTAGATGATGAAGATAGAAAATAAAATATTAATTCTATCGTTGATTTTTTGTGGAATATTGTATACAGTATCCACGTTTATATTTGAACCTGCGTTTTGTAATGGCATTTTGGCAGGTTTTGCGCTTGGCGCAGTGAACTTCCGCTATCTTTCAAAGGGTGTGCGGAGGGTTACGGAAGAGGGCAGAGCCGGTCTGATGATTCTCTGGGGAATGTTCAGACTTCTGGTCTCAGGTGTTTTTGCATGGTACTGCATTGTACCGCTTAAATTAAACGTTACAGGTATGCTGGTCGGGCTTACTATCCTGCCCGTGTGTGTGCCGATTGTTGCGATATATAACAACTTAAAGGGGAAGAATGATGGAACACCCGCTTAATGTATCCATGCTCTTCGGCATGGAATTTTCCCATACCTACTGGCACGTAGTCATGACATTTATTGTTGTGCTTCTCTGCCTTGCGCTTGGCGCTTTTGCGCTCCGCGCCAGAGCCGAGGTTCCCGGCAGAGGTCAGAACACCGTTGAACTGCTGGTCAAAGCAGTATACGGTATGTGCGACGATGTTATGGGACATCACGGAAGACCCTACATTCCCGTTATCTTCGGTATCGGTCTTTATGTAGCTTTTTCAAACGTGCTGGGTATCATACCCGGTTTCCTTGCTCCCACGTCAAACCTTAACTCCACAGCTGCACCCGCACTGGTTGTTTTTGTTCTGTACCAATACATTGGTATTAAGACGCATGGTTCTCACTATATCAAGCATTTCCTCGGACCGGTTTCATGGCTTGCACCTCTGATGCTTATCATTGAGCTTATCGGACACCTCGCAAGACCCCTTTCACTGTCTATGAGGCTTTTTGGTAACATCTTCGGTGAAGATCTTGTTATTATCATCCTTTTTATGCTTGTACCTTTCCTTGTTCCGCTGCCCATGTTTTTCCTTGGGCTTTTCACATCGCTGCTTCAGGCGTATGTGTTTATGATGCTTTCTATGATCTATATCAGTGGTGCACTTGAAGAAGCACACTAAGAGATATAACTAATACGGAGGACAAAATGTCTAAACTTGTAAGAATCGTTCTTTCTGTTGCTGCTCTTTTCGCAGTTGCAGGCGTAGCTTCCGCTGCTGAAGCAGGTGCTGTTGCAGATGCTTCATGGGCAAAATACATCGGTGCAGGTCTTGCTATCGGTGTTGCGGCTCTTGGTACCGGTATCGGTCAGGGTAACGCTATCAAAGGTGCTGTTGAAGGTATCTCCAGAAACCCCAGCGCAGCTGGTAAAATCTCTACAACAATGATCATCGGTCTTGCACTGATCGAATCACTTGCTATCTATGCACTTGTTGTAGCTCTTATCCTTCTTTTCGTTGCTTAATATCAAAAATAATGACGGGGCGGACATTTAACGGGTGTCCGCCCTTTCGGTTTTTTTATCTAGGGGGTTGCCATGTGGCAAAAGCTGAAAGAGTTTAGCAGGAAAGATCCTCTCATCTTTACCTTAATATTGGCGGTTATTATAGTGGTCGGCGGCTACGGCTCATTGCAGATGATGCATGCTACAAGCAAGCCTGAGTTCTGTAAAACCTGCCACCCGAAAGAGGCTGTTGAGGTTAGAGGCGAGTATTATTCCTACAGAATGGGTGTCCACAGCGAGGCCGGCGTCGGCTGTCTCGACTGTCACGGGGCTCCCGGCATTAAGGGCTATTTCGATGCTCACGTTGTTGCCGGTATGAGAAGCCTTTATCACGAGATTTTTACATCAGAAGAACAGGTTGTTAAAGACCTGACAGAGATGGCTACTGATCCCAAAGTTGCTGCACACATTGCATCTTCGGAATCCTGTATATTCTGCCACTCTGACGATTTCAACAGAAAACTGAGACGCGACAGAGTCATTAAGGTTCTTGGCGAGTTCAGACCTATCGACGAAGTTGTGAATCCTGAATATCGCGAGAAATTCGGAAGACCCGACATTATGAAAGAAGGTCCCATCGGTGTTAATCCCGATCACCTTAAACACTATCAGGCAGGCGTAAACTGTCTTGACTGCCACCTTGGCATTGGCCACGCAGGCGTTAAAAACCATAAACCTAAAATGGAAACCTGCTTCAAATGTCACGACGATAACAGAAACGTTGCAAAAGTTCCCGCAAACGACAACTGCGCTCAGTGTCACACTATGCAGAAGGGCGTTCAGCAGGGTACATATGCAAAAACCGTTAAAGGTGACAAATGGTACATGGCAGACCTTAACTGTTCAGACTGCCATACCGACGCATACACACTGCCTACACCTGAAACTTGCGCAGGATGCCACGATGCCAGCTACAGCGACATCATGAAAGAGACTCAGACTGCCTACAAACAGAAACTGGCTCAGGCAAAATCAACACGCGACAAATATGCTGCGCAGACAAAAGGTATGCCCGCGGGCAAACTGGCTATCTACAACGAAATGAAAAACATCCTCCGTATTCTGGAAAACGACGGATCTAAAGGCGTTCACAATCCCGAATACTTCGATATGATGTTTGACAAAGTTGCAGAACTTGCAACTGCCATCGACACATGGACCGCTCCTGCTGCAAAAGCAGAGGAACATGTTGAGCAGAAAAGACACGAGGAACCAAAAGCGGAAGCAAAACCCGCCGGTCCCGTGAACACTGCCGAAGATATGGCAATGCTTGAAGGTTCTGAAACCATAAATCTTGCAGAGCGTCACGTTCCTGCACCCACAAAACCGGCAGTTATCTTTGATCACAAAGGTCACGCTGAAAGGGTTGCATGTGCAGATTGCCACTCAGAACCCGGCGTTCTTAAGTTTGAAGTGAAAGAAGTTAAAGGTACCAAAAACGTCTTCCACGATGAACTTTGCATCAAGTGTCACAAAGAGAAGAAAGCAAAAACTTCCTGTAACACTTGCCATAAGAAATAATCAGCAAGGGGCGGCTTAAAACCGCCCCTTTTTTTGGCGCTTTTATACTTCACATAACTGCGTCATCTTCGCCTCGGAACTGCTCACATACTTATGTGTATGCTCGCAGCCCGCTCGGCTCAGTTTCCTTGTTCTGTTCGTATCAAAACACCAAATCAGAGATATCCGCCGCCTTGAACTGCTTGGTTCTAAAAATCAATTGAAAGAATGCTCAGTTTCATTCTCAGTCTGCTTGTTTCTGCGAGTGCAGCGAAACAGTCTCATTTTTCACGTCACTCTGGTTTTTAATCTTCTGTGATATGTATCTGAATATCATTTTGATTTTTTTCTTGAATTCTGATTTTTTACAAGCTACTATATAGACCGATTGCTATAATAACTGGAGAAGGAATGACGAAACCTGATACACGCCTGAAAATACTTAACACTGCTGCAGAACTGTTCCGCACTAAGGGGTACTACGCTGTAGGGCTTAATGAAATAATTAAGGCTAGCGGAGCTCCAAAAGGCAGTTTGTACTATTATTTCCCCAACGGCAAAGAACAGCTTGCCTCTGAGGCTGTCAGGCTTGTGGGTCAAAGAGTGAGACATGAAGTTGAGGATCAGCTCAACAAGATAGACGACGCTGCCGCTTCACTGCAACACCTATTAAAAAATATAGCTGAGGACTTTAATACCAGAAAAAGCAACTACTTTTCGGTAGCTCTCCTCGCTCTTGAAACCGTGGATAATAACGGAGATTTGAAAACTGCATGCAGAGAAGTTTTTGATGAGTGGGCAGAAATGTACAGGCTGAAACTTATCCGAAGCGGATTTTGTGATGAAAATGCCAATAGAATAAGCATCATGCTTCAGACTTTAATGGAGGGGATGTTTACCTTTGCAATAACCAAAAATGATCCTTCCGTCTTTTTATTATTTGCTGAAGTTATTCCCAAATTACTGGAATCCTAATTTTTTTAATAACAAATTATATAGACCGATATATATAATATGAGGTTTAAATGAAACAGAATTTACAGAACAAAGATATATCCGAGGGCAATTTTGCAATGATGTCCGTTCTTCTGATTTCTGCTTTTTTCGCAGTATTGAATGAAACTTACCTGAACGTAGCCCTTACCAAGTTTATGGAAATCTTTAATGTGACCATGTCGCAGGTGCAATGGCTTACAACCGGTTTTATGCTGGTAATGGCGATTGTCATACCGACAACGGCGTTTATAATGGAAAGGTTTTCTATCCGGCGGATTTATATAACAACTCTTTTGCTGATCATTTCAGGAACGCTTATCGGAGGTTTTTCGGTCTCTTTTGGGATGTTATTTGCCGGGAGGCTAATACAGGCTGCAGGTACATGTGTTCTTATGACTTTAATGACAAATACAATACTTATCATTACTCCTCACAGCAGAAGGGGTGCTGCAATGGGGCTTGTCGGTCTGGTAGTTTTATTTGCACCTGCCGTTGCACCGGCTTTTGCTGGAGTGGTGCTGAAAATGTTTGACTGGAGGTGGTTGTTTTATATTCTGGCATTTCCTTTGACGGTGACCCTGCTTTTAGGGCTGAAGTATATAAAAAACATTACTGAAACGCATCCTGTAAAAATTGATTTACTGTCAGTTATCCTTTCATCAGTAGGTTTGGGAGGAATCCTTTATGTGATAAGCGAATTGGAGAATTCAGGATCAGATATAAAGCTTGCTGTCGTATTCTTAATCGGGATATCATCAATTATATTTTTCGTATTGAGGCAGTTCAGACTGGAAAGACCGCTGCTCGATCTTCGTGTTTTTAAAAAGCCGATGTACTGCATAGGCGTTTCAATTCTGACAATGTGTATGATGATAATTTTTGCATTCACTCTTCTGTCGCCAATTTTCATGCAGGGTGCGATGAATCTTTCATTTTACGCTATAGGGCTGGCGATGCTTCCAGGCGGGATAATGAACGGTTTTGCATCGCCTGTGGCAGGTAAAATATTTGACAGAACAGGACCCAAAATACCTGTTGTTACAGGTTTGATTATAATGGCTGCCGTTACTCTTTTCCTGACATCTTTTGACAAAAACACGTCTGTAGAAACATTTATAACAGCACACTGCGTGCTTATGCTTGCAGTTGCTTTGGTTGCAACATCTATTCAGACATTAACTCTCAACCAGCTGGATAAAAACGAATATGCTCACGGCACAGCGATACTAATGACTTTCCAGCAGCTTGGAGGCGGCTTGGGAACAGCCGTTTTTGTGGGGATCATGTCATTTGGGAAAAATATGGCACTTGATAAAAATGCAGACAGCGTATCTGCAATCACGTCAGGATTCCACCTTGCATTTATTTCAGCATTCATTCTGATTATCTTTGCTTTAGTTTTGTCATTGTTTATAAGGAGACGCTGACGCAATTTTGTATTCCTGCTTTTATTGTTTAAGTAGCTTTTCCATGCGCGATTTATTATAACTATAGAACATTAATTACACAGGGGAGAACCTATGAGCGCTCAGGAAAAGAACGTAAAAAAGATACTCATCCGCAGTCTGGCATCAATCGTAATAGTCTTTGTTGCCGCATGGAGCTTCAGCCTCCTTTACGAAGGCAATAAACTACGTTTGCTTGACAAGTTCGACAAACAGGCTGAAGAGAACAGTTCTCTCAAACCGTTCCATAAACTCCACTTTCAGGCAAAACTGGATTGCAGTGCCTGCCACGAGGGCGGTGTTAAAGAGAATCAGCCCATTGCGAAGTCAAAAGAGGGTGATTGCTTTATATGCCATGAAAAAATGAAAGAAAAAGTAAAAGTTCCTGATAATACTGACTGCAAAGCCTGCCATACAAAACCCGTAACATGGTAACAGGAGGCAAATATGATAGACGCCAGAGGGATGGCATGTCCCCAGCCCGTTCTGCTGATGAAAGCCGAACTTGATAAAACAACAGAGGGCGTTGTGTCCATAACTGTGGATAACAAAGGCTCATGCATAAACGTGAAAAACTTCTGCGAAGCGAACGGATGCACAGTGTCTGTTAAAGAACTTGCGGACGGCTGTTTTCAGATAGATGCTGCGAAAGGTTACGACTGCGCCATTGTTGAAAAACAGCCTGAAAGCGCTGCCAACGTCGTTGTGTTCGTCACAGGCGAATGTGTCGGAAACGAAGAGCCGGAACTCGGCAAAATGCTCATGAAAGGTTTCATCGGAAATCTGAAACATGTAAGTCCTTTGCCCAAAACGGTTATATTTGTTAACAACAGTGTGCGCATGGTAACTCTTAACCTTGAAGTGGCAGAAACTGTTAAAGAGCTTGAGGCTCTTGGTGTGGAAGTCCTTGCGTGCGGTGCCTGTCTTAACTATTTTAATCTGGTGGACGAGCTTAAGGTCGGCAAAGTATCAGATGCTCTGACGGTTGCAAACAAGCTTTTCGGCGCAGATAAAGTAATAAGACTGTAAAAGGTGCAAGGCACATGGATGTGCCTCACGGAATTATGATTTTGTGATTTATTAAAAAATCATAATAGAGTGTAAGCATTGTGCAGGCTTTTCAGCTAGCTTTGTGCAGAAACATTTTGCAATCCTAATGCAAAATGTTTTGCCTGTGCTGTGCGTTGCGAAAACATTTGCCTGATAATGCAAATGTTTCTGTTCCTGACTTGTCGTAAAAAATAACAGGAAGTTATTTTTGAGGTGACAATTGTTCCCACTTTCGGATTCGTTCAAAACAGGGATATACCCGATTGTAACATGGGTAATCATACTGATAAACGTGGTTGTCTTCTGGATGATGTACATGGGGCAGAATCCGCACCCTGATCAGTTCATCATGGAATACGGACTCATAGCCCGCAATCTGTTCATGCCTGACGAGGTTTTACCCCTGTCAGAGAAGATAACCCCCCGTCATAGCTCATATGTTCATGCATGGCGGGTTTATGCATATTCTGGGAAACATGTATTTCCTGTTCATCTTCGGCGACAATGTTGAAGAGAGGATTGGGCATGTCGGGTTTGCGATAATGTATTTTGTTTTCGGTCTCTGTGCGGCTGCTGCACAGGTGCTTTCAGATGTTAGCTCTCAGATGCCTATGGTGGGCGCAAGCGGCGCTCTGGCGGGCGTCATGGGAGCTTATATGATATATTTCCCGCAGTCTCAGGTGCGAACGCTGTTCCTTCTGCCTTTTTTCATCCGCATAGTGGAGATTCCGGCATTGATATACATGCTTTTCTGGCTTGCCATGCAGTTCATGGGTGTGCTTGGGAGCGGTTCCGGCGTTGCTTTTCTGGCGCATATAGGCGGATTTGCGTCTGGAGTTGTTTTTGCGTTGATACACAGAGGCTTGAGCGGTACGCCGCATAGAAGATATTACAGAATATGATATGGGACTGCGCGGCAGTCTGATTATTAGGAGGGGACGATGTGTCTTGGATTTCCCGGTAAGATAATTAAAATGGATGAATATTCCGCAGTTGTGGATATAGCAGGAACAAAACGCGAGGTTTCCACCATGATGCTGCCAGATGAAGTAGTTATCGGCGACTGGGTCATGGTTCACGCAGGGATGGCGCTTGCGAAGATGGATGAGGAAGAGGCTATAAAAACCCTTGAGGCGCTTTCAGACCTTGCGGACGAAATGGACAGGATGGAAACGGATGAAGCTCGTTGAGGGATTCAGAGACAAGGAGCTTTGCGCTGCTCTCATAAAACAGATAAATAAGGAAGCTACGGGCAGTTACAGATTCATGGAAGTTTGCGGAAGTCACACCGTGGCGATAGCCCGCTTCGGTATACGCAGTGTTCTGCCGAAAAACATAGAGCTGGTTTCAGGACCCGGATGTCCCGTCTGTGTTACACCCCAGTGCGAGATAGACGGTATATTCAAGCTGGTTGAAAAGGGCGCTGTAATTACAACGTTCGGAGACATGATGAAGGTGCCTGGCAGCAAAGGTCAGAATCTGCAGGAACTTAAAAGCGCGGGAGCTGACATCCGCATAGTGTTTTCGCCGCTGGACGCCATAAAGATTGCAAAAGATACGGGCAAAGAGACGGTCTTCATAGGTATCGGTTTCGAGACCACAGCACCTGCCGTTGCATCGGTTGCGCTGGTTGCGAAACAGCAGGGAGTGAAAAACGTATCTGTCACTCCTTATAATAAGACGATGCCCGAAGTGCTGGACATTCTTCTCAACGACGAGAATCTGAACATTCATGGTTTCGTATGTCCCGGACACGTTACTATCGTGACGGGAACAGCTCTTTATGAACCGATGGTTGCTCATAATATGGCGGCTGTTATAACAGGGTTCGAGCCGGTGGACGTGCTTTCCTCAATCCTTGAGATGGTTCGTCAGGTCAATACGGGCAAATTTGAAATAAAAAACATGTACGGTCGGGTTGTCTCTGATAAAGGAAACGAAAAGGCTCAGAGCATCCTGAAAACCGTATATCAGAAACAGGGGTGCTGGTGGCGCGGCATCGGCTGGATAGATGACAGCGGTCTGGCTTTCAGACCGGAATACAAAGAATATGACGCATTTGAGAAGTTCGACGTCAGTCTTGAAGGGGAGAAGGAAACCCCCGGATGCAGATGTGGTGAAGTTCTGAAAGGCTACATAAAGGCGAGCGACTGCCCGCTTTTCGGCACAGCCTGCACACCCGACAGCCCAGTGGGACCCTGTATGGTCTCTTCTGAGGGTGCGTGTGCAGCGGTTTATAAATACGGAGAGTAAAAAAAATATTACACGGAAATATCATAGGGCTTAAGCCCCAACAGATAAAAAGGCTCGAAAATCTTTACGGACGCAAAGCAGGCTCGCGCGAGGTTATCCAACCGGAGCTTGCGAAAGCGCTTTGTTCCATATCCATGGAGATAAACAGGCAGGTCGGCGTTCTTGCCGACAGAAAGGGCGCAGTGGAATTTGTCATAGTAGGCGATTCCCGCGGACTGTTTATTCCGTCGCTGTCGCGCTTCCGTCTCGTTCCCGGTAACCTGCGGGGGATAAGGCTTCTGCACACTCACCTTTACAGGGAGAATATCACGGAGGACGATATAACCGACCTTGCGCTTCTGCGTCTGGACAGTGTTACCGCAGTGTATTTTGACCCGCAGGGTAACCCCAACGGTCTGAAAACAGCGCACCTTCTGCCGCCTGATGCTGAGAGCATGTATGCATATCTGCCCGACACAGACGTTTACAGGCAGAAGACCGACTATGAGCATTTCATATCGGAACTGGACAGCGAGATCGCATCCAAAACAAAGAAACTGCACAAGGTGCAGGACAAGCCGTATGCTCTTCTTGTGGGCTGTTACAAGTCAAAAAGTTTCGGCGATGACAACATGGCGGAGCTTAAAGAGCTTGCCAGAAGCGCAGAGATGGAGATAACCGACACTGTTATTCAGGTGAAAGACCAGATACACCCTAAATATGTCATAGGTTCAGGCAAACTGAAAGATATCGTAATAAAGGCTATGCAGACAGGTGCGGAGTTTCTTGTGTTCGACAACCCGCTGACACCTGCGCAGTCCCGCTCAATTGCGAATTTCACCGACATGAAGATCATCGACCGTCCGCAACTGATTCTGGATATATTCGCGAAGCGCGCGAAGACGGGCGAGGGTAAGATAAGGGTTGAGCTGGCACAGATGAAATACCTTCTGCCGAGGCTTACCGCTAAGGATGATGCCCTTTCAAGGCTCACCGGAGGAATCGGCGGACGCGGACCGGGAAACACCAAGCTTGAGATAGATAAAAGACGCGTAAACGAGAGGATAGCTTTTCTTTCAGGGAAGCTGAAACAGATAGAGAAGAACCGCGAGACCATGCGTTCCCGCAGAAACCGCAACGAACTGCCGGTGGTGTCTATAATCGGCTACACCAACGCGGGCAAATCCACACTTCTGAACAGCCTTACCCAGAGCGAAGTGTATGCGGACAATCTTATGTTCGCGACGCTCGACACCAGCTCCAAAAGGATACGCTTTCCGGAGGAGAAGGACGTCATTATAACCGACACGGTAGGTTTCATACGGGATTTGCCGGAGAACCTTAAAGGAGCTTTCAAATCCACCCTTGAGGAACTTGCAGAGGCTGATCTGCTTGTGCATGTGCTGGATATCGCATCCGAAGGATTCAATGCCCGTGCAAGATCCGTTGAACTTATCCTTGCGGAGCTTGGTCTTTCAGACAGGGACAAGATTCTGGTGCTGAACAAGATTGACATGCTCGAGGATTTCGAGCGGGAATATCTTGCAACAGGTATAGTCCCCGACGGCGAACAGCCGGAAAAATATTCACGAATTTTCGATGTTGAAAATATGATTCAACGTTATAATAAAGTATGTCTCGTGAGCGCTACGGACAGAAGAACCTTCCGCGAGCTGCTTGAGACCATACGGCTGTCCCTCTTTTCCGGCGGTAAAGAGGTGGATATTGATATCGAAGGCTATTTCGGGCTGAGGGCATATGACGGAGACATTGACACCATCTGAGATTATTCAGTTCCGTGCTGAATGTTACAGAAACCTTGACGGAAGAGGCGTTTTCAGTCTCTATTCCGAGCGGAGCGACCTTTGCCGGTTTTTCAGCGAAGACTCGTTTTCCGATCATTTTTCTAAACAGACCGCAGGATGTACTCATGCGGGTGTGAAGATAGTTGCCGAGCATACAAAAGGAGGTCTCGCTGAAGTGAAGTATATAGAATACATTCACGAAGGCGTAAGCCTTGTTTCATATTATTCCAAAACGGCTCTGGTTACGGAAGACGGTCAGTGGAAGATCCTGCGCGAATCCAGAGAAGTGCGGAAAAACGCCATAACCGCTTGATAAAAAAAATTTACTTTTATGTCAAATAGTGCTTGAAAAATTGACGGGAATATTTTATAAGTAATCCCTGCTTACACGGAGGAGTGTCCGAGTCTGGTTTAAGGAGGCGGTCTTGAAAACCGTTGAGCGTGTGAGCGCTCCGTGGGTTCGAATCCTACCTCCTCCGTTTTATATTTTCTCTTGGGAGTGGTGGCCGAGCTAGGCCGAAGGCGCTCGCCTGCTAAGCGAGTATACGGCTTTTAAACCGTATCGAGGGTTCGAATCCCTCCCACTCCGTATCGACTTCTATAATAAGAGGATGTCATGAAAAAAATAATCACAATGTTTATCGCTTCTGTGTTTGCTTTCTCCTGTTCTCAGGGTGTTGTTGACAAAGACAAAGCCAAAGAACAGCAGGCTCCCGCAGCTGAATCTGCTCAACCCGCCGATCCTCATGCCGGCAATATGAATGCAGATCCCCACGCCGGAATGGATGCTCCGAAAGAGAGAAAGGTCAATGTCCCCAAGGAAGTGGCTGACAAATACAAAAGCCTTATCCTTGAAGTGAAAAACACTGCGGACAACTCAACTGTTCAGGCTGACGTCCTTATCGGTCAGAAGGCCGAAGTTCAGGGAACTCCTTTTACTGTTGAAGTTGAATACTATATGCCCGATTTCGTTATCGAGGCTGACGGTACTATCACAACAAGAAGCGCGGAAGAGAAAAACCCTGTTGCGAAAATTAAAGTTTACAAGATGGGCGAAGCTTTCTTTGACGGATGGCTTTTCAAAAACCACCCCACAGAGCACGGGAACTTTAACGACCCGAGCTACAGCATTACCATCGTAAAATCACAGACTAAGTAAATAGTAAGCGGCTCATTTGAGCCGCTTTTTTTTGCCGTTTTTTGCCGTTTATAACCATCGCATTTCTTCGTTGTCATCCAAAAAATGTTTATCACGTACCTTTATGTACGCTCAAAACATTTTTTCTCTGACGCCTTGAACTGCTCGATTCTTAACAGCAATTTAAGAACCTAATCTTTGTCTCTGCGAGCCGATGCAATCGGCGCGGCAGTCCGAGCGGTTTAGATCGCGTCGGGCGTTGCCCTCGCGAAGACGGAGGAAATTTCAGGATGAAACCGGCAGAACAAAAAGCGCCGGATATCAGATTATTTCACACAGACAGGCGAGTGTTTCGCCATCGAAGATCGAAACTATGCGGCTTTTTTCTTCATCGGCAATCTTGACTTCGACAGATTTTGTTTCAGGTTTTATCTCGTGGTTATAGAAAAGTCCAACTGTTTTTCCTGTGAAATCCATATCTCCGGATGCAAGGCTCAGTATTTCGCCGTAACGAATATTGTTCATGTGGGCGTTGATATCGAAGTCCGCAGGACGCAGCTGCACATGTATAGATCTGTCGTAGCTGTCCGCACCTTTTCTGTCCCAGCCGTCGATGATACTGCACATGTTGCACACGTTTTCGCTCTGATAGTCTTCATACATCTGCTGGGTGACACGAACAGGACGTTTCTTTTCAATGTCGATGTAAAGCCATATGCCGGAGCCTCTTACGCATACTTCGCCGTCCGCCTTTATCTCATAGTTCCTGAACCCTTTGAATCTGTCCAGCCCACGCGACCATGTGCGCACTGTAAGTTCTTTTGAGAATTCAGGGAAGAAATCGGCGTGTATCATCAGCCTGTTCAGTATCCATATGTTGCCTTTGCCCATATAGCTGTCAGCAGAGAATCCCACACTTGCGGAATGTGCCACTGCCGCCTCCTGAAAAATCTTCAGAATGGCGTCGAAACGGAGCCTTTTGTCTGCTCCGTAATCTGATATGTCTTTTATTCTGGTGTAATCGTAAAACATTTGTAATGTTAACCCCTAAATTCGTCAAAGGTCAATCTTTTACTATGCAAATGAATTTAATAAAAGATATAATAAGTGCTAGTGTGTATTTATTTTCTTTTAGATAAATAAAGGCGGTTGCTATGAACGATGGTAAGTTTTTCCAAGCTAAAGTTATAAGTAATGCGTACTCCTTGGAACTTCAGAATGCAATTAAAGAAGCTTGTTTGTTTTGCATGGAATCTATTTCTGTTGACGGAGAACATAGTGCACAGCCTTTAATGTTATTAGGTAAAATTCAAAGCGGAAAGACAAGGGCATTTACTGGTTTGATGGCACTCGCTTTTGATAACAAATTTGATATGGTCATAATCCTGACTAAAAATAGTTCCGCTTTAGTAAAGCAAACTTACAAAAGAATGAGACAAGAGTTTAAACAAGAGATTTCTGGTAATGAAGTTGAGGTCTTTGACATTATGAAAGTCCTAGACCAAGGGTTAACTGAATATGAGTTAGATAAAAAGTTGGTATTAGTTGCCAAAAAGCAACATAAAAATTTAGACAGAATAAGTAAATTTATTACCAATTATACACTTAATTTGAAGAAAAATTGTCTCATTATAGATGATGAAGCAGATACAACGGGAATTGGATTCTGTAAAATTAAAGATACAGAGGATGAATTTGATTTAAGGAAGGTTGCTTCAAAGGTCAACGATTTGCGAGGAACATTAAATGGATGTGCTTTTGTTCAAGTTACAGCTACTCCTTATGCCTTGTATTTACAGCCTGATTTTGATCCTGCAATAATCAAGCCTATAAAACCAATTAAAACAGTTTTGATTCCATCTGGAATTGGATATATTGGTGGGGATTATTATTTTATTGAATCTCAGAAAGAAGACCACCCTGCTAGATTAATTTTTCAACCAGTTTCAGAAGATGAAAACGAACTTGTTTCTAATCAGAAGAGGAAAAATAAGAAATCAAAAATAATGATAGACGAACATTCAAAATAGAAGAAATTCTTAGTTTTGATAGTAAACTAGAGGTTTTTAAAAAAGGACTTATGAATTTTGTTGTTGGAGGCTGTGTCCTTCGGCATGTTAATAATAATACGCATTATTCTTATGTTATACACACTGCGACGCAAAAAACATCACATATCAGTTTGGAAAATGTTACGCGGGAATTTTTTAGTCAGATTAAAAATCTAATAAATTCCAATATGTCAAAAATAGATGAAATGCTTCAGTATTCATATGAAGATATTAAGAAATCCTATTCTGAGTATAATTTCAATATGCCGTCATTCGAAGATATAAAAAAATCTTTTATTCATGCAATAACTAAAGATTATATAAGTGTTACTACTGTCAATAGTGATAAAGATATTGATACTATTCTTGATGAAGATTCAGGTGAATTGAAGCTTAGGTCGCCATTTTCGGTTTTTGTTGGTGGGCAAGTATTGGATAGAGGGGTGACAATTCCAAGAATGATTGGGTTTTACTATGGGAGAAACCCTAAAACCATGCAACAAGATACTGTAATGCAACACTCAAGGATGTTTGGCTATAGAAGTGAAGAATTACTTTCTGTAACACGCTTTTATACGACAAGGCATATTTTTGAAAATATGACCCGCATTACGGAAATAGATAAGGCGTTGAGAGATGATATTGAGAATAAAACATTTGGAGATGGGATTTACTTTATACGTAAACATATTGGTAGTCGGGTGAACGAATTAGGGGAACAAGTTAAAAATAATATTGTCCCATGTTCACCATTAAAAATTGCACTTTCTAGCACTGTTATAATTAAATCACATAGTCGCATTTTGCCAATCGGCTTTAACACTATAGCCAAATCATATGCTAGTAAAATTAGTAAAGAAATTAAAAAATTACTGGAAAAACTGGGAGGTGATAGAAAGTCAGAAGAAATCGAAATTTCACCGGATGCTATTGAAATTGTGATTGATAAAGTATTTTCAATGATAGAAGGAGATGATGAGTCGTCAAGATTTATTACTAAAGAACATTTTATGTCAACAATCCAGTATCTTGCAAAAGAGTCTGGTAAACTAATTCTATATACTCGTAGAAATGGTACATTATCAAAATATAAAAATAATGGCATAGTATATCAAGATGCACCTGATACTGGTTATGAGTTGCAGAAGCTTAGGGCAATAGCAGTTAATAACCCAGTCCTGATGCTAATACATCAAGATGGTTCAGCAGACGGTTGGAATGGAAGTGAATTTTGGTGGCCAGTACTCATTGCTCAAAAAAATGTTCAAACGACTATGTTTGCGTTGTCTGAAACCTCTGGAAAGCTTGTATAGTTTAAATAAGTTTGCTAATGTGCATTTCGTAGCGCAAAACTTAGTCGTTGTAATCTATTTATTGACGGAGGATTCTATGGAAGTTACAATTCAGAAGTTTGAAAATATTAAAACAGCGAGTGTGCGCCACGTAGGTGCATATGATCAGTGTACACCAGCATGGATGACACTGATGATGCATCCTTCCGTGATGCCACTTGTTACAGATAAATCCACGTTCATCGGCATTAGTTATGACGACCCCTCAAAAACAGAAGAGTGCCGTTATGATGCCTGCATAACCTGCCCTGAAGATTTTCAGGCATCTGCCCCGATTGCGGTCACTGTTATCGAAGGCGGAGACTATGCCGTTTACAGACACATCGGAAGCTATTACGGTCTGAAAGAGGTCTATAAACAGCTTTTTGAAGAATGGCTCCCAGCAAGCGGCAGAGCTTACAGAAAAGAACAGCCTACAATACAGATATACAGAAACCTGCCCATCAATACGCCGGAGGAGCAGCTTATTACTGACGTTTGCGTTCCGCTTGTATAAAAGATAAAGGCGGTCAACTGACCGCCTTCTTTTTATGATATGTCTGTTAAAGAACAGATCTTTCCGTCTCTGAACTTGTAGATTGATTTTCCGCTGAGCCTTATCTCGTCCCCCTGTTTCAGCCCGTTAGGAAGGTTATCCGCTATCCTGCCGTAATAATCAATCTCGACGACATAGCTGTCGTTTTCTATCTTTATACTCTTTATGGTTTGCTGTCTTTCGCTGAAAATGTTCAGAGAAATACCTGCGATCTGCTCAAGTTCCGCTATGTTCGTTGTTTTAACGTCTGTTTCACCGTTCATTATGTTTTCAAAACACACGTCGTCCGTCATGAGTCCGAGCATTCCGTCAAGATTGAACTCATTGTAGTGCTTAACATATTCTCTTATTATCTTTTCATTTTCCATTTTATCCTCTATTTCGCAATCATACCCAGAATGTAGGGCACTGCATATTCTGTAGTCAGAATCCTTTCGCCTATGGAAAACTGCCGGAATCCTTGTTTTCCAAACGTATCCAGTTCTTTCTGTATGAACCCGCCTTCGCAGCCCACAGCGAGACAGAGCGGTTTTTCAAATTCTTTTATCTCATTACCTGACGGGTGGGCTATGTATCTGTTTTCAGTCATTCCGGCAAGACCATTTTCTATGAATCCCATAAAATATCTGTGGAATGTAACCTTTGGAGGCATTGTGTCCTTTGACTGCTGCAAAGCCTCAAAGACGTATTCATCAGTGCGTTCAAGGTACGGACTTTCCCAATAGCTTTTGTCAACCCGCCATGAGTTTATTATGTGAATGTCCTTAACTCCTGCGCAGACCAGACCGAAGAAGATGCGCCTGAACACCTTCGGGCGGGGCAGAGCGAGAACAATGCTGACAGGCATGCGGGCAGGTTGCTCCTGATTACATTCAAACCGCAGAACGGCGCTCTCTGTCCGCATTTCCGTTATCACTGCCGTGCCGAGCTTTCCGCCGAGTATGCCGACCTTAAGGCTGTCTCCGACACCAAGTTTCAGAACCCGCCTGATATGCTCAAACCTTTCGCCCGTGATATGTGCTGTGTTGCCGTTTGTTTCTTCGGGTCTTATGAGGATTATGTTCATGAAAAGACTATAGAAAAGATGCGGAGGAAAGTAAAGGGGCGGTCATCAGACCGCCCCTTGAAAACATGTTGGGTGTGTGTACTATTCAGCTTCCGGTTCAGCCTGAACACAGCCGCACTTTCTGAATTTTATAAAGAAAGCGGCGGTGGAGGCGGCGGAAACGAGTATACCTATGTAAGTTGAAACCTGCATGTCAAGCCCGAAGCCGATGGGCTGGTTCGCAAGATATGTAGTAACGACCACTGTCATGAATATCGCGGGGATAGTGGCTATCCAGTGTATTTTTCCGTTCTGGATGAGGTAAGCGGCGGCTGCCCACAGAACCACTGTGGCAAGTGTCTGGTTTGCCCAGCCGAAGTATCTTATAGTGGACCTATTGTCAAGACATCAGTTTACTATTTCTTAGTAAATATTATGCCGCCATCTTCATCTGATTCATGTGCACTTCCATAGGTCTCTTATATCCCAAAGCTGAATGCAGCCTTCTGT
>NZ_JAJOIL010000019.1 GCF_021209385.1 Seleniivibrio sp. | reverse complement strand
GACAAGGTCATCTATGTTAAGATAGAGTTCTGTTTGAAATTGGTCTTCTGTCTCTTTAAGCATCACATAATATAACAGAAAACGCCATGTAATTGCAATTACATGGCGTTTGTCAACAATCTGAGGCGACCAATCGGTCGCCTTTTTATATCTTAATTCTTCTAATTACTTTTTTAAATTATAGAATCCTTTGAGTCCCTTAAGCGTAGCCTGCCACATATAACCGGCGAAAATTTCCCTTCCTGAGAAATTTTCGTCAACGGCTTAGGCTGGCAAAGCCAACCCAGCCTCACATTCCGCTACGCTTCATGAGCCTGCATCGTGCAGGCTTGTTCTCACAGTCTACTTTTTAAGGTTATAGAAACCCTTAAGTCCTTTAAAGGTAGCCTGCTCGAACAGTTCCTCTTCGATGCGAAGAAGCTGGTTGTATTTGGCTATTCTGTCTGTACGGCAGAGTGAGCCTGTTTTTATCTGTCCTGCGTTAACAGCAACGGCGAGGTCTGCGATTGTTGTGTCTTCGGATTCACCGGAGCGGTGAGAGATTACACATGTGTATCCGGCTTCGCGCGCTGTCTGGATAGCGTCCAGTGTTTCTGTCAGAGTACCTATCTGGTTAAGCTTTACAAGGATAGAGTTTGCGATTCCTTTTTCGATGCCGAGTTTCAGTTTTTCAGTGTTTGTAACGAAAAGGTCGTCACCGACGAGCTGAATCTTTTTACCGAGAGCGTCTGTAAGAAGTTTCCAGCCGTCCCAGTCGTTTTCGTCCAGACCGTCTTCAAGTGAGATGATCGGGTATTTTTCAACGAGGTATTTGTAGTATTCAACCATTTCGGCAGCCGTTTTTTCGGGTTTAGCCTCGGCAGCCAGAACGTAGCATTTTTTCTCTTTGTTGTAAAATTCGCTGGAAGCCGCGTCCAGAGCGATAAAGATATCTTTACCGGGTTCGTATCCTGCTTTTTTGATGGCGTCGATGATAACTTCGATAGCTTCTTCGTTTGAACCGAGGTTGGGAGCGAAACCGCCCTCGTCGCCTACTGCTGTGTTAAGGCCTTTGTCTTTCAGAACTTTTTTGAGAGTATGGAAAACTTCCGCGCCCATGCGCAGAGCTTCTTTGAAGTTGTCGGCGCCAAGGGGCATAATCATAAATTCCTGAATGTCCACGTTGTTGTCCGCGTGGGAGCCGCCGTTGATGATGTTCATCATGGGGGCGGGCAGGGTGTTTGCGAAGGTTCCGCCTATATATTTGTAAAGGGGAAGTCCGCAAGATTCGGCGGCTGCTTTTGCACATGCCAGCGATACACCGAGGATTGCGTTTGCGCCGAGGTTGCCCTTGTTTTTTGTGCCGTCAAGACTGATGAGTATTTCGTCGATCATTTTCTGTTCGGTAACGTCTATACCTTCAAGTTCGGGAGCGATTATCTCGTTAACATTCTGAACAGCTTTCTGAACGCCTTTGCCCATATATCTGGTCTTGTCGCCGTCACGCAGTTCAACAGCTTCGTATTCACCTGTTGATGCGCCGGATGGGACTATCGCACGTCCGAGAATGCCACCGCTTGTAACAACGTCTACCTCGATTGTGGGATTGCCTCTGGAATCCAGCACTTCTCTGGCAAAAACATCAATGATATCGGTCATAAAAAGTCTCCTTAGAATGTATTTGATTTTTCTATACGTTTGTGGGTAATGAACTATATGTCACCCTGCATTTAACCATAAATTATAGCCACAAATTAAGAAAAATAACAACATCAAATCAGATTCGTCCAATAGTTTGCTTATTTCTCCATTAAAAAACCGTTTATATCACCTTGACTTTGCAACGTGGTAAAACTATTATTTTTCAAAACTACGGAGCATCATTTAATGTACGCAATTCCGAATCTTCTCTTTGCCGACAGGCAGGGCAACATATATGATCACCCACATCTGAAAATGACTGTGAGGAGCGAGAACTATAATTTCGTTCCATATGAGGTGGAGCTTATCGAGCTTCCGCCCTGTTCAAGGCTTTATTTCGTTCCGAACAGCCACCCTGTGGCTTATAACCCCCAGACTGCAGGTATGGAAACCTTTACGGGCGGCTATGCGGTCAGTGCGTTTCTCGACCCCGGCTTTCTGAGGCTTTTCCTTCCGGCATATGTCAAAAACACGGAAGAGGTGCTTCCGCTTTACGCTTACACCGCCGTGGGCTGGCTTAACGACAAATTCGTCGTTCCCGCCATTAAGGTTGACGACGACAGCAAATGGAACCCCGCAAACTTCGACTATACCGACGCTTTCAAACCCACTGTGGACAGAATGCTTGAAAAATATCCCGACAACAGGCTTTATAAACAGCTTTCCACCTGCGCGCTGGAATACCATTGCACGGCGGCGAAGAACGCGTTCATCGGAAGATGGGAATGTCCTTTGCCCACCGCACCCACCTGCAACAGCAGATGCATGGGCTGTATATCCAAACAGGACGATAAACGGCTGACAGCACCGCAGGACAGGATAAAATTCACGCCCACTCCCGAGGAGATAGCGCAGGTTGCGCTGAACCATTACGAAGTGGCGGAAGAACCAATCGTCAGTTTCGGGCAGGGATGCGAAGGCGATCCCATCACCGTTGCGGACACCATTGCAAAGGCTATCAAACTTATCAAAGCGCAGGCTCCGGAACTTACGGTAAATTTCAACTCGAACTGCTCCAGTCCTGAAAAAATGAAGATGATTTTCGACGCTGGTGTAGATAGTATTAGGGTCAGCCTCAATTCAGTGGTACAATCCACATATGACGCATATTACAATCCTGTTGGCTATACCCTTGATGATGTGCTGAAAAGTATAGAGCTTGCCAACAGATATAATGTATATACGTCGCTTAACTTCCTCACCATGCCGGGCATAAACGACAGAGAGAGCGAAGCGAACACTCTGGTGGATTTTCTGGATGCGTATAAGATAGACCTTATCCAGCTGCGCAATCTGAACATCGACCCGGATTTTCTGTTTGCAGGAATGAAGTTTAAGAAAGAGGAGATTCTGGGGCTTAAGAACCTCCTTAAACTTATAAGAAAGAAACATAAGACTATGAAATTCGGTTACTTCAACAGAACCCGTGAGAATTTTCAAAAAGATTTCGGGCTGCCTGATCTGAAAAGGAGGATCAAATGAAAAAGATTTTGGTTATTGTTACAATGCTTTTCTGCGCGACGGCATTTGCAGGGGATTTTAAACTGTCAAACAGCCTTACGCAGGATGAATTCAGCGATCTGGTGCAGGATATCGGTCTTGCCGTTACCCCCACACCCAACAGCCCCGCAGAACCTCTGGGTACCCTCGGTTTTGACATAGCGCTGGAATCCCAGTTCACCACCATTGACGACGGCTCCGGCAGATGGAAACACGCATGGGACGACGGTGACCCCGACAGCGGTATACTGGCAAACAGAGTGCATATCCAAAAAGGACTTCCTTTTGGTGTTGACCTCGGCGCCAGCATCACAAAAGGCGGCAACATCGATTTCACAGCGGTCACCATCGAAGCTAAATACGCAATTCTCGAAGGTACTGTTGTTACACCCGCAATAAGCGCTAAAGCGGCTTATACTAAAGTTATGGACATGGACGACATTGACCTTCAATCAGGTCTTGTAGGTCTTTACATCAGCAAAGGATTCCTCATGCTTACGCCCTATGCAGGTATCGAGGACGTTTATACAATGGCAAGCACTGATTCCGACACTGTAGACCTTGACGACGAAGACGTTAACGCTGTCAGAGGTATGGTCGGTCTCCAGATATGTCCTTTCCCTTTCATCGTTCTTAACGTTGAAGCGGCAAGAGGCGGCGATGTTAACCAGTATGCCCTTAAGGCGGCAATCAGGTTCTAAATGAAAAACTTTTTTTACGACTATATAGTTCTCGGCAGCGGTGTCGCCGGACTTCGGGCGGCTATTGAGCTTGCCGAATACGGCAGCGTTGCTGTTGTGACTAAATGTTTTCTGGGGGAAAGTTCCTCCGAGTATGCTCAGGGCGGCGTTGCAGTCGCCCTTTCCGATGACGACGACATAACTCTTCACATAGAAGACACTTTGCGCGCAGGGGACGGACTTTGCGACCTCAAAGCCGTTTCGACGCTTGTTGAAGAGGGACCGAAATATATCAAACAGCTCATTTCATGGGGTGCAAAATTCGATATGCACGGCGGCGTGCTGGAATTTTCCCGCGAGGCGGCGCACAGCGTCAACCGCATCATCCATGCGAAGGGCGACGCTACCGGACACGAGATTGTCCGCACACTGAAAGAATATTCAAAAAACTTTGATAACATCGAAAAGATTGAATTCACATACGCCATAGACTTCATCAAAGACGCCCCTGACAGTGTTTGCGGTGTTTTTGCTCTGGACGAAAAGACCCTTGAGTTCAAAAGCTATTACGCAAAAGCGGTCATAGTCGCCACAGGCGGCGCAGGCAGGCTTTTCAGACGCACAACAAACCCTGCCGTCGTGACAGGCGACGGAATGGCGATGGCATTCCGTGCGGGAGCAGACATGCGCGATATGGAATTTTATCAGTTCCACCCCACGGGACTTTCCGTTAAGGGTGCGCCGGCATTTCTTCTCAGCGAAGCGATGAGAGGCGAGGGCGGCGTTCTGCGAAATGTCCACATGGAGCGGTTCGCGGCGAAATATCATCCCGACGGCGAACTTGCACCCAGAGACGTTGTCAGCCGCGCAATATTCTTTGAGATGAAGCAGACCGATGCAGACCATGTTCTGCTCGACCTGACACATCTGGAAAAAGACTTTGTACGCAACAGATTTCCTAAAATTTACAACACCTGTCTGGAATATGACATTGATATAACAGTTGACCCTATCCCTGTCAGTCCTGCGGCTCATTATTACATGGGCGGCATATACACCGACGAGTTCGGACGCTCCAGCCTGAAAGGGCTTTATGCGTGCGGCGAAGCGGCATGTAATGGTGTACACGGGGCAAACAGGCTTGCCAGCAACTCACTGCTTGAAGGCGTTGTATACGGCGGAAGAGGCGCCGAAACAGCCGCTGCCGACAACAAAGACAGGGTTGTCAATGCTATTGAAATACCTGAGTTCGAGACCGTAAGCGAAGAGCGCGGCGAAACCATGGTTGAAGATATTCAGGAATGTATGTGGGATTGCGTCAGCGTTTCACGCAACGCGGCGGGACTTATCCGCGCGAAAGAATATCTGGGCGGCAATCTGGCGAAATATAAAAACTATGTTCCCAGAGACAGAACCACAGCCGAGATACGCAATATGCTGACCGTTGGACTTCTGATGGCGACTGCCGCAGGCGAACGCAAAGGCAGCAGAGGCGGACACTACAGGGACGACTATCCAGACAGGATATCCGACAACTGGCACATCTATTTTCATAATGCCGAATTTAATCCCGTTAAAAAGTAAAAACAAACCATTAATTACAGCTGACGGCTCTATATCACTCTATAGCATGGACTATAACGAGGGGTATAGAGCCAAAAGCGTGGGCGCATTCACGGAAAGCCTGCATAAATTCTATACCGCCAGCGGCATAGAGCAGCTTTTGCAGGTGCAGGACGTTCGTCTTCTGGATATATGTCTGGGCGGCGGAAGCAACCTTGCCGTTACCCTTGACAGGATTCTCGCCATGAAGCACCGCCACAGGCTCCATATTGTCACGGTGGAGCGTCAGTCGTCGCTTTTTGACACCATCAGGCAGAACAGATTTATGTGGCCTTACGGAGGCTATGAGCTTCTCAGGAAACTTATAGACGAAGGGCAGGCGGAGAACGTGCGGCTTGATATCGCCATCGGTGATGCGCGCAATATCATCCGCGAAATGCCTCTTAAGTTTGATGTCGTATATTTTGATCCGTTCGGCAAACGGAAGAATCCGGAGATGTGGACGGAGGCAGTTTTCAGGGACGTTTACAGGCTTTGTACGGATGTTGGCAGGGTGGCGACCTATTCTTCCGGCAGGGAGATAAGAGAGGATTTTGTCAGGGCAGGATTCAGGTATACGGTGACGCCGAAGCCTGAGGGCGCTTTTCAGGAGGGTACGGTTTTTTATAAGTTCTGACCGTGCTTTATGTTCTGACAAAAATAAAGAAAATTTGAAATAAGATGTTGACAACAGATTCGTGATAAGCTATAAAAGCTACCTCACGCGGGTATAGCTCAGTTGGTAGAGCGCGACCTTGCCAAGGTTGAGGTCACCGGTTCGAGTCCGGCTACCCGCTTTTTTTGAGAGACCGGTTCTTTTTTACCGGTCTTTTTTTTCCTTTTAAGGCGACGTGGCCGAGTGGTTAGGCATCGGACTGCAAATCCGCGTACCCCAGTTCGATTCTGGGCGTCGCCTCCAAACAAAAAGCTAATATCAGTAGATATTTAAAAAGCCGAGTTTTTAGCTCGGCTTTTGTCGTTTATATCTAGTGATGTGAAAATGATGTATATTAAATTCAGTTATCTTTATCTCAAAGTAACGTTAAGATTAAATTATGTAATTCTTCGATTCTTTCTTTCACAATCAAACCACTGTCATAAGACATCATAACGTTCAAAGGTTTCAAATCAGGTCTTGGCTTAGCAAGACCTAAAAAGTCTTCCAAATCATTATTGAAATAACAAATTTTGTCAGTAATTGCAGTTTTATTATTTTCTATAAAGTCATTTACTATATTTTGAATATCTTTATTGTCCTTATCCATTAAGACTGAGTGTTTTATACCAAGTTCATTTAGCAACTTCATGAAACGATGAATATTAAATTTTCCCATACAATCAAGTATATAAACATTTTTTTGTTTTATATCCATCCAACAAGTATTTAACATGTAATCTATAAATATCTTTTCAGTTGCACCTTCACAAATCAAAACTTTTTTTGCAAATAATAATGAGGTTCTTTCACTATCCATCCATAAAAAATATTTAAACTTTTCTTGTTCTAATCTACTTTGTAAATCATCATCTTCACGAGCGAGATTTTTTGATCTAATTTCCTTTTTTAAACTATCGTCACTATTTGGATCATTCAGAATATCATAAAATACCTTATGAAGAGACTTATTAAAATCATGAATTTCGCATATTTTATCTTTATTAATTTGATAGATTTTTGTATCACCATCTTTGACCAAACGAACAATAGATGTAATTTGGTCAAAATTTCTACTTACAAAAACTGGAGAGTGTGTCGTTATTAGAATTTGCTGATCATCTACTGAAGCCATTTCCCTTAAATTTATATTTAATATTTCTTGTTGTGAAGGGTGTAAAAACAATTCAGGTTCTTCAAAAAGGATTAATGTTAACTCTGGTGCGAATTCTTTCTTTTTGCTTTTTTTAGGTTCTGAATATTTAGCAGATAATTTAAGTAATGTATAAATTAAGTGTCTCTGCAAACCTTGACCAAAAGCATCTATTGCTACATTATTATTTAACTCTAAGTCGTATATATAGTGAGTTACTAAATTCTTAATTATTTCAGATGCCTGTATGGGGTTCACATTCAATCCAAATTTTATATTCCAATTACCAAGTTCATCATTAACATCATTTTCAAAACTGTTGATTGACAACTCATCAGATTTCTCATGTTTAAATTTTGAATTAAACTCCTGAAATGCTGATGATAAATTATTAAAAGAATCACTCTTTTCAACTACTTTTTTCATAACATATGTAATCATTTCTCTAAGAGGAGAAGGACCACTTAATTTAAGATTATCATCAACTTTACTTAATTCTGGAATATATATTATCTTTCCCAGTTTAGATAGCGAGACATTTTGTGCACCATAAAAATAATTAGTAGACAAAACATTATTTTCATATGCAAAAATATTACTTTGTTTTGAGTCTATTTTATCACTAAAATTTTTATCTACTGTTTTCAAAATTTTTCTTACTTTTAAGATTTTATCTTCACTTCTATATTCTTCCTTTAAAGAATCTTGTTCATCTTCTGTTGTTAGATATTCTATTTCTATCCAACTTTCTTCATCTTCTGAAACATATTTAGGATAATCCAACTTAGCATCGTATTTTAGATCATGTTCATAAAATACTCTTAACGCTCTTAGAATATTTGATTTACCTGCATTATTTTCTCCAATAAGCAAAGTATAATCATTCATACTAAATGACTGATGTATTACCGATCTAAAATTATGAATTGTAACATTGTATAATTTCATATAATTACCCCACGACTTCACGAACAGAAGATCACAACACAATAATACACCAATAAATAGATAAAGTATAAAAATATTTTCTGCTTATTAATCACTATAATCTAGTTAAGAGTGAAGCCATGCGTCGCCGTTGCGCTGATGCGCACCGCTGCCGCAAGGCTTGTACTGTTACGAATATATCATGAATAATTCGATAAAACAAATTGTCTATATCTGCTTCGCCTCGTATATTCATTTTCAAACCAGACATCATAAACACAATTCTTTTCATCATTTTCTCTGTTGCTGACTTGAAAAGTTTTTAACGCTGAAATAGCTATCTGGGGCGGATATGTGACGGGTATGGCGGATAAATGACGGATAAATTTATGTGAGTTTTTGAGAAAGTAGGGGCTTAGTATTAAAAACCAACTCCCACTCTATCAGTACGCTCTTTCAAGTCCTGATTCTGGATGCGGTCGTAGACCACCAAGTCCACGGTGTAGGGCAGGTTGAGTTCATCAATGGATTCTTCTATTTTATGTAACAGTGGCAGGTCTATTTCACCGAAAAGGCAGATGTCAATATCTGAACCATCCCTGTGGTTGCCCTTTGCGCGCGAACCGAATACCACAGACTTTTTTATCTGCGGATACTGCGCAAAAACATCATTAATTGCTATGATTGTTTCTTCTTTCAGCCCGAATATAAACTCCTTATCCACTATACATTAAATAAGGCGTTTTTCAAAGTCAGCTTTTTACCGCTCCAGCGTCACCACACCGTCGGAAAAATGAATATATTCCGGTATGAAAGTAACGGGTTTATCCGGTGTTTCTGGTATTAAGCCCTGATCTTCCAACGCATTTCTTACCTTCGCCGCATTTGCGTAAAGTTCGTCATTTTCATTATTGGAAATGAACGTGATACTTCCGCTGCCGTCCTTCATCGTAACTGTCAGTTCTTTGTATCCTGTGTTTTTATTAACTGATTCAAGGATATCCACCTCGTCTTTGGAAATGCTTCGCATGTCTAGGATGGTGTCCTGATTTGCAATGTTCACTATGTCGTGTCCGTCGCCTTTTTCGTATTGAATGATGTTTGCGCTTCCGCTGTAATCATCAAGCCGCAAAGTTGATATAAGATTTATTATGTCGTTGCCTGTGCCGCCTGAAATTATGCCTGCACCGTTTATTATATCGTTGCCCTCATCGCCCTTAATGAGACCGGAACCCCTGATTATATCGTCCCCGGTGCCGCCGGATATCGTTCCATATCCGCTTATGGTGTCGTCTCCTTCACCTCCGCGTACAATACCTGAACCATTAATTATGTCGTTTCCGTCTCCGCCGTCGATAATTCCTGCGCCTCTTATTATGTCGTCGCCTGTTCCTCCGTCAATAATGGACTGTTGGCTCTGCATGATTATTGTGTCATTGCCCTCTCCGCCATCTACATATGATTTCGGTGCATTATCCTGCAAAGGCACTTCCCAAGGTTCCAACACATGAAGTCTGACACTCGTTTTATTAATGTATATTTCGTCGTTCCCTGCACCGCCGTTAACTTCTACATTTTTCGCATGATCAATATTGATTATGTCGTTTCCTTCGCCGCCGTCCACGGACGAATTGCTGATGTTGGAGAGATAAAAAGCGTCGTCACCATTACCGCCGTTCAGCTTTGAATCAATAAGGTCCTTTGCGCGTATTTCGTCGTTTCCGTCGCCGCCGTCAACAATTACTGTACTGTAATTCGCCTTCATTTTCTGCATTGCGGCTATTTCCACCTTGTCCACAATCTGACGTACAGAGCGCATTATATCGGTTTCAAGCCCCATGGACTGCATCAGGTTGGCAGATATCTTTCTGTTGTTTGTCTGCTGGATTTCCGGTTGATTCACATGGTTGAAGATTTCAGAACCTGATATTTTCATAGGAAGCCTCAGTGTGTAGAAATTGTGGAGATGTATTGAACATATCGAACAGGCGCTTGTTTCCTTAAGATAAATCAGTATACGCATTGAAACTTTAATCCGATTTGACATTTGCCCAAGAGTGTGAAGATAATATGGGTAAGGCATGCAGGAGGTGCACATGAGAAGGTTATTGCTATTGTCGGTTACAATTTTGGTCGCGATTCTTTACGGATGCGGCGGAGGGGATGTTCTGCCAGACACGTCCGGCGGGAGTTCTGAACAGGATTCCAACATGACCGCACTGGACTTTGATAATGACACAACACTGAAGGGGACTTACAAAATAACGTATGCAACAGTCAACTGCTCAAACGGTGTGGATGTTAAATCTACTGACGCCCTGACAACCGGTTTCAAATCATATTATGCTTATGACGGCTATTACAGTTATTATGATCTGTATTTTGAGTATGCAGGTCAAACGATTCTGGACGAAGGGGAGCGTGTTGTGGAAACACCGGAAACCAATATTTACGCCACTACAATAACACAAACTTCACCCTATAACTTTACTGTTAATTATCATAATGTTCCCGTCGGATCAGGCGTGACATGTTCGGAGAGATTCGACTATATGAAGCTTAGCGATTCGCTCCGTTCGCAGTATTTCAGAGTTCTGAACGGTTCCGGGGTGATTGACATGTCGAGGGATGCGTCGCGTGGTTTTTTACTTCATAAGCCGGAGTTTAAGAATCTCGTAAAATAATTAAAAATGTTGTTGACACACGAGGAAGATTCTAATATAAAAATACCTCGCCCGCGGGTATAGCTCAGTTGGTAGAGCGCGACCTTGCCAAGGTTGAGGTCACCGGTTCGAGTCCGGCTACCCGCTCTTTTTTTAAAAAAAACCTGTCTTTATGGCAGGTTTTTTTTTTGTCTCGTCATCGCAATCAAATGCGTCTGCTATTGCTTTCACAACGTTATGGTGAATAGGTCTGTCCCTTTCTTTCATGTGTCGGTGATTAATTATTAATCTTTTTACCTGTTCATTAAACTGATCGTTATCAAATATTGTTATTTCTGGAAAAAATGAAATAATAGAGCTGTCAAGTGCGTGTGCAATCCGTTCAAGGCTTATAATGGTAAGATTGCTCTTTCCGCATTCAATTTCGGAGATTGTCGTTGTGTGCAGATCCGCCATTTCTGCAAGCTTTTCCTGTGAATACCCTTTACGTTTTCTGAGCATTCTGACAGTCTCTCCGATTGACATTAAAAGAGTTGAGTTTTGTATATTTTGTTTGCTCATGACACTATGTATAAGCGTTATCTGGGATATATCCAATAGGATAAAACAAGTCATATTTGGTTTGACATAGGTTTTAACCTATGATAATAACATAATTAAGCTAATTAATTCTCTATGCGTTTATAGATTATATTTATCCGTTTTTATCGATTAGCGTGAAAATTACACTATTAATTAAATACTTTTCTCTTTTGTATGCAGATATGCGCTCATGTTTTTTATTGATATCTATATCATATTTAGGAGTTAAAGTAAATTTGTTTTGTTCCGCGGGATCGGTTCACTTGGGGGTATGATGTTTGCTGTTTGTAAAAAAGAGCTGATATTATTTTGTATTTATCTGTTTAGCTATCGGTTAAATGTTATGCAAAATGTGCAAAAGCACATAGGGGGTGCATATGTTGAAAAATATGAAACTTTCAAGAAAACTGTTCATCGGATTCGGTATCGTTCTGGTTTTGCTGACCACCATAAGCCTGCTGAGTTTCAACAGGATGCTGTTTATTTCCAAACTAGTTGAGAAAAGAGATATGTTTACGCATATTGAAAAACTCCTGTATGACGCAAGGCTTAATCAGGTTAAATTCACTATGTTCGACGACGATCAATACATTGCTGAGGTTCAGAATAACCTGAACGACGCAATTCAGATAGCTCAGGTTGATCTCGCAAAATACGCCACTTCTAACGATCTTGAAAAACTCGAAGAGATAACTACCCGTATCAAGGAATATAAAGAAAATTTTGATAAATACGTCAGCGAGGCGAAAGAGCAGAAGAGACTTAAAGTGCAGCTAAATGACTCCGCAGAAAATGTTTTTACTCTGGCTGACAGAATAGGGTCGGACGATATAATAAAAAATCTGCTGCAGATGCGTCTTTATGCGTTTCGCTATCTGATGTCTCAAAGTCAGGATCTTTTTGACGGACAGCAGAAAAGCTATGCAAAGGCTTATAATATAGCTTCTGCAAACCCCTCGTCCGCTGACATGTCAACCGACATCGGAAAGCTCACTTCTTCGCTTAAAAGCTATGATCAGGATTTTCTGAACATAGCCGAAAGTCTCAGAAAACGTGCCGAATTTCAGACATCAATGATGAAAAGCGCAATAGCGGCACAGAAGATATGCGGCGATGTTTCCGCACAGGAGCGCGCTGCTATGGATTCGTCCATAAGCGTAGCTCTTATGTTTGTCGGTGTGTTTTCGGTGATAGCTATTTTCTGCGGTATAATCATAGGTCTTATCATCACAAAATCAGTAACTGTTCCCATGGCAAAAGCAGTGAATTTTGCCAACACGCTTTCCGACGGGGACTTTACAGTTAAGCTGGACATCAACCAGAAGGACGAGATAGGTCAGTTTGCGCTTGCGCTTGACAATATGAAGATCAAGCTCCATGACGTTATTGAGGGCATTGTTCATTCGTCAAATACTCTGGCGTCGGGCAGTACGGAACTTGCCAGCACAACAGAGGAGCTTGCAAGCACCTTTACGGAGCAGACAGGGCAGGTTAACGGTGTTGCATCCGCTGTAGAACAGATAAGCACTTCATCTTCTCAGGTTTTAAGCTCCATAAACGACGTGACTTCAAAGTCTGCAGCGGCGAAAAACCTTACAGGCGAAGGCAAGGGATGCATAGATATGGCGAACCGTGTAATGGGAGACATTCAGCAGAATGTCACCGCGCTTAGCCGGACTGTCGAAGGGCTTTCGCAGTCATCTAAAGAGATAAGCAGTATTTTGCTTGTTATAAACGATATAGCTGACCAGACTAACCTGTTGGCTCTTAACGCGGCTATTGAGGCGGCGAGGGCAGGGGAACACGGCAGAGGTTTTGCTGTTGTTGCCGACGAAGTTCGTAAGCTTGCCGAGCGCACACAGCAGTCGATATCTGAGATTGAAAGAATTATTTCGTCCTTTGTTGTTGAAACAAACAAGACAAACGAGGACATGCAGCTTGCGGGATCACGGGTTCATGAGGGCGTTGTGACGCTTGCCTCCACGGATGAGATTTTTGAAAAGATAGTCCGTGCAGTTGAGGAGATTAACAGCTCAAGTCTTATGATAACAACAGCCGTGCAGGAACAGACTGCAGCAATTAACAACATAAACGACAATACACAGGTTATATCATCCGGTCTGGAGCAGAGTTCTGCGGCACTGACACAGGTTTCGGCAACGGTTGCAGACCTGCAGAGGCAGGCGGACGACCAGATGAGTGTAACAAAGATGTTCAGGATAAATTGAGACTGTGCCTTATATTAAACACACAAGAATGGTACAGTTCTCCGGTGCGGACCCCGCTTAGGCGGGGTCTTTTTTACTTTGACATCTTGCGGCGTTCCGTAACGGCTATGCCCCCGATACCCCAGTTGTCCGTTTCAACCTCGTCAATGACCACAACGGTTGTTTCAGGGTTCTTGTTCAGAACGTCCACAAGCATTTGAGTTGCGCGCTTAATAAGCTCGTCCTTTTGCTCTTTCGTCACGCCTTCTTTGGTTATCTTAATGTTTACATACGGCATACCGACCTCCGTCTATTGAAATAGCATCCTGCCATTAATATTAAAATCGCCGCGGCACATAGAACCGACGCCGCCATAAGTGAATATGAGAAATTTCCTGTCTTTTCCGCAGACCATCCGGCGGCGGCGGGTCCTATCATCTGTCCGACGCTGAAAGCTACGGTCACAAGCCCGATGGCATAAGCAGTGCGGGAGCCCGCCAGCTTTTTCGCAAAACCCACAGTAAGCGCCACTATGCCGAGAAACGTTGCCCCGTACATCCCCGCCGCGAGAAAGAGCGCGGGTGCGGAACCGGATATTGCGGGGATGGCGCAGCTTATCCCCAGAAAGACGTATGCGGGGATAAGGTTTTTCATGAATCCGGTGCGTCCGGCATTAAGTGTGAAATAGATTATGCCCGGAACGGCACAGAGACCTGTTATCATCCATGCCCAGTATCCGCTGAAACCTGCGCGCCCGATGATAAGCACCAGAAACGTTCCGGAAACTATGTATGCCGTCCCCATAAGGAAATATGCCGCTGACAGGAAATATATGAACGGATGCATGGGTTCTTCGGGAGCGGATACCGTCTGAGAGTGAGTATGACCGCCTGCTGGTCGAAACCAGCAGAGTGGGGCGGTCAGCAGCATACCGATAAAAAATACGATCCAAAGCCCTTTCCATCCCATGTATTGACCGAAGACCAGCACAGTGAAGCCTGAGATAAGTATTCCTATGCCTATTCCTGTGTAAATAAGCCCAACAAAGCGCAGTTGCCCCTTCTGTACGAGCGCTTCGGAGATAATTACAGACATCAGAAGGAACATTCCTGCGCTTGCAAAACCGGAAACGGTGCGCAGGACAGACCATGCGTAAATATCCTGTGTGAGGGCGAAGAGACCGAGTGAAACGGCATTCATGAGATACATCACGGCAAACCATGTGTATTTGCGCCTGATTGGTTTGACCATAAAGAAGATTGAGCCTGCGAGATAGCCCAGATAGTTCAGCGAGGCGATACCGCCAGCCTGTGCAACGGTGAGAACGCCTGCTTCAGTCATTATCTGTATCATTGGGGTGTATGCGAACCGCGCGATGCCCATTGCCATCGCCATCGACGCTATCCCCGCTGTTATTATGCGAATCAGTTCCATATTCGATTATACGGGAAAAGAGAGATAAGGGAAGGGAGAAATAGTTTGCTACTTTACTTCCTGAATTGTTCTGGGATTAAAATGAGATTATTATTTTTAATTAATTTTTGTAATTTTATGAAGTCGTTAATGTTATTCAAGTTATACTGGTATAAATCATTTGGGGTAACATTTTCTGTGTCTATGATATATTTACCGATGAATACTTTTTTATTACTTTTTATATTAAAATCAAAATTGTTTTTTATTGAAATCTTACATTTACAAACCAGAAGAAAAGAGAAAAGAAGATTCTGAAGTTTGTTTGATAGTACTATTGTAATATATTTTACTGAACTAGAAGATAGGTTTTCAATACTTCCATCAAAAGAAAATTCTATATTAAAGCTCTCATTATGAAGAAAACTATAAATGGTATCAATATTTTCTAGCTCTTTTGAACAGAATCCCATATCAATTTCTAAATTAGAATATTCTGATTGAGTAAAAATATACTCTAGTTTTGTCAGATAGTTTAAATTGTATTGAAGTCTATCTGAAATCTCATTTAGCTTATTGTTGGTAACTCCGCTAAAAATAGTTTCTTTTGTATCAGGTAATATTAGTCTGATTTTATATTCTGGGCTTTTGTAAGTCAATTTTATCAAAGAGATTATTGATTTTAATTCTGCAAGATTAATTTTGTGACTGAAGAAATGATTTACATTGATTTTAATGGAATTATTGTTAATTGATATTTCAAAAAGCCTATGTTTTAGTCTTATCTTGATATTATTTTCAGAGGAAAATGGACTAATATAAAAATCAGTTTCAAAAATGAGTTTTTGAGTAAATTTTGAAGACACTTCTAAAATAATATTCTGAGGTGTTTGTTGAGCTAGTTTGATTATAGTATCATGTTTAACAAAGAGAGGTTTGAGTTTTGTATTCCATATCGTATTTCGCTTATTTCTAGTTTATCTATAGTTATTGGATTTTGATACCCGAGGAAACTGTTCTCTAAATTTTCGTAATTTTTTGAATTAACGGTCATATTGATAGAATATCTACCATTATCGTACCCTGAGTTGAGATAAAATTTTTTCTTTATCAGTTATGTAGGTGTACATATTATTAATATGTGAATAGATTGTTTGTTTAATAGGATTAGGAGCTGCTAAATTTAGTTTTGATGTTTTTTTGAATTTGAAATTATATTTTTGTTTATTTAAATTTCTATTATTTTGTTTGCAGATGAATATCTTATGACTAATTATATCAATTAATGCTTTGTCGAGGTGTTCTATATAAACTGATTTAAATGTTAAACCTTCATAAACGATTAAACACATGAAAGCAGGGAGAGGTGATTTTAATAAATACTCCAGAGCGCTGAGTTTTACCTTAACATTTAGTTCCAAACTTTGAGTCGATTTTACTTGCACTTTACATTCTATTTGGTTGTTAATCGCTTGAAAAGGTGAATGGTTTTTATCTGTATCGAATTCTAAATGGAAATCCCAGCCTGTTTTATCATCATCAGATTTATTGGCAACGATGCCTTCAAGTTTACATAACTCTTTAAATTTTGATTCACCAGCATCACCCAAATCTGTTTTCAAAATCATCCGTACACCTTGTTTTAAATAAGAACATTTTTAATAGTATAAACACCCGAAGCAGCCGTTGAACTGCGGGTTTTTTATGACAGATATTTCGCTCTCTGCCATGTCTGAAAGCAGGCGGATAAGTCCTCTGTTTTCCGCGACGCCGCCGGCGGCATAAAGCTTTTTGTGCCGGTACTTGCGTATCAGCGGGAAAAGTCTGCGGGCGATGCTTTCGTTCACCCCTGCGCCTATCTGCTCTGTCGCACGCCTTCGGCTATCTTGCCCACAAGCTCGCTTTCGGAGAACACTGCACAGGTGGAGTTCAGCTTAACGGGATTTTCGGTCATCTCCGCCAGTTCCGCAAGGCTGATGTCCAGTATGCGGCAGGCGTTTTCTAGGAATCTGCCAGTGCTGGCGGCGCATTTGTCGTTCATAACGAAATCTTCAATATAGCCGTCTTTCACATAGATGACCTTGCTGTCCTGCCCGCCTACGTCCACAAGGATGAACTCGTCTTCGCCTGTGGAGCGCAGAGCGCCCTGATAGTGCGCCTTTATTTCGGATATCACGTTTGCGTTTGCAAAACTCAGCATGTTCCGCCCGTAGCCTGTTGCGGTTATGACGGTGTTTCTGTCTGCTCCGTATGCCGAAAGGTCGATATTTACCGTCCCGTTTTCACGTTTTACACGGTTTTTATAGAAAAATACTGTATCTTCACGGTGAAATTCGATGTTTTCGCCGTTTTGTACTGCTATTTTTACGAATCTGCTGCCAAGGTCTATGCCGAGTTTCATTGTTTCCTCGCCACAAGCATCTCAAGGAATGATTCTATGCGTATTTTAGTGCGTGCGTCTATGCCGCCCGGTGCGTCTCCCTCGATGGTGAGGATAGGGCATTTGATATTCTTGCGTATGGTGATGTCCTGCATCTGGCGGTAGCAGAACGACTGAACATAGTGGACTATGCCGTCCAGTCTGCGTTCATCCACAGCTTTCTGTATGTCCTCAACCCTGCCGAAAACGTCGTAAGGGTATGTGTAGTCGACGTAGCGCTGAACGTAGTCCGGATCGTTTGACGGGATAGCGAATTGGCGCTGTATTTCGTTGAATACCACCCGCGCGCCTTTGGATTCGACGAACTGGTAGATGTCGGAGAATATCGTCGGAACGCCTATGAAGCCTATGCGCAGTCCGTCTTTTTCAAGGAATCTGCCTTCGGTCATGGAGAGGAAATCGTCGAGGTCTTTTTCATATGCTGACAGGCTGGTGTTAAAGTCTGTGGAGCTTACCAGCCAGAGGTGATTCTCGAAACCGGATACATGACCTTCCACTGTCATTCTGTCCAGTTTCCGCAGTTTATCCCTCACTGGGTCAGTATATTTTGAATATTCCACTGCGCTTTCCAGAGTGGTTCCGACAGATTTTGCAAAGCGCTCCATCTCTGTTTTAAGCTGATCGTATCTGCTTTCTTTTTCAAAGGGATAGCTGAACGAATGAACCTTTATACCTGCTGATATGAAAAGCTCCGCCAGAGCGTGGGAATTGCTGCAATCCCCCTGCGTAACGGCGACAACCTCGTCAATTTCCGCCTTTTTAACGGCGGTGTAGATGCCTTTTATCCATGCGCAGAGGTTGCGGGGCAGACCCTCATCCTCCGCTTCTTCCGCCATTTTTATGGGGTCGTGGTCTGTGATGAAGACGTTGTTCAGGTCAACGGGTATTTTGCCCGCCGCCAGAACGATCTCCACAGGAATTGTTGTTGTGAATCCTACTTTTGACATTATTTAAGACTGAAATCTATGTATCTGCGTACTTCTCTGTGCAGACCCTGTCTGTTTTTAAAGATAACCATATTCTGTTCAAAGAACCTGTCCATCTCGTTGAAATCCACAAGGTCGATGGTGTCGCCGCTCATTCTGTCCTGAAGGCGGATAACCTTTGTGAACCCGTTCTCTTTCATCTTTTTTGTCTTAATTTTCTGTTTTTTGTTATAGATATAAAGTTCGCAGGCGTCGCCTTCGCAGTCCAGCTTTGCGTCGTACCATGTCATATCTTCAAAAACAGCCATCCATCTTTCGCTCATGTTATATAAGACCTTTCGCTTTTTTGATTTCCGTACGGCGCTGTTCCGCGAAGTCCTGAATATCCTTTGTAAATCTGTAATCATAGAGGTCTTTCAAATCTTCCGCAGATTTAACGCCCATCACAAGGTCGAACAGATCGTTGTCGAACATCCTGACCAGCATTTCAATGAAGTTTTCAAGGTCTTCCTCTGTGTAGCTTTCTGGCAGGTGATTTGTGACATAATCACGAAGGAACATCTCATTTTCCAGTATAGCGCGGCGTGCCGCCTGAAAAATAGCTTTTTTCCTGAGTGCTTCCATTCTTTCCATGTGTGTCTCCGTTTAGCAATATATATCAATCAGTGTTTTCGTCAATATGAACGGGTGTTACGGTAACCGACCGGAATCTGTGGTAAATAACAAAGCCGGGCGGCGTGTTCTTAGGCTTTTTTACGTTTTTTTTCTGTGTATAGTCAACGGTTACTTTGAGATTCAGTTTCGCCTTGCTCATTCCCGCGACGATTGCGGCGCATTGCTCCGCTTCGTCCTGTGTTATGCCGCCGCTTTTGCGGAAGACTAGGTGCGCGGAGGGTATCCTCTGCGCATGGAACCATATGTCGTCGGGGTTTGCGAACTGGAAAACCAGCCTGTGGTTGCTCACGGAGTTTCGCCCTATGTATGCCGTTCCGCCGCCGATTTCAAGCCGCATGAACTGTTTCTCTTTTATCTGCCTCTTCTGTTTCGGCTCGGATTTTTTCATCTCAAGGGCAAGCTCCCGAAGCTCGTCCTCTTTCGCCGAAATTTCTATGTAGTAAAGCTGTTCCAGCGCGGAATCTATCATGTTGTCAACCTCGCCGATTCGCGATGTCAGAAGGGCGACCGAGCGCTCCAGCTTGTCCGCACGGCGATACAGTCTGTTCACCTCTTTGTTGGCATCAAAAAGCTCAGGTATGTCGAAAGGAATGGTTTCGATGCCGTCAGCGGTATAGTTTGCCAGCTCTATCCTGCCTTTTCCTTTTTTAAGCAGATGCAGATTGCTTTTCAGAAGGTCGGCTTTTGCCCGTACCTTCGGAAAAGTTTCCGCTTCGGCATATTCTTCTTTCAGCTTATCTTTCAGGGTAAGGTATTTTTCCGCCTGTTTTTCAAAAAAAACGCGTCAGGCGCAAACGGATGCCGTCGTCTTTTTTGATGGTCGCTTTGTACAGCCTGTCTTTCAGGTCGTCTATGCCGATGGTTCCGCCGTCTTCGTAAGGTTTAAAAGGGATTACGCGCCCCTGTGCGTCCGTGTGGAAGATCCCGTCGGTCAGGCTTTCGTTTATGAGCGTAGCGGTCTCTGCAAAGCTGTACCCGTTTGCAAGATACGTTTCCGCGTGCTTCACTGTAACGGGGTAAAAACCAAGAAGGTCTGCAAAATTTGCGGTGGCATATTTTTCAAGTGTGTCGCGCTTGTTGAGCCTCGGTGCGGAGTATCTTTCGCCCACTGAAAAGCTTCTGTCGGGGTCTGCGTTGTTCTTCGCGAACAGCCAGATGATGTTTCCGTTCTCGTTTACAAGTGCGGCGTTAGCCATCTTGCCTATCAGCTCGAATATCAGCCTGTGGGTCTCCATCTTTCCGCTGGGTCTGCGTTTTTCTATATTCAGCCAGAAAAGACGGTCGTATCTTCTTCCGCCTATTTCTACAATCTTTCCGCCGGACAGCCTGTCCAGAAACGGATCGGGAACGCCTTCCTGCACGTCAGTTGTGAATAGAGCCGGTGCGCCGCCTGTGGTGCGCACATGGAGGCTCTTTCTGTCAGGTGCGAAAAGTCCTATGGTAAGGCTGTCCTCGGTGACATTTATTTTTGTCACCTGAACGCCTTCGTATCGCTGTTTTATAGTGTTCACCGCTTTGGTGAGTGTAAGTCCGTCCAGAGTCTTTCTCCTTTCATACGAGGCACACATACTACACTAATTTTTCGCATAAAACAAATCATTGACACATGAAAGGACGGTCTTATATTTAGACTTAGCAATAACCGGCAGTAAAACATAACCCTCCTCCCTCCTTAACAAGGAGGAAACACGGGCACGACTAACCACCGTGCCCGTTTGTTTTTAAGGCTTCCAATATGCTGCGTATTACGGCGTCAGTTTGTTGTTTCCTTGGGTCATGTACTGATGTGTACACTCCCCTGCGGAAGCAAAAACTTCCTTGTACTACTTGCATTTTGAAAGCCTTAGGCTAAGCTTGTATTTCATGTCTCTGCGAGGAGCAGGCGACGAAGCAGTCTAATGCCTGCCGCACTGACTTATTCTGTCCATTTGCAGTTTATGCGTTAGAAGGGACAGCCTCCCTTGCACCGAGGTTTCTCAGTGTAAGCAGACTTAATATCAGAGTGACAATGAGCGCAGTTCCGAAGATGAGAAACAGATGTTTCAGATCGGATGCGGTCACTATCCTGCCGCCCAGCGCAGTTCCGATGGCTCCGCCGCCCATAAAGCTGAACGCGAGCAGACCCATAGCCGTTCCGCGTGATGTGTGCGCCATACCTGTTATCTGGGTCATAAGGGTCGAGTGGGTGAGGATAAACCCAAGCCCCAGCAGAGAGACCGCTATGACAACCATATAGATGTTGGTTCCGAGATAATACAGCAGAAGGTTAGCTGTGGCGGCTGAAAGAAGTCCGAAAGCCACCATGTTTTTCGCTCCTGTTGTTTTGACAGCTTTGCTTCCCGCTCTTCCTCCCGCCAGAGTCATCACGCCGAAACCTGTCATGATAAGCCCGATTTTAAGATAATTGAAATTGAAAACCTCAGAGATGAACGCTCCGACATATGAAAAACTGCCGATTATAAACATACCCTCAAGAAAAACTATGCCCAGCAGTGAAACGTATTCGTATTTTGATATCATTCTCAGATAGGGTCTGAACATTTCGCTTTTTGGGTTCTTTTCGGAAGGTATGGTTTTGTACAGTTTTATGAACAGAAGCGTCGGTATCAGCGAAAAAACGGCATATACAGCAAATACGCCCCGCCAGCTGAAAAGATACGCTATCGAACCGCCTATTATCATGCTCAGACCCTGTCCGAGATATGCTATGCCCATAAAGGTGCTTATCGCCTTCTGTCTCTCGTGCATGGGGAACATATCGCCTATCAGCGCTATGGATATAGGCATGAGGGATGACGCGAAAACGCCTGTAAGCGCCCGTATGAAAGCCAGATTTGTCAGATTTGTGCCAAGTGCGCAAAGTCCGGTTGCAATAGTGAAGGTTATTATTGAAAGGGTAAGCACCTGTTTTTTCCCATATCTGTCGGACAAAGGTCCCATGATTATCTGGAAAACACCGAACGGAAGCATATATGCGGAGACCAGCAGACCGGAACTTCCTACGTCTATACCGAAACTTTGTGATATTGCCGGAAGTATCGGCGCCACAACCCAGTTATCGGCGGTCACCACAAAACCTGCCAGCCCAAGCAAAAGGACTATCAAATTCTTATTCAGTTTTTCATCCATAAACATATCTCCTTGTTGTTATTCGGAACAAATCATACTTATCGGTATGATTTGTAAGCTAGGCATCTGTGGTCAGGTTGTCAATAGATAAATCATACTCTCGGTATGATTATTTTGCATGCGTATTGTGTCAGCATTTCTTTTGAAACTTGATTTTTTCGGTAAAAAACATAATATTCAGTTGCGTAAAAAATTATTATCAGGAGGTTTTCAGATGTCACAGGAGAGAATGGAGTTCAAAACCGAGGTGAACAAACTTCTTGAGCTGATGATTCATTCGCTTTATTCGCATAAGGAGATATTTTTAAGAGAGCTTATCTCCAATGCATCCGATGCCATCGACAAGCTGCGCTTTCATGCGCTGACCAACGATGAGCTTCTTGAGGGGAGTGCGGATTATAAGATCAAGCTTATCCCCGATAAAGAGAAGAACACTCTTACCGTTGTTGACAACGGAATCGGCATGACAAAGGATGAAGCAGTTAAGGCACTCGGCACAATTGCCCATTCCGGCACTAAAGAGTTCATGCAGATGCTCGAAAACAAAGAGAAAAGTCCAGAGTTGATAGGTCAGTTCGGCGTAGGTTTCTATTCTTCGTTCATGGTTGCCGACCGTGTTACCGTCTATTCAAGAAAAGCCGGTGAGGACGCCAGCGTCGGTATTAAATGGGAATCTACCGCTGACGGTTCTTTCACCATCGAACCCTATGAAATGAACGAGCGCGGAACACGCATTGTTCTTCATCTTAAAGAAGAGGGCAATGAATACACCGATCAGTGGGAAATTAAGGATATCGTAAAGAAATATTCCGATTACATAAGCTATCCGGTTGTTATGGATACAACAAAGAAAGAGGAAGACAAGGATATCGTTGAAGAAGAGACGCTGAACTCCATGAAAGCTATATGGCTGAAAGACAGGAGTGAGGTTCAGCCGGACGAGTATAACCAGTTCTATCGTCACATCTCCCACGACTTCAAAGACGCCGCTTCAACTATCCATTTCAAGGCTGAGGGAACTTCCGAGTTCGCGGCTCTGTTGTTCATCCCTTCAAAGGCTCCGATGAATATCCTCTATGCCGATTTCAAATCCGGTCCCGCGCTCTATGTGCGCCGCGTACAGATCATGGAACACTGCGGCGAACTGATACCCAGCTGGCTGCGCTTCCTTGTCGGTGTTGTGGATTCGTCCGATCTGCCGCTGAACGTTTCACGGGAGATACTGCAAAACAACAGACAGGTTGAAACCATCAAAAATAATATCACAAAGAAGGTGCTGGAAACTTTAGTAAAAATGAAGACTTCAGAACCGGAAAAGTATCTTGAGTTTTTCAACGAATTCGGCAGAGTGCTGAAAGAAGGCATACATTTTGACTTCAAACGCAAAGAGGAGATCGCTTCTCTTATGGTGATGCAGTCAACTGCAACGGATAACGGCAAAGTAACTTGTCTGGACGATTATCTTGCCCGTATGAAAACGGAGCAGGACGAGATATACTACATCACAGGTAAAAGCCGCGCCGAGCTGGAAAAATCGCCATATCTGGAGGCTCTGAAAGAGAAAGAGCTGGAAGTGCTTTTCATGACCGACGATGTTGACGACATAATCGTCTCAGGTCTTATGGAATATAAGGGCAAGAAATTCAAATCCATCCTTAAAGGCGATATCAGCCTTGGAAAAGAGGATGAGAAGAAAGAGGCGAAAGAGCATTTTGCTAAACTGACAGAGAAAGTGAAAGCGGTTCTCGGCGACAGCGTAAGCGAGGTAAGACTCTCTTCAAGACTTAAAAACTCGCCCTGTGTTCTTGTGTCAGGCGATTCGGATATGGATCCCAATCTTGAGGCGATGCTTAAGCAGATGGGACAGGAAGTTCCGAAAAGAAGCAAGATACTTGAGCTTAACCCCGGTCACGCTCTGATTGAAAAGTTAAACGCCGAGTTTGAAAATAATCCCGATGGCGAAAAGGTTGCGGATATAAGCGAACTGCTTTATGATCAGGCACTTATTCTGGAAGGAAATATGCCTTCGGACACGGCAAAATTCGCTTCACTTTTAACAAAGATAATGACTGAAACTGTTTAATGCATAACCGGAAAGTGGGGCATCTGCCCCACTTTTTTTAGGTATGGATTAAAACAAATATTTAGGTATAATATGAGAAATAGTGCGTTGTTCGTTGGGATGCTGACAATGTCAAATGTCTTTATGACATTCGCATGGTATGGGCATCTGAAACATCAGGCGGACAGAAGCTGGCTTTGGGCTGTTTTTATAAGCTGGGGAATAGCATTTTTTGAATATCTCATTCAGGTTCCTGCAAACCGGTTTGGATATCAGACGCTTTCTCTCGGTCAGCTTAAAATAACTCAGGAGGTTATAACCCTTCTGGTATTCATTCCGTTCTCGGTTGTTTTCATGAAAGAGCCGCTGAAACTGAACTATCTTTGGGCGGCACTCTGCATGACGGGAGCAGTGTATTTCATTTTTAAGGGGTGAAACATGACAGAGTTGGATTCAGCAGTTGAGATAATCAAATCAATTGCCGACAGAAACAGGCTACGTATGGTGCTGATGCTGAACAAACGCCCTATGTGCGTTTGTGAACTGGACACAGTTTTAGGCATAGCACTTTCCACAATTTCCGCACACCTGAAACAGATGCGTTCCGCAGGGGTTATAACCTCTGAAAAGGATGGACGCTGGGTAATCTATCGCGTTTCAGATGATTCATCAATCCGTATGATAGTTAATGCGTTGGCATTGCAACTTGCTGACGATAAACAGATTATGCAGGATTATGAAGCGATAGCGGATATCACTCGCGAGGTATGTTCTAAAAAATAGTAAATTTGTCTGAATTTCCGCTTGAAATTAAGATTAAACTGGTATACTTTAACGTTGAGTATTTGATCATTCAGGCGGTGTTATATGAATAATAAAATAGCAGAGCAATATCTCGACACAATGGAAACTTTTTCAAAGCTCGTTCAGACGGCGGAGACAGTATCGTCCTGCGCTTATGCGCACCTTAAGGATTTCGGTCTTACAGTGAGCCAGTTCGGCGTTCTGGAAGCTCTTTACACAAAAGGAGCTATGTGCCAGAAAGATATTGCGGAGATAATCCGCAAGACAACAGGAAACATGACCACTGTTATAGACAACCTTGAAAAGAGCGGACTTGCTGAGAGACGCAAAGACCGGAACGACAGACGCTTTTTTACAGTGTCCATCACTGAGAAGGGTATGGATCTGATTAACATGGTTTATGACCGTTACAAAAGCAACGTTGAACGTATGATGGGCAGACTTTCGGCGGAAGACAGACAGATGCTTGAAACTATTCTCCGCAAATTAAGCTGTTAAATTTTTTTACCCGTAAAGGGAAAAGATTTATCTGAAGCTAATATATGTCTTGAAACGCAGATATTTGTAGTCTATCCTTGTTCTATCATATGATACAGGGAGACTGTCATGCATGAAAAGAGTATAGAGCTTCTGAACAAAGCTATTGCGGATGAGGTGGCAACGCTCCACCAGTACATGTATTTCCATTTCCACTGCGACGATCAGGGGTATGACCTGCTTGCCGCACTGTTTAAGAGAACTGCCATTGAAGAGATGATCCACGTTGAGCGTCTTTCTGACAGGATTCTGTTCCTTGACGGGGAGATAGAGCTTAAGGCAGGTTGGGATGTCGTTAAACAGCGAGACGTCTCTAAAATGCTTGATATGGCACGGAAAATGGAAGAAAAGAGTGCGATGGATTATAACAGATGGGCAAATGAGTGTTCTGCTAACGCGGATTCTGTTTCCAAGAAGCTTTTTGAAGATCTTGTTAACGATGAAGAGCGCCACTATGACCAGTTTGACGATGAAAGGGAGAACATGAACCGTTTCGGAGAAAATTATCTCGCACTTCAGTCTATGGAAAGAAGCAAAACGCGCTCAACTCTGCCTCCTGTTGGCAGCGGCGGCGCGGACGCTTAACCTGATATTGCAAAAAACATAACCCGCATATTCCTAAATATGCGGGTTTTTTCTTGTCTTTTCTGTTTTAAACATGTAGTTTTATGAAGTTTTGTCGACAGGGTAAAAAGTGAAATACAGAAAAGATATCGACGGATTGCGATCCATAGCCATTTTGCCTGTTATTCTATATCATGCGGGTATATCCGTTTTTTCCGGCGGGTTTATCGGTGTCGACGTCTTCTTCGTTATCTCAGGCTACCTGATCACATCAATCATCTATAAAGAACTTGTTTCCGGCACATTTACCATTGCTAATTTTTACGTCAGACGTGTGAAACGCATATTTCCTGCACTTTTCGCCATGATAGCCGTGACGGGTCTGCTTTCATATTTTTTCCTGCTTCCGTCCCATTTTGAAAAATTCGGGAAAAGTGCCGCCGCCGCAGTATTTTTCTGTGCAAATATTGTTTTCTGGGGTGACAGCGGCTATTTTGAGACAGCCGCAGAGAGCAAGCCGCTTCTTCATACATGGTCGCTGGGAGTTGAGGAACAGTTCTACATATTTTTCCCTCTGATGCTTATGTTTCTTGCAAAGCGCGGTTTCAGACACCTTAAAACAATAATCATTTCAATTTTTATAATCTCTTTTCTGCTGAACGTATTATGTATAAAAATGTTTCCGTCGGCAGTGTTTTTTAATCTGCCTTTCCGCGCGTGGGAGATGATGCTCGGCGCTATGCTTGCGTTGGGCTTTTTTCCTTCTGCAGAAGGGCTTAAACGTGAGATTTCCGGTGTGTCCGGATTATTGCTTATAGCCGCAGGCATATTTTTAATAGACGAGAACACCCGTTTTCCGGGATATGCCGCTCTTCTTCCGTGTGTCGGCACAGCCCTGATAATTCATGCCGAGGGTTCAGCCGTTAACAGGGTGCTTTCGCTGAAACCGCTGGTATGGATAGGGCTTTTATCATATTCTCTTTATATATGGCACTGGCCGCTTTTCGCTTTCAGAAACTATATCTCCGCCGTGGAGTTCAGATCATTTTTCCTGACAAACACATTTCTTATTCCCGCTGTTTTCGCTCTGGCGATATTTTCTTATTACGTCATTGAAAAACCTTTGCGCACGATGAGAGTGCGTAATAAAAAACAGCTTTTTGCATATGCAGCCGCCTGTATGGGTATTTTGTGTCTGCCCGCCATATACGTTGAGCATACCAACGGCATGAGTGCAAGATTTCCGAAAAACGTCATTGAAGCCAGTACAGCAAAGATGGGCGGGCTTGACCCGAAAAAGTGTTTCGATATGGAATACGAGGATATCACAAAAGATAAACTCTGCCGTATCGGCGGAAAAAATGAGCCGACCTTTGCATTAATAGGTGATTCTCATGCTCTTGCCATGAGCAGCGGTATGGATGCCCTGCTTAAAAAAACCGATACTACAGGTCTGTTGTTTGCTCGCTCCACATGCGCTCCGACAAACGGCGCTGACGTTCTGAACGGCGCAAGGTATCTCGATTGCAGTAAATACATAGATAAGGCGCTAGAAGTTATTATAAGCGAACCCAGCGTAAAGACAGTATTTCTGACGGCGAGATGGGGCATGTATGCCAACAACAAGCGTTATCTGGGTACTACAAAACTTTATGTAGTGAAAGACGACAAGGACAAAGGCAACCCCTATGCGAGCGACGGATTGCTCTATCAGGGGCTTAAGGGGACAATAGCCAGACTTAACACCGCCGGAATAAATGCGGTTGTGATACTGGATGTGCCTGACATCGGTTTTGACGTGCCTGTTGAGGCGGGCAAATATGCTATGATGAAGCAGATGTTTGGCGAAAGGGTCGGCAAACTGGACTATGATTTCAGCTCGTCCACCCACTATGCATGGGCAAAAGATTTCAACGATATGATTGCTTCTCTTTCAAAAGAGGTGCGTTTTTCCGTCATAGACCCTTCGGAGTTTCTTTGCAGGAACGGAGAATGTGAGCTTTTCGACGGAATGTCTCCGCTTTATTTTGACTCCAACCACTTGTCAACACATGGTTCTTTGTTTGTGGCAAACATGATGGCACCAAAAATACAGTCCGCGATAAAAAATTCAGACAAATTTTGACATCAATCAAGTTATTCCCGTACAATGTGTTTATATTGGCTTTCATAAGATGAAAGACTAAGGAGATTACAATGATAAACGCCAATATAACAGTTTACGAACTTGCAAAACAGCATCCGGTGGCATTCAGCCTTTTTGTAAGCAAAGGTTTCGACACCTTTAAAGACGAAAAAGTGCTTTCAGCTGCCGGAAAATTTCTTAAACTCGAAACTGCTATTAAACAGAAAAATTACGACGTTCAGACCTTTCTGAACAGCCTTGCTGAAATAGAAAAGAACAACGACGCGTCTGTTGACGTTACCCTGAAAGAGCAGAGAAAAGAGGGCGACATAACCCTTAAAGGGCTTCTGCCCTGTCCGGTGCGCCTGCCTCTGCTTGAAAAGATAGACGCTTTTGCAGAGAGTGTTAAAGAGCAGACGGGACTGACCGTGGCATACGACCTCATTGCCGCCGCACAGGGGCAGGGATGGCTTGAGGAGAACGTTGTCGGCATCAAAGCAGAGAACGTTCCCGACCTTTTCGTATCTGCTGGTTTCGACGTTTTCTTTGATGAGCGTTCATTCGGAAAACATGTGAAAAACGGTATGTTTGAGGACATGACTGGCGAATGTCATGATTATCTTGCGCAGATGAAAGACCCAAGAGGCAACTACGGTATGGTTGGGGTTGTCCCCGCCGTGTTCATGGTAAACCTTGACGCACTCGGCTCAAGACCTGTTCCCGGAGGCTGGGCTGATCTGCTTGCACCCGAATTTGAAAAGAGCGTTTCACTTCCCGTTGGCGACTTCGACCTGTTCAACTCGCTTCTGGTGCATATCCATCATATGTTCGGCGACACAGGTGTGGAGAAGCTGGCAAAAAGCATGATACAATCAATGCATCCGGCGCAGATGGTCAAGAACGCAGGCAAAAAGACAGAGGCGAAACCCGCCGTCACCATCATGCCCTACTTCTTCACAAAGATGCTGTTCGGAAGCAAATCCGTTGAAATCGTATGGCCATCGGAGGGCAGTATCATAAGCCCCGTGTTCATGCTCACACGCAAGGATAGAAAAGAGATCATCAAGCCAGCCGCCGACTTCCTTTACGGAAAAGAGACAGGGGAGATAATGGCGCACAAAGGGCTTTTCCCTGTGCTGAACAAAGAAGTGGATAACAGACTGCCGGAAGGCGCTAAGTTCTACTGGGTCGGCTGGGACTATATATACAAAACAGATATGGGCAGTCTGCTTGAAAGACTGAACAGCATGTTCAACGAAAGACTGGAGGCGTAACAATGAGATTCGTAACCGTAAGCGGTCCACCGTCATCAGGTAAGACCGCGGTGATACTTAAAACCGTTGAGAGCCTCCGCCAGAGAGGTCTGAAAGCGGGTGTGGTCAAATTCGACTGCCTCTACACAGACGACGATAAACTGTATGAACAGAAGGGTATTCCCGTTAAGAAAGGGCTTTCAGGCGCACTCTGCCCCGACCACTACTTCGTGAGCAACGTCTCCGAGAGCTTCGAGTGGGGAAAAAAACAGGGCGTAGATATCCTCATCAGCGAGAGCGCGGGACTTTGCAACAGATGCAGCCCGCACATAAAAGAGATACTTGCTGTATGCGTAATAGACAACCTTTCAGGCATCAATACGCCCAAGAAGATAGGTCCCATGCTGAAATCCGCCGACGTGGTCGTTATAACCAAAGGCGACATTGTTTCTCAGGCAGAACGCGAGGTGTTCGCGTCGAGGGTTGCAACGGTAAACCCAACAGCGAGCATCATGCACGTCAACGGTATCACAGGGCAGGGTGCATTTGAGCTTTCAACCCTGTTCGGTGATGAAAAGACCGAAACAGACACACTGGACGGAAAGAGCCTTCGTTTCTCAATGCCCTCGGCACTCTGCTCATATTGCCTCGGCGAAAAAAGGATCGGCTCTAAATATCAGATGGGCAACGTAAGAAAGATGGATGTGGATAATGGATAGACAACTAATTTTACATAAACCTTTTACGGAACTTCTGGCTGAAATGCCTTTTGCCGGAGACTTTTTCGAGTCGCAAGGACTTCAAATACCGACGGTATCGGTGAAAGACTTCATTGACAATCTCACCGACACACAGCTTGAGGACATGGGCATCGAACCTGCGGAGTTTTTGAACAATTTCTTCACGTTCCTTGAGGCTGTGGGTTCAATGACAGAAAGAACGTCAGTGATCAGCAGCCTTACTATCACCGGAGGCATCAACAAGAAGGGCGAGGATGAGGACTTTGAGCTTGAGATTAAAGCCGGCGAGATAATCTGTATCGTAGGTCCCACGGGTTCAGGCAAAAGCCGTCTGCTGGCGGATATCGAGTGGATGGCGATGGGCGACACACCCACAAAGCGCCGCATTAAGATAAACGGTGCTGACCCTGATAAGAGCTGGAGATTTTCTCCGGAACACAAGCCCGTTGCACAGCTTTCTCAGAACATGAACTTCGTAATGGATCTGACAGCCAGAGAGTTCGTTAAGATACACGCGGAGAGCCGTTTTGTGCAGAACCCTGACGAGAAGGTCGAAATCATCATAGAGAAGGCGAACGAGCTTGCAGGAGAAAAATTTGACGGCGACACCCCGGTAACATCACTTTCCGGTGGTCAGTCCAGAGCACTTATGATAGCTGACACAGCTTTTTTGAGCAAATCGCCCATAGTTCTCATCGACGAAATCGAGAATGCAGGTATAGACCGCAAAAAGGCTTTAGACCTTCTTGTCGGTGAAGAGAAGATAGTTCTGATGTCAACCCACGACCCCATTCTGGCGCTGATGGGCGATAAAAGACTTGTCATAAAGAACGGAGGCGTTGCCAAAATAATAGAAACCTCTGCGAAAGAACGTCAAAACCTTGAACAACTTCAGGAACTTGACAAAAAACTTCTTGAACTGCGCAATAGGGTGAGAACAGGCGATATTCTGGAAGAGATATGAAAAAAGAGAAAAGGGTGGTCAGAGATGCAAAGGTTCTGACCGCCTTTATAGGCGTTTACTGCCGTGAAAACCACAAAACTGACGGGCTTTGCGACGACTGCAAAACTGTTCTGGAATATGCTCTGCGGCGCAACGACAAATGCCCTCTTGACCCTAAGCCTAAATGCAAAGACTGTAAAATCCACTGCTATAAACCGGAAATGCGCGCAAAAATACGCAAAATAATGAAATTCAGCGGCATTTATTTTATCAAGCGCGGACGCATCGATTGGCTCTTTCACTATTTTTTCTGATTTCTGCTCCCTCTTTTGACAAAGGAGGGCTGGGGTGGATTTTTATTCAATAATAATGTAAATCCCTCCAAACCTCCCTTTATTAAAGGGAGGCTTAAAACCATTGTAAACCTTTGTTTATGGGCGTATAATCCCGCACTATGTCTGCTAACCAAACCCCGAAATATGACAATGAAACGATGGGCATAATAATGATGCTGGGTGCATCAGTGTGCTTTTCGTCCATGGGATATTTCATAAAAAAACTTACGGCGGATTTCTCCACTATGGAGATAATCTTCATGCGCAATCTGGTAACCATGCTTATCATATGGGTTGCAATGATCATGGTTCGTCCTGTAAGCCGTGGCGGGAAACCGCTGCTTCTCATTATGCGCGGGGTGTACGGTGTTACGGCAATGATAGCTTTTTTCTATGCCATAAGTGTTATGCACCTTGCCACCGCCGCCACGTTCTCAAAAACTTCGCCTCTCTTCACAGCGCTGATAGCAGTTTTTGTTATGAAGGAAAAAGCGGACTGGCGTGTATGGACGGCTATAGGAGTGGGTTTTTTCGGTGTTCTTTTTATCCTTAAGCCGGGAGGTAACGTTCCGCCCATGGGGTATGCGGCGGGTATCCTATGCGGAATTCTCGCGGCGTTCGCGTATACCACGGTGCGTGGTCTTGCCGACTATTACGATGCACGGGTGGTCGTGTTCGTTTTTTCTCTGGTTGGCGTCATCGGCTCGCTGGTATATTTTATAGTACTTTATTTTTCAGGCGAACCCCGCTACGCAAACTGGGATTTTCTGCCCCGCGGTCTGCATCTCTGGTATTTCATAATTTCAGGCGTGCTGGCATCCGCTGCACAGTTTCTCATGTCCAAATCTTATTACTACGGTCGTGCGTCTCTCATGGGAGCGATAAGCTATTCAGAACTTGTTTTCAGTGTGTTTACCGGTTTTCTGGCGGGCGACGGACTGCCGGACATAGTATCTTTTGCAGGTATGTTTCTGGTATTTCTCAGCGGTATTCTCATCGTCCGCGCCAGAAAGAAGTAAACAGGACAAAATTAATATTTTTAACACCGTTCTTTCTTGACATTCAAGCACATAGCGTTAAACTTACAATATAAAATTTTGTGTTTTATTTTATCGGAGTAAGACATATGCACCGAAAAATCAAAAAAGGACTCGATCTGCCGATAAAGGGGCGTCCGTCCGGCGAAATAGCCGATATGACCACCGTAGGCAGAGTTGGTATTCTGGGGGATGATTACCCCGGTCTCAGACCTTCCATAAAGGTTAGGGTCGGAGACAAAGTGAAAAAAGGACAGCTTCTTTTCACCGACCGCAAGAATCCATCGCTTTATTTTACAGCATTTGCGTCAGGAACAGTTGCGGAGATCAACCGCGGGGAGAAGAGAAAATTTCTTTCTCTTGTCATTGAAAAGGACGGAAGCGAACCGGAAAGGTTCGACACCAACGTTTCGGACAGGGCGAAGGTTCTGGAGCTTTTAAAGGTTTCCGGACTGCTCACAAAATTCCGTAAACGCCCGTTTTCAGTGTGCGTACGCGAAGAGGAACAACCGGAGGCGGTGTTTGTGAACTGTATGGACACCAGACCCCTTGCGCCTGATGCTTCGCTGATACTTTCTCATTACAAAGATTATTTCTACGAAGGTCTTAAGGCTGTAGCCAAACTGTCTGGCAAAACCTATGCCTGCTGCGGTAACGGAGTGAGCATAGACGCTGTTGAGGGCGTTGAGGTAGCTGTTTTCGACGGTGTACACCCAGCCGGACTGACAGGTACACACGTTCACTTCCTGCGCCCTGTTGCACAGGGAAAGGTTGTCTGGACAGTTGACATGCAGACGGTCATAGACCTTGGATATCTCATTAAAAATAAAGAACTTAACGAAGAACGCATAATAGCTGTCGGCGGAACGATGGTGGAGAATCCATGCCATATCCGCACGGTACACGGCGCCTGCATCACATGGCTCACCAGAAGCAGGATAAAGAGCGGAGAAGTGCGCATGATAAACGGTTCGGTGCTTTACGGATTTCCCGTTTCACCCGAAACAGCTTATCTGTCCGAAAACTTCGCACAGATTTCAGCCGTTGCGGAGCAGACTGACCGTCCCTTCATGGGCTGGCTGCTTCCCGGATTCAGGATGCATTCAGTGGTCAATATCTTTGCATCCAAAGTGTTCGGAGAGAAGGACATAAAGTTTGACACTTCGCTCAACGGCAGTTTCAGGGCTATGGTTCCCGTCGGTACATACGAAAAGGTTATGCCGCTGGACATTCTGCCCACACACCTTCTGCGTGCCTTACAGATGAAAGACTACGAGGGAGCGGAAAAACTCGGCGCGCTTGAGCTTTCCGAGGAAGACCTCAGCCTCTGCACCTACGTCTGCCCGGGCAAGACAGACTATGCGCCTCTGCTGCGCGATGCCCTCACAACCATTGAGAAGGAGGGCTGACAATGAGAAAATTCTTTGAAAAATATAAGCATCTTTTCGAGAAGGGCGGAAAATATGAACGGTGGTACCCCGTTTTTGAAATGGCGGATACATTTTTATATAACCCGCTCCACAGAACCAAAGGGACAACCCACCTGCGCGACGGTATCGACCTCAAGAGGATAATGATAACTGTCGTTGTTGCGCTGATCCCCTGCACTCTGATGGCTTTTTACAACACAGGCTTGCAGGCGAATCTGGCTATCGCAGGAACGGGTGCGGAAAACCTTGAGGGCTGGCGGCATGCTTTGATACGCGCGCTTGGTGTCGGGTACGACCCGAACAGCATCGGCGCTAATTTTTTCCACGGCGCTCTGTACTTTTTGCCGCTGTATATCGCGACGCTTGCTGTGGGCGGTTTCTGGGAGCTTCTGTTCTCCGTTATCCGCAAACATGAGATAGGCGAAGCGTTCCTTGTTACAAGCCTTCTCTATCCGCTGATACTGCCCCCCACAGTTCCGATATGGGAGGCGATGGTTGCTCTTTCGGTGGGGCTTGTGCTTGGCAAGGAAGTTTTCGGAGGAACGGGACGCAACTTTGTAAATCCCGCTCTGTTCGCACGGGCGATCCTCTTTTTCTCATATCCTGCCGGTATTACGGGTGACACCGCATGGGTTGCCGTTGACGGGTACAGCTATGCGACACCGCTGGCAACGCAGTCATTTGCCGGACACATAAACGTTACATGGATGGACGCTTTTCTCGGGTTTATCCCCGGTTCAATGGGCGAAACTTCCGCTCTGGCGTGTCTGTTCGGTGCGGCTGTGCTTATCTACACAGGGATAGGCTCATGGCGTATCATGGTCTCCTCCGTTGCCGGACTGGTTATTATCACAGGACTTTTCAACGTGATGGGTTCCGATACTAATTATATGTTTTCGCTTACCCCCGACTGGCACCTTGTCATAGGCGGGTTTGCATTCGCAACGGTGTTCATGGCAACCGACCCTGTTTCGGCGGCGTACACCGACAAAGGAAAGTATTATTACGGATTTCTGATAGGCGCTATGACCGCTCTGGTGCGGGTTGTCAACCCTGCATATCCTGAGGGTGCGATGCTTGCGGTACTCTTTGCAAACATCTTCGCCCCGCTTATGGATTATCTGGTCATGAGAGCGAATATAGCAAGGAGGGCTAAGAGATATGCGGCGTGAAAGCGATCTTAGAACGTTTATGATAGCCCTCACACTGGCTGTCATCTGTTCATTCTTCGTTGCGGGAGCAAACGTGCTTCTGAAACCCAGACAGGACATGAACAAGGAACTGGAAAGGAAAAAGAACATCCTGCTTGCGGCGGGGGTTCTGAAATCCGACACGGATATAAACAAGGAGTTCGGCTCTGTTGAGACCTACCTTGTTGACATGAAGACGGGCGAAGCCGAAAAGGGCGATGCGGGCAAATATTTTGAAAGCATCAGAAAGCTTGCCGCAGCGAAAGACGCTGTGCATCTGTCAAAACAGCAGGATATTACCGTTATCAAGAGCATCCCTGCGAAGATTCCCGTTTTCATTCTGCGCGACGGGGATGGAAAGATAGCGAAGGTGGTAATGCCCATCTACGGTTCGGGGCTTTGGAGTACGATGTACGGTTTCATGGCGCTGAACAGCGATCTTAACTCCGTAAGCGGGATCACATTCTATGAGCATGGAGAAACCCCCGGACTTGGCGGCGAGATAGACAACCCGCTGTGGAAAGCCCAGTGGGTTGATAAAAAGATATACGGAAACGACGGTTCGGTTGCGCTTTCTGTTGTTAAAGGCGGAGCGCACGGCGAAAGTCAGGTGGATTCGCTGAGCGGTGCGACAATGACAAGCCGCGGTGTGGAGAACACTGTGCGTTTCTGGATGGGTCAGGACGGGTTCGGAAAATATCTGAACTCGCTGAAACAGGGGGGTGCTTAATGTCGGCTATGAAGGTCTTTACAGACCCCATAATAAAAAATAACCCCATCGCCGTACAGGTGCTGGGTATCTGTTCCACACTGGCTGTCACAACCAAACTGGAAGTGACCCTCGTTATGGCGATATCCGTTATGACAGTTGTGGCGCTTTCAAACCTGTTCCTCTCCATGATGCGCAACCTCATGCCTTCAAGCATCAGGCTCATCATCGAAATGACGGTGGTTGCCACGCTGGTAATCATCGCGGATCAGATAATCAAAGCCTACATGTTCGACATCAGCAAACAGCTTTCGGTGTTCATGGGGCTTATCATCACCAACTGTATCATCATGGGACGTGCGGAGGCGTACGCTATCAGCAACCCGCCATTCAGAAGCTTTCTGGACGGTCTGGGCAACGGCGCGGGCTACGGTCTGGTTCTTATCATCATCGCCACCATCAGGGAGCTTGTGGGTTCCGGCAAACTGCTGGGATTCACCATACTGCCCTCTGTGAACTCCGGCGGATGGTATCAGCCGAACGGGCTGTTCCTCCTTGCGCCCAGCGCGTTTTTCCTGATAGGCATCCTGATATGGATAGCCAGACTGACAGTTGTAAAGGCGGAGGACTGATATGGAAGCATACCTTTCGCTGTTCATAAAATCCATTTTCATTGAGAATATGGCGCTGTCCTTCTTCCTCGGCATGTGTACCTTCATTGCCGTTTCAAAGAAGGTGGAGACCGCATTCGGTCTCGGCGTTGCGGTTGTCGTTGTTCAGGCGATAACGGTTCCTGCGAACAACCTTCTTTACAGATTCGTGCTGAAAGAGGGTGCGCTGGCATGGGCTGGGCTTCCCGACCTTGACCTCGGCTTCATCGGGCTGGTCACATACATAGGTCTTATTGCCGCCATAGTGCAGATACTTGAGATGGCTCTGGATAAATACGTCCCGACACTCTATTCGGCACTGGGAATCTTCCTGCCGCTGATCACAGTTAACTGCGCAATCCTCGGCGGTTCGCTGTTCATGGTGCAGAGAGACTATTCATTCGGCGAATCCGTTGTGTTCGGACTTGGTTCGGGCATAGGCTGGGCGCTGGCAATAGTTACCATGGCGGGAATCAGGGACAGAATTAAATATGCCGACACACCGAGAGGGCTTGGCGGCATGGGCATAACATTCATTACGGCTGGCATCATGGCGATAGCCTTTATGCTGTTCTCGGGGATAAAGTTATGACACTGCTAATAATGGGCGTCTTCGTTTTTACGGCTGTTATCCTGCTTCTGGTGGGCGTTATCATCAACGCCAGAAGGATGCTTGTTTCTGCCGGAACGGTGACCATAAACATCAACCATAAAAAGGACTTTCAGGTATCAAGCGGCGGAAAGCTGCTGAATGCTCTGGCTGATAACGGAATATTCGTTTCATCCGCCTGCGGCGGCGGCGGTGCATGCGGTCAGTGCCGCGTCACCATCGTTGAGGGGGCGGGAGCTATCCTGCCTACGGAAAAGACCCATATCAACCGCAGACAGGAGAAAGAAGGTGTAAGGCTTTCATGCCAGACCGCCGTTAAACAGGACATGACCATCGAACTTCCGCCGGAGGTATTCGCGGCGAAAAGGCTTGAATGCGAGGTCATTTCAAACGACAACGTTGCAACGTTCATAAAGGAATTTGTTCTGAAAGTGCCTGAAAAGGTTGATTTCAGAGCGGGCGGTTATATTCAGGTGGTCGTTCCGCCTTACGAGGCTGATTTTGCTGATTTTGATATTGAAGAGCAGTACAGAGGCGACTGGGACAAATACGGTTTCTTTAAACTCCACGCCGGAACCAAAGAGGAGATACAGAGAGCGTACAGCATGGCGAGCTATCCCGCGGAAGAGGGACTCGTTAAGCTCAATGTGCGTATAGCCACCCCCCCTTTCGGCAAGCAGGTACCCCCTGGCATCGGCTCTTCGTATGTATGGAGCAGAAAGCCTGGGGACAAAGTGACCATTGCAGGACCCTTCGGCGAGTTTTACGGACGAAATACCGGAAAAGAGATGGTGTTTCTCGGCGGCGGTGCAGGTATGGCGCCTTTGCGTTCCATTATATTCGACCAGCTCTGCACACTTAACACAACACGAAAGATAAGCTACTGGTACGGCGGACGAAGCCTCCGCGAGCTTTTCTATACGGAGGATTTCAGGGAACTGGAGCAGAAGTATCCGAACTTCACTTATCACATAGCCCTGTCCGACCCCCAGCCGGAGGACAACTGGACGGGATATAAAGGATTCATACATACCGTTGCGCTTCAGAATTATCTGAAAGACCACGAGGCGCCGGAAGAGATAGAGTATTATCTCTGCGGACCTCCCGTTATGATATCTTCGGTTCTTTCAATGCTGGACAGCCTCGGCGTTGAACCGGAGAATATCTTCTTTGACGATTTCGGAAGCTGATATGATGCAGTTTTTCGCAGTCTTCATCGGAGTTTTTATAGCGGTTGCATTTTTCGCTCTTGTACTTTTTTTAAGACGCAACAAAAGCTCGTGCAAGTGCGGGCAGGGGCATTGCCAGACAGGGGAGAAATGCGATACTCACGACGAGCATTAAAGGGAGCATCCGCTCCCTTTTCTTATGATGAAATAATTAGTAATTCATAATTCACATAATATCTTAACTTGCGTAATAGACATGTTCTAAGATATGATTAGGTATATGACGAAACATACAGATTCACTGATTCTGCGGGTCACCGGAAGAGCACCTTTTGATAAGGTTTTATGGGCGTCTGAAGGCGTACGCAGAATCATGTATTACAATCCGACAGGAAAGGCTATTTCCGAGATATTCGGCGGATATATCTTTGCCGAAAACGGTCTGAGCAAAAGAGGACAGCTTGTTCTCGTGGACAACAGTCATTATATCGTAACTTTTACGGATATCGGGCTTGATAACTGTATCCTCGCGATGCTTTTTCCCGTTTCGTCACTGCCTGAACCTGTGGAGAATTCTCCGGAAAATCTTCTGGATGAAGAGGTGCGCAAAAAGACTATCGCGCTTAATCAGGCTGTCAGCGATCTTGAACTCAACCGAAAGAAACTCAGTCAGTCAAACAGGATAGCAGGTGCCGGAAACTTTGAATATCTGAGCGACCAGCGCTGCCTTGTGCTTACACCGGAAGCTTGTCAGGTACTCGGATTTGACTCCGAGAGAACTGTTATTAATATTGATGAAATATGCAGCCGCATTACTGATGAAAACTTTCACAAAATATGCGATACGCTGTCTGAGATATCTGAACATACCACTATAGAATCGGAAATAACCGTTCTGGACGATGTCGGAGCGGAAAGACATATAAAGGTAGTTATCCGTAAGCTTTCTTCGTCCGGATATGTGCTGGACGGCGTTTTCTACGACATAACGTTCAAAAAGAATGCCGAAAAGGAACTGCGCAGGCAGGAAACCTTCTATAGAACACTTTATAATCGGGCAAACATAGGTATCTTTACTATGGACAGAGAGGGACGTATCCTGGATTGCAACCAGTATTGCATGACGCTGACCGGTTATAACCTTAATGATGTTAAAAATAGGAAATCTTCCGATATTTTCGTTGTTCCGGAGGACAGAGAAAAGGTTTCGTCTGTTTTTCACAACCTTGAGGAGACCATCAGCAGATGCGGTTCCATAGATTACCGTATACGTACCAAAGAAGGACATATCAAACACATTCTCACCAGTTTTGAACTGCTTGTTACGGATGAGGAAACAAGGGTTTTCTGCTTTCTGAACGATATTTCCGGTCTGAAAGAGGCGCAGGAAAAGAATATTGAGCAGGAACGGATGCTTCTGCAACAGTCCAAAATGGCAACAATGGGTGAGATGGTCGGTATCATAGCGCATCAATGGGTGCAACCGCTCAATGCCATCGCTATGATATCCCAGATGCTTGAGGAACTGCTTGAACTTGATGCGGATTCTCAGAAACTGGTACATAAGACGGTGGTCAGCATAAACGAACAGATAGATTTTATGACGGCGACCATCAACGATTTCAGAAATTTTCTTAAACCCATGGGCAAGGCTTGCGAATTCAATGTTTTCAAAGCTGTCAGCGACGTTTTGCAGCTTTACAGACCTCAGCTTAAATACTACAGCATCAAATGCGGAATCTACCCTGAGGGAGAGGAAGTCAAAAATATCACTGTGTTCGGCTATGAAAACGAGTTCAAGAACGTTGTGCTTAACCTGCTTACAAACGCCAGAGACGCTCTGGAAGCCAAATGCGCGGAGGACGGCGAGATAGACATCACCGTCGGAAGACGCGGAGACAGAGTTCTCATAGCGGTTTCAGACAACGGCGGCGGCATAAGCGCGGATATGCTGGGCAAGATATTCACTGCATATTCATCCACGAAGGGCGAGAAGGGTACCGGTCTGGGACTGTATATGAGCAGGCTTATAATATGTGAGAGGATGCACGGAAACATAAACGCCGAGAACACTGGTCTCGGCGCCAAGATAAGTATTTTTCTTAATATTTGTCAGGCATAGGACTTTTCAACCTGTCTGTTGAGATGGTCAATGTAGCTGTCCATTTTTTCCATTGTTTTGTTATATGTGTCGTGAGTTATCTGCGGTGTGCTTTCACCGAAGAGTCCCGCAACGGATTCATATCCTTTTGTAATAGCGTCTTTAGCCTCCTGAAGCTTTTCGGCGTCGTCTCCTGAGAGTGCTTTTGCCATTTCAAAAAGTCTTTGGGATGTCTTTTCAATGCCGAAATAACCATCCTCACCCAGAAGGGAATTTGCTGTGTCGGAAGCGTCTGTGGTTTCAGTATGAACGCTTATCTCAATTGATACACTCATGATATGCACGTTTGCAAGAACAGTGTCCGCCTGTGCGCGCAGTGTGTTCTGGCTGTGCCTGCCTATTTTGTCCATAATGCTGGAAACCGATTTTCTGACATATTCTTCTATGTTTCCGGCTTCCCTGTCTGTGACGTAGCTGTCGTTTCCGGTTTTTGTATCGGATGTGTCAACAGCCTTCATATCGACACTTTTATAGTCGATACGGATATCCACGCTTCTTGTCTTTGTGCCTGCTTTGTCGGTTTTCGACTCGGAAGCGGAGTATTGAAGTTGCGCTGATTTTGAGTTATAGTTCACATACATGACTGGCTCCGGTAATTTCGATTCTTTGATGCTAATCGTCATGTCTACTGTTTACTTAACATAATTGTGTATTTCATATGGAGATGAACTGATGTTTAAAAATGTCAATTATTCAATACTTATAGTATTGACAATCGTTATGGGATTGGCACCGTTTACACCGGAACCGCATATTGTGGAAAAGTTGAGGATGCTTTCAGAGGGGACGCTCAAACGCCCCATAGATATTTTCGACCTGTTTTTTCACCTTGCGCCTCTGGCGGCGCTGATACTGAAATATGTTACATCAAAAAGGACTGCGTCATAGAACGTGTTCCGGTTCTGTTGCTGGTTCCGGTTCCGGTTTTCCGAACCAGTAGCCCTGAGCAAAGTCCACTCCCAGTTCTTTCGCTTTTTTTGCTGTCGCCTCGTCAGCGATGAATTCAGCGATTGTCTGCATTTTCATCTTCTTTGCGTAGCTTGTGATGGAGCGAACAATGTCGGAAGCCCGCTCATCTTTTGAGATAAGCCTTATGATACTGGCGTCTATCTTGACATAATCCGCCTGAACCTTAAGCAGATAGTCAAAGTTTGAATATCCTGAACCGAAGTCGTCGATAGCTATTTTCGTTCCGTTCTGCTTAAATCTGCTTATAATATTCAGAATGTTCTCGTCCCCTGTCAGCCGCTCGGTTTCAACTATCTCTATAACCATTCTGCTCATTATCCCCGCATTGCTGGCATATCTGAATATTTCGTTCATGGTCTCTTCGTTGAGAAGGTCTTCCACAGATAAATTGACGGAAAACTCTGCATTAACCTTTTTGAACATATCTATGGATTTTTTCACCACAGCCAGTGTCAGCCTGGGGTAAAGTCTGGTCTGTTTACTGACATCCAGAAACTGCGCCGGAGAAATAACCTCTCCGTTTTCTCCTATGATTCGCATCAGACATTCATATTTCCATATCCCCTTTGTACTGAAAGCATATATCGGCTGGAAGAATGGAACTGTTCTGTCTTTGTCCACAGCATCGTTCAGCATTTTAAGTATCTTTATATTCTGCTCATATGTTGCAAAATTATCCTTAAGGTTCGGATCGAAAACCTGAAATGCTTTGTTTTCAAACTTAGCCTGCTGAACGGCGATATCCGCTTCAGCCATAATGTCGGATCGGGTGCTGTCGGCGAACCCTATACAGCAGCTTAATATCATCTCTTTGTCAGATATTACAAAATATTCCTTTGTAATAGTTGCCAACGAACTCTTGACGATTTCCGTAAAGGTCATGAGATCCATGTATGGAGCCAGTACGGCGAAGACGTCGGAATGGAGGCGGTAAAGTTCAAAAGTTTTCAGATGTGAGTTTTTTACCAGCCTGTCAGCGAACATTGCAAGGAGTCTGTCGCCCAGTTTCATTCCGTAAAGTTCGTTAATCTCGTGGAATCTGTCTATGTCCAAGATGGCGAGGCAAGGTCTTTTAGAGGTTTCGATGTCTTGCTGAAGTTTATATCTGTTTCCGAGTCCAGTCAGTTTGTCCGTGTTGAAGACAACCTGAAGCCTTTTCCTGTTCTCTATCACCTCCGTGACATCCTGACTGCACGACGTATAAGCCACAATCTTTTCATTTTCATCCTTGATCGGTATTATCACTACGTTGTGATAGTAGTGGGAGCCGTCGGGACGGAGGTTTTTTATGATACCTTTAAATATTTTACCGCGGGCTATCGTCTTCCAGAGTTCCGCGAAATATTCCGAAGGCGTGTCCGGATGTCTGAGTATGTTGTGTTTACGCCCGACAAGCTGTTCTCTTGTGTATCCGCTGGTGGTGCAGAACTGGTCGTTGACGTAGGTTATTATGCCAGTAGGGTCTGTCATGCTGACGATGGCGCTTTCGTCCATGATGAATTTATACTGTTTGAGATCGTTCAGTATTTTTGACTGTTTGTCTTCAACCTCGCGCATCCTTCTGAAAACAAATATTGATGCAGCCATGGAAAAAACCAGAAGGATGGTTATCAGAACTATGTTTGAATAGAGTTCCTGTCTGGATGTTCCAAGTATCGCTTTTTTTTCGGATTCTATCAGCTCGTTCAGAGATACATAATAGAATCCTGTGCCTATTACCCATTCCCATTCCGGCACATAGCTTATGTATGAGGTTTTTTCGGAGTATTCGTCTTTATCCGGCAGTTTCCATTGATATGAGATGTATCCTTCGCCCTGAGTTTTTGCCATTTCTATGGCTTCCAGAAAAATCTTTCTGCCATCGCCTGAGGTAACAGTCCTTATATCTGCACTGCCTATGGTTTTGTCAGGGTAGAAGATGTTTTTGTAGTCAGTTGATATGATCCAGAAATATCCTGTGTCCTCTGTTCCGAAACGGTCTTTTTTTATGCTTGCCAGAATATCTCCTTTTGCAAGCTCTGCGATTTCGTCCAGATATATTCCGGCAGCTATGAGTATTTTTGTGTCAGGATTGTACTTTGCGTAGGCTATCTTTGAATATTTTTTTCCGGATTCGTTCGGTTTTTCAAATTCATATTCGCCATATGCACTGCCTTCTTCGTATGCTCTTTTGATAAACTGGTTGAACTGGGTATTGCCAACGAGGGAAACAGCATTTATCCCTTCATATTTTGAGTTTCCGCCGTGGCTGATTATTATGCCGTTCTGATCCAGAGCATAATAATAGCCTGTTTTGAATTCCCATTTGAACGAATGGATGAGAGAATCGAGAGCGGTTCTTATGGCTTTATCGGAATTTCCGCCGGCTTTGAGTATTTTCATATACTCGTCTGCGGAATCGACTCTGTCGCGGACGGCAGTTTTTGCGTCGCCGTAAACCTCTGACTGTTCCTGTTTTATTCTGTTTATGCAACGCTGAACTTCATTGCGTATCACCTCTTTTTGTCGTGCCTCATAGTTTCTTTTCAGTTCAGTTTCAGACCTTTTTATGTGTTTTTCCGACAAAGAAGAAAGATTATATATGAGGGTTAACGAAAAAATGACCGCAACTGAGATAGCGGTGATTAATGTTACTGTTGAAAGTCTGATTTTCATGTTTCACCATTAATAACTTATAGTATCATATAATAATCTGAACTTCAATAATTCCAATCGGTATATAAATGTGTTAGATTAAGTATATCCGGATTTATATGGAACGGCGTATGAAAAATAAACTTGATCTGTTGCAGAAAATCAAAATAGCTGCCGCGTATACAGATGTGAATCTCAACATTATTGCTAAAAATCAGCTTTTTGACGAGTACTTTCCCGGTGTGGATGTATTATTGCCGGCTCCATTTTTCATTGGAAACATTCCCGATTTCAGGTCGGTGGCTACCGGAAACGGTGCGCTGGAAGTTCACTTGTCCATGATGGTGAATGGTCGCAAACAGGTGTTTTCCCTGAAATTCATGCATGATTCCGGTGACAACTATTTCTTCTCGGCACAAAACCTGACAAAAGAAGGGCGGTCGCAGATAGATTTTTACGGATCAGATCAGCCCTTCATTCCTCAATATCTTTCAAAATCGGCTCCTATGATGCTCATTGATGCGGGCAAGAACGGCAGGATACTTGATGCTAACGAGGCAGCGTGCGCTTTTTACGGTTATACAAAGGCAGAGATAGAATCGCTGACGATAGATCAGATAAATATGCTTTCGCCGGAGGCTATCAAAAAAGAGATGGCGCAGGCAGCACTTTATAAAAGAAATTATTTCAACTTTAAACACAGAATGAAGAATGGTTCAATAAAGGATGTTGAAGTGTATTCAAGTCCCATTCCTGCAAAGAACAAGACACTGCTCTTTTCCATTATTGCGGATGCTTCCGAGAAAAGGATGTATGAACTGCTCCTTTCTGATCTGAACGCACGGATAAACGAACGGGTTGAAGCTGAAAAGATGGCGTGTGTCGTTACGACCTCAAAATATCAGAATCTTTTTGAAATGAGCCAGGATGCAGTGCTTATAATTGAGATAGGAGAAAACGGAAAGATGAATTTCGCCGATGTAAATAAGTCGGCGTGTACTCTTTTCGGATACAGCAAAGAGGAACTGGTTCAGAAACATTCATCGGATCTCATTAAAGATAAGGATGAATACGATACATACATCCAGAGATTAAGAGTCGCGCTGGACAGCGTCGGCGTTTATGAGGGGAGACTTCGCATAATTCGTGCAGACGGAAAAGTTCGCACAGTTGAAACCACCGTTCGCCAGACATACCACACCAACAGACCCATTGTGATTGCGGTGATACGGGATATAACAGAGAAACTCAAACGTGAAAAAGAACTGATGGAAAAAGATATGGTGGTCATACAGCAGAAAAGAATGGTGGAAATGGGCGGTCTGCTGTCTGCTGCCGTTCATCAAATGAAACAGCCGCTCAGCACTATTTCTTTGGTGGCGCAGGTTATGAAGGATGAACCTCACAACCTTGAAGAGAACAGCGAAATACTCAAAGCTCAGGTTCAGTATCTTAATGAAACGCTGACAGAGTTTCGCAACTATTTCAGTCTGTCCGCAGAGAAATCTTCTTTCAGCGTCCTTTCGGTTGCAAACGATGTGGTTAACATTGCAAAGCCGCTTCTGACAGCCAGCGGAATAACCGTTTCCGTAAGCGGTGACGATTCTGTAAAAAGTTTCGGCGTGCCTGGAGATTTCAGACAGATAACCATGAACATTATCATGAACTCGATGGATGTTATAAGAGACCGAGGAATACAGAAAGGTCGTATAGACATTGACGTACACAACGGCGGAAGCCATGTTATCGCCGTTTTTGCAGACAACGGCGGCGGAATTGACGAATCGCTCCTTCCAGAGGAGATCTTCAAACCGTTCTTTTCAACAAAGGGCGATACAGGAACCGGTATAGGTCTCTCCATCGTAAGAGGGATGGCGGAAAAACTAGGCGGTTATGTTAAGGCGGAGAACAGCCCATCTGGCGCAATTTTTACTGTTGCCGTGAACATTATCTGATATAATTGAATGAAGTGTGAATTGAGAAGTATTATTGGATAAAAATTGTCAGAAGAATAATATTGCAATTTAGATAGACTGTGTTATAATGCAAAAAATAAAACAAAGGAGGACAGAAATGTCAAAATCATTGAAAGGTACAGAAACACTCCAAAACCTTATGAAAGCTTTCGCAGGCGAGTCTCAGGCACGCAACAGATACAGCTTTTACGCTGCTCAGGCACGCAAGGACGGATACCGTCAGATAGAGAATATTTTTCTTGAAACTGCCGATAACGAAAGAGTACACGCGAAACGCTTTTTCGACTATGCAAACGATCTCCTCGGTGACCAGATACCTCTTATGGTAAACATCAATGCTGACTACCCCGTTGCGTTTGCTAAAACTCTCGATAACCTGAAATTTGCTGCCGATGGTGAACACGAAGAATGGGAAATTCTTTACCCCACATTCGCTAAAATTGCCAAGGAAGAAGGATTTCCGCAGGTTGAGTCTCTTTTCACAAAGATTGCGGCTATCGAAGCTCACCATGAAGCCAGATATCGTCAGCTTGCGAAAAACATTGAAGACGGTCTTGTTTTCAAAAAAGGCGCAACAGTTGCATGGAAATGCCTTGTGTGCGGACATATCCACGAAGGTATCGAAGCACCTGCGGTATGCCCCGCCTGCGCACATAAACAAGAACATTTTGAGATGCTTATACTTAACTACTAAGACATCTTACGGGCGGGCAGGAATGTCCGCCCTTGTTACATTTTTGTCATTTTCACCATACAGCACATCAGAGCGCCGCTTCCGCCGTTTTCAACCTTAACTACCGCGTTGCAGACCTTACAAACGTATGTCTCTCCCTTTTTTGTCGCCATTTTGCACCTCATGCCGGAACAATTGTTTCAACGAAAATATATTACTGATTTCCCTTCCGGTCAACATCAGTTGAAACTGTCACTGGTTCATTTATTATTTTAGCAGATATCAGAAGTTAAGATTATTTTCATACATATCGTTTCAGCCGATTGAATTTTTCTGATTTTTTTGCAATAAAGAAGCACAACAAATTTTCCTATTATTATTTTTTCAAAGGAGAACACTATGAGAAATCATTGGAGCGGACGCCTCGGCTTTACATTAGCCGCGGTGGGATCCGCTGTGGGGCTTGGTAATATCTGGAAATTTCCTTATATTACGGGCATGAATGGGGGTGGCGCCTTTGTTCTGGTCTATCTTCTCGCCATTGTGATATGCGGGTTGCCTCTGCTGATAGCTGAGCTGCTCATCGGCAGGGAATCCCAGAAAGATGTTGTCGGCACTTTTAAGCATTTAAGTAAGAATCCGTTCTGGTCAAACATCGGATGGATAAACTTTATTGCGAGTTATGTGATTCTTTCCTATTACGGCACCGTTGCCGGATGGACGTTCAATTTTCTTTTAAAATCGGTTTCAGGTTCGTATCTTAAACTACCGGCTGAACAGCTTACAGGACTTTTCGGACAGCTTGTCGGCGATGCTCTGACGCAGATTTTCTGTTTCACAGTATTTCTTGTGCTGACGGTCTATGCCGTTCTCAAAGGCGTTAAAAAAGGGATTGAGCAGTGGAACAGGGTCATGATGCCCGGATTGTTCATAATTCTGGTTGTTATGTTCGCGTATGCTATGACAACCAAGGGAGCGATGGAAGGCATAAGATTCATGTTTTATCCTGATTTTGCAAAGCTGACAGTAGAAGGTGTTCTTGAGGCGATAGGTCATTCATTTTTCACCCTGTCGCTGGCAATGGGTATCATTGTAACTTATGGTTCGTATATGGACAATAAAGAGGTGATCTTTCCCATGGCAACTAAGATTGCGGTTCTCGATACGATTGTTGCGCTTGTCGCAGGGCTTGCGCTGTTCCCTATAGTTTTCACAGTAGGGCTTGAACCGGCAGCGGGACCAGGACTTATATTCAAAACTCTTCCGCAGGTTTTTGCATCTTTGCCTTTCGGTCATGCTCTTTCGTTCCTGTTTTTCCTTCTGCTTGCTTTTGCTGCTTTGACCTCCATGATATCAATATTCGAGGTCGTTGTTGCATATCTCATTGATGAAAAAGGGATGGAACGCAAAAAAGCGTCTGTCATGATGGGTTTTGTGTTGTTTGTTACAGGGCTTCCCGCTGCTTTGTCATATAACGTACTCGGAGATTTCACTGTCGCAGGGATGCCCGTTCTTGATGCCATGGATAATTTTGCCAGCAATTATCTGCTTCCCATCGGCGGAATGCTGACATCGGTATTTGTTGGTCATATCCTCAAAAAAGAGATCGCTTACAGACAGATAGCAGAAACTGACAAATTGGTGATAGTGTTCAACGTGTGGTATTTTATCATCAGATTCATAACACCTCTGACAGTTCTGATTGTCTTCCTTCACAAAATAGGTCTTTTTAACTGATAAAGAAGAGATAGGTTAAAAGATTGAAAATATTAAAAAACGCCGCAGTCGCATGCGGCGTTTTTACCGGATAATAAGGGGATTTTGAAGGATTGCTTACTGCTTATTTCATCTTATCAGATTTCAGTGTTTTGCATTTTTCGATTTCTGCTTTGGTCAGTTTTACCATTGCAGGGTTCTTAGCGTATTCCTCACATTTTTTTGTTTCTTCGGGTGTCAGCATGACGGCTTTAACCATCTCTTTTTTAACTGCGGGCGCTTTTGTTTCTGATGCCATAGCGCTGAAAGCGGAAAACATAAGAGCTGCTGCAAGTATTGATGATGCGAAAAGTGATGCATTTTTCATGATTGACCTCCTGAGTCAACGTATTCGTTATGTCATATAGATTGCAACAGGTGTGCCACTTTTTATGTTTTTGAAAAAGAATTATGCTATAGATACTTATATTATTCTGTGATTAATGATGATAAAAAAATATCCGGTAAGTTTCTTGCCGTTTGGTAAGAAACTTATCAGTCGGGGTCGTCCACTCCGTACTCTTCCAGTTTTTTTCTGAGGGTCAGTCGGCTTACTCCAAGAACGTTTGCTGCCCTTGTCTTATTGCGCTCACAGGATTCGTAAACGGAGAGGATGTGCCGTTTCTCGACGTCTTTCAAACAGCACATTTCTGGCTTTGTTTCATGCACGAGGGCAACCGCAGGTTTCGGGTTCAGTTCCGGCAGATGACCGAAAAGCGCTGTCCGCTCCATTATGTTTCTGAGTTCGCGCACGTTGCCGGGCCAGCCGTAATCGAGAATAACACGCCTGTCGTGCGCGGAAAGCTCCATCGGCTGTTTGTTCATCTTTCGTCTGTATTTGTCCAGATAATACTGAGCCAGTTCAATGCAGTCACCGCCTCTTTTTGCAAGCGGTGGGATGACTATATTCACGACGTTCAGCCTGAAAAACAGGTCTTCTCTGAATTTACCTTCCTTAACGAGCGCTTCAAGGTTTCTGTGGGTCGCTGTTATGATGCGTACGTTTACTTTCGTTTCTTTTGTCGCGCCCAGCTTGAAAAAGGTTCCGTTTTCGAGGAACCGCAGAAGTTTCACCTGTGTGGACATCGGCAGGTCGCCTATTTCGTCCATGAAAAGCGTACCGCCGGAAGCCATCTCTATCAGTCCTTTTTTGTTTTTTCTCGCGTCGGTGAAGGCACCCTGCTCATATCCGAAAAGTTCCGATTCAACAAGCTGTTCAGGCAGTCCGGCGGAATTTATGCTCATGAAAGGACGTTCCTTTCTCGGAGAAAGCATATGGACTGCCTCCGCCACCAGCTCTTTACCCGTTCCTGTTTCACCGGATATAAGGACTCTTGTTTCGTCGGACTGCGCCGCCAGAATTATCTGTTTTTTCATTTCCTGCATAACATCAGAGCTGCCGACGATGCTGTCCAGAGAAGTTCTGTCCTTCATGGCATGGATAGCCCCCAGATTCTGTTTTGCCAGTTTCAGTGTCATGGCGTTGTTGACGCAGAGTTGCAGATCTACCAGTTCAAAAGGCTTGTTCACATAGTCGAATGCGCCCATTTTAAGGGTTTTTACAGCCATTTGCACTTCCGGATAAGCTGTTACTACTATAGCCTCGGTGTTGCCGGGCGAGTTTTTTATGATAGGCAGAAGATCGGTTCCTTCACCGTCGGGAAGGTTGACGTCAAGGATTGCCACGTCGAAATCCTCGTACATTATGGCGTTCTTCGCAGCTGCGAACGTATTTGTAAGCGTAGTTTCATGTTCCTTTGAAAAGAACCGTACAAGTGATTTGCCGAGAAGCTGGTCGTCTTCGACTATCAGCAGTTTAGTTTTCATTGTCCGCACTCTTAATTTTTATTACGGTTTGAAGTCCTTTTTCCGCTATGTTTTCTGCGGTGATGCTCCAGCCCGTTGATTTGACTATATCGTTCACAATGGCAAGTCCTAATCCTGTGCCGTCCTGTTTGGTGGTGTAAAAAGGTTTGAACATCTTTTCCGGTTCCTTCGCTCCGCCGCCTGTGTCGGTAATTATGAGTTCATATGCACCGTTGTTGCCTTTAAGCGTTATGTCTATGTTTCCGCCGTCCTTCTCTGAAAGCTGTTGAACTGAGTTGAGGAGTATATTGAATATAACCTGCCTGAACTGCATTTCGTCGCATACGACAATACTTTTTTCCGCTTTAAGGCTTATACGTATCCCGTTGCGCTCGGTCTCTTTTTCAAGAGTCAGAACAACCTCTTTAAGAACCTCCGCTATGTCCGTTTCTTTATATTCCGCGTCAGGCTTTCTGCCGAATTTTGTGATCGATTTGAGGAAAACCGATAGCTTATCCACTTGTGAGATTATCAATGTAATAAATTCCTTCTCTTCGGGCGATTCGTTCTCTGTGCGCAGAACTTCCAGACTGGTCTTCATGGCGGCAAGCGGGTTGCCTATCTCGTGTGCCATTGCGGCGGATATCATCCCCAGGGACGCCAGCCTGTCGGCATGCATAAGCTGTTCCTGAATCTCCCGAAGCTGTTTCTGATAATCAAGCTCTTTTTCTGTCATACCTGCTATTTTTTCAACCTGTTCGGCGATTCTTGTTTCAAGGTTTCTGTTCAGCTTTTCAAGCTCAAGGGTGCTTTGTTTCAGTCCCAGAGCTGTTTTGCGGATGGCATGTCCTATGCCGTCAAATTCATTGATGCCTGTTTCCGTGAATCCATTATCTGCTGCCGAGGGTATAAACCTCACCAGATGTTTAACTTTTTTGATTATGTTTGCCGACACCAGAAGTGTGAATACCAGCACAAAACCGAAAACCACCCAGAGACTTATCATATAGGGGCGCATGATGGAGAATACTGCGGTGTTTATTTCGCTGTCGGATTCGTATATTGCGACGTACCACATGTTTGAACCTTCCGAGTTGTCAAACTTTATGGGCATTACGGAAAGATATCCGTCTTTGACCCTTTTTTGAGTAATATGCTGTTCTGTAAGAAGGCTTTTTGCGTCTATATCGAAACGGTTTTGTATCTCATTTGCGGCGTATTCTTTAAAACTGCTGCCGTCATAGCTTATGTATCTGCCGGAGTTATTGATGAGCATTGCTTTTGCCGGTTTTGCTCCGGCAAGGGGAAGGATGTGTTTGAATATGTAGTTGCCGTCGAGATTTATGAGCAATATGCCGTTTTTTTCAACCTTAACTCCTATCCGCGCTACCAGTCTTCGTATATGCCCTTTCTCTTTTTCCACGTTCGGGTCGAGACCGGAAACGTATATGTATTTTCCTGACATGCTGATTGCCTGTCTGAAATAATACTTGTCGGCTCTGTTGTGCAGTTCACTGTTTTTGGTGCGTGAAAGCCCTTTTTGCGTTCTGTTCAGGCGTATTATCTCCATTCCGCTTTTATCTATATATTTGATTTGCAGAAACTCAGGATGGCGCAGCATTATTGAGCTGAATTCACGTGCAATGTCCTGCGGGTCGCCTGTTTTCAGGAACTTTTTAAAGCTTTCATGCTGTTCTACAACGGAAAGCTCCGTTGCGGAGGACACCAGCATCTGATCTATGAGTGAATCCACCATGGAGAATTGTTCGTCTATCATATTTTCAGAGGTCAGCAAAGCGGACTGTTTTGCTGAAAAATAGACACTGGCAGAAAGAAGCAGTGTCGGCAGCAGTGCCGTAATGAAAAAAGCCGGCAGAAGCCTGCCTGTTATAGATCTGAAGAATTTCATTGTGTGTCTCTTAATATGGCAGACAATTAAGATTCATATATGTTCGACAGTTATTAAAATTCAGTTAAGCATACCTTTGGCTTTAATAATTTTTAATCCGGTTATGAGTAAATACACCCCAACCAAAATAAAGACTGCAGGAAGAAGTATTAGAAAGAGTAAAAACTTCACCTGAAAAAAACTTTCGGTCAAAATACTTTTGAAATTCAAAAAAAATATGGTCGCAAATACAGGAAATGCAATCCCGATGATAAAATATGAAAGATATGGCTGATTTCCTATTGCACCGGTAGTTGTGTTTTTGTACGCAATAGCATTGAACACACCGTTTTTTTGATTTCCGGCAAGAACTACTTCGTCTCCTTCCTCTATCATTATCGGTTCCCCTGATATAACTTTTATTTGTTTTCCAGTTATCTGGAAAAGTGCAATATGGCTAGTTGTTACAGTTGAATTTTGCCCTCCGCTGTTGACAGAAACAGTATTGCGTATTTTTTCCGCTTTTCCTCTGATAGTTTCCATAAATCACCTTTAATTAATCGGTGACATAGTTTAACATATTTTTGAGTTTTAGGTACAAAATTTCTGATAAAGGGCAACTATGTATGACGTTATTATAATAGGCGGCGGAGCGGCAGGACTTATGGCGGCGGGATTTGCCGCGAAAGAGGGCGCCAAGGTGCTTGTTGCGGAAAAGATGGTCACATGTGGACGTAAACTGCTAATAAGCGGGAGCGGACGCTGCAACATAACTAATACTATGAAAGATACGAAACAGTTCGTTGCAAAATTCGGCAAGAACGGCAGGTTTCTGTATCAGGCGATAAACTCATTCACCACTTCCGACGTGGTTTCGTTCTTTAACTCAAAAGGGCTTAAAACTGCTGTTGAGAAAGGTTTTAAGGTTTTTCCTGCCGGCGAGGCGGGTTCGGCGGATGTTCTGCGCGTTCTGATGGGGTTTTGCGTGTCGGGCGGCGTGGAATTTATTTCTTCATCTCCTGTTGCGAACGTAAATACGGAGGGCGGACAGGTAGTCTCTGTTACAGCGGGCGGACGCGATATCAGGTGCCGTGCGGCTGTGATAGCCTGCGGCGGTAAATCGTACCCTGCGACAGGTTCGTCCGGTGACGGGTATACACTGGCATCGGCTCTGGGGCATACTATTGTTGAACCGCGTCCGGTTCTCGTTCCGGCATATACCGACAGCGAATGGATAAAGGATTTGCAGGGTGTAAGCCTGCGGGATATTCGTCTGATACTGGTATCTGACGGAAAGAACGTCGCATCCGCAGACGGCGACCTTGTTTTCACCGACAAAGGTGTTTCAGGCCCCGCAGTGTATGACATCACAGGACACGAGTTCGACCGCAATGCCGACAACAGGCTTCTGATAGACCTTTTGCCGCTTAAAACCCAGGCGGAGCTTGATTCAGAACTTGAACAGTCCATGCGCACGAATAATAAAAAAATACTGAAAAATATTATAGATGAATGTGTTATGTCCTCTCTGGTGCCTGCCGTGTTTACGGTTTCAGGTATCGACCCTATGCTGAAAGCTTCAAATCTGTCAAAAAAAGACCGCAATAAGCTTGTATCTGCCATGAAAGGGCTTGAGCTTTCAGGGGTTCAGTTTGCCGGATTCGAGAGAGCCGTTGTTACGGCGGGCGGAGTGAGCCTTAAAGAAATCGACGGCAGATCAATGAGTTCCACGATTATTGACGGGCTTTTCTTCGCGGGGGAAGTGATGGATCTGGACGCTCCGACCGGAGGATATAACCTCCAGATGTGCTGGAGCACTGGCAGATTTGCCGGAATTTCCTGTGCAGAATATGCCAAAAAGAAAATATAAGCATTTTCTCCTTTACTATCTGCATACCTAGGGAGTATATTTTCATGCACGAACCCTTTATCGTGACGGTAAAGGCATTGGAGGAGTCCCATGGAAATAACATCCAAACTGCTTCCTGAAAGTGATAGGAAGTATTCGCAGATCGCAGGTATCAAAGACCTTCCCTTTGGTCAGTTCCGCACAGACCACATGTTTCTCGTTGATTACAAAGACGGGGAATGGAAAAACGCCCGTATCGTGCCTTACGGTCCCATCGAAATGATGCCCGGAGCCGTGTCCCTGCACTACGGTCAGACAATTTTTGAAGGCGCAAAAGCATTCAGACACGCCGACGGCGAGATTTACGCTTTCAGACTGGATCAGAACGCGAAAAGGATGAACGTTTCCGCAGAACTAATTTGCATGCAGTCCATCAGCGAAGAGCTTCAGGTGGAGGGCGCAATGCGTCTTATGGACATCGACCGCAAATGGTGTCCTGACGTACCCGAATCATCACTCTATATCCGTCCATTTATGTTTGCCACAGAGGATGCTCTCGGTGTTCGCCCCAGCCGTGAATACAAATACTGCGTTATCCTGTCACCCAGCGGTCCCTACTACGCGGGCGGTTTCAACCACAGCGTAAGACTGCTTATCACCGACAAATATCACAGAGCGGTTTCAGGCGGAACGGGTGCCTCCAAAACCGGCGGCAACTACACTGCGTCACTGAAACCCGGAATGGTTGCCAAACAATGCGGCGCCAGCCAGGTTCTTTACCTCGACGCAACAAACACATATATTGAGGAAGCGGGCGCTATGAACCACTTCCATATCATGAAAGACGGGACGGTAATAATCCCCGAATTCACGGATTCGATTCTGCGCTCAATCACTTCAATATCCATGATAGAGCTTCTGCCGACCCTTGGATATAAGGTTCGTCAGGAACGCATCGCCATCAAAGATTTCGTAGCTCAGATAAAGAGCGGGGATATAATTGAGGCGGGCGGTTTCGGTACCGCAGCTGTTGTTTCTCCTGTCAACGAATACGTTTTCGATGACGGCGAAATACTCAAGGTCGGAAACGGCGAGATTGGCGAGCACACCAGAAAGATATATGAGGCCTATACCGCAATACAGAAAGGTGCGGCACCCGATAAATTCGGCTGGCTTAAAAAAGTAGAAAGATATTAATTAAATATAAATCCACCCCAACCCTCCTTTTATAAAGGAGGGAGCTTTAAGTCCCCCTTTAAAAAAGGG
>NZ_JAJOIL010000014.1 GCF_021209385.1 Seleniivibrio sp. | reverse complement strand
CCCTTTCTAAAGTCAAGAAGTTTTTTTCAAACCTTCCTTTTTCTTCCGTCCGGTCTTTCGAGCTTCCCGCTCTTTCAAGCGGCTGGTGAATCTATCAAACTTACTCACCGTTGTCAATCTCTTTTTTAGCTTTTTTAAAAATCTTTTCAAGACCTTTTAAAAAGCAATCGGCACCTTACGATGCCGTATTTTCCAACATCTTTCTCGTTGCCCGCCGTCTGTCTTTCGGCTTCTTGCGGGAGGGTGAGCTTACTTGATTCAGCCCGCCTTGTCAACTACTTTTTTCTTTTTCTATCAACTTTTTCCGTCTGAACTTTTTCACCAATCAAGGTGTGTCTCAAGCGGAGATGTGTTATATCTAATCTGACTTATGAAGTCAACCACTTATTTCATTTTTTTTAATTTAATTGTCTGTTCCTGCTCCGCCAACATTAAAAAACTTCGCTATCGCCCTGTCAGTCATTATCATATCAAGTACAGTGACGGCAGACATAGCTTCGGCAACAGGTACAACGCGGGGAGCAACACAGGGGTCGTGGCGTCCTTCTGTGATAATTGTCTTCTCATTACCGTAGAGGTCTATGCCCTTTTTGGGTACAGTTATGGAGCTTGCAGGTTTAACCACAAAACGGAATACAATATCCTGACCGCTTGCCATACCACCGAGTGTACCACCGGCATTGTTTGACAGGAAACCGTATTTGGTCACCTCGTCGTTGTGCTCACTGCCGCGCATGAGAGCCGCCGCAAAGCCGCTGCCGAACTCTATACCTTTAACGGCGGGAACAGACAGGATCGCTTTTCCGAGGTTCGCGTTCAGCCTGTCGAATACTGGCTCGCCCACACCGACAGGCACTCCTTTAATGGTCACTTCCACTATGGCACCTACAGAATCGCCGTCATTCTTAGCATCCAATATATAATCAGTCATAGCCTGCACCGCATCGGGGTCACAGGTTCTGATGATATTCTTCTCTATAAAATCGAAATCTCTTTTAACAGCCTTATGAGGACCCACCTGAATGACATATCCTTTAATGTCTATACCAAGTTGTGTCAGCACAGCCTTTGCCACGGCGCCGCCGCAAACACGTCCGATAGTCTCACGGGCTGATGAACGCCCGCCGCCTCTGTGGTCGCGAATACCGTATTTCGAGAAATAAGTAAAATCAGCATGTCCGGGGCGAAACAGATTTTTGACTGCGTCATAATCTCTCGACATCTGATTCTTGTTGAACACCATCATCATTATAGGGGTTCCGGTTGTCTTGCCTTCAAATATACCGCTATAGATATCCACTGTATCGGATTCATCGCGGGGTGTTGATACCTCGCTCTGTCCCGGTCTGCGTCTGTCCAGTTCTTTCTGGACATATCCCAATGAAAGCTCAACGTTAGGCGGGCAGCCGTCAATTACAACGCCTACCGCTTTGCCGTGGCTTTCGCCGAATGTAGTTATGGTAAAATTCTTTCCGAATGTATTCCCAGCCATATTAAAACTCCGTAACTTCGCCGCCTTTGATGCGGATATGTTTTCCTGTATTTACGTCCTCAACCATACATGGAAGAATGGTTCCGTCGTCTCCGTAACCGTTCGCCTCCCAGAAACCCCGAACATATTCATCCGTAAAATATATCTTTTTAAGCCATTTACAGCTTTTGAAACCCCATTGGTTAGGGATGACCATCCGCAGAGGACCGCCATACTCGTGTTCAATCTCTTCCCCTGCAACACCTGTGCAGATTATAACGCGCGGATTCATAAGAAGTTCCGCCGCCAGAGAGGTTTTATAACCGCCCCAGCTCTCCGTATACATATATTTATAGTCAGCCGATGGTTTTACCCAATCTAAAAAATCCTGCCACAAAACACCCTGCCAGTCCGCCCTGACGCTCCATTTTGAAACGGAGGTCAATCTGCTGTTGACTGTGTGTATTTTAAAGTTTGACAGGAATTCGTCTAATTTATAAATACCCGTCTTTTCGCACTCGCCGCCTATCTGTATGGTATAGTCGGCACGTTCCGGCACCTCTTTAATGCGCTCGGCATTGAACACCGGACATTTGACGCTTCGCAGAAATCCCATCACACCAACTGTCTGGCAAGCAAAACACCGCCATATGCCGCAAGAAGGCTCAGAAAAAGATTGCATGCTATATATATGAAAGCGGGGATGATTGCGCCATCTTCAAGCAGGTAGACCGTTTCAACAGAAAAGGTTGAAAAGGTTGTAAAAGCGCCGAGCATACCGACACCAATGAACAGCCTGATATCCTCGCTTGCGACAAGCTTTTCAACAGAAAGCACAACAACAAGACCCAAAATGAAAGAACCGATAACGTTAACGACCACTGTTCCAAACGGAATCTTATCTGTTATCAGGCTATTCGTCCATTTTGTAGTATAAAACCTTGCGATGGCTCCAAGAAATCCGCCTATACCGATTAACAAAATTTTCATTTACAAAACCTCATTTCAGTCTTATATAGAAACTATGACATCAATTCAAGGCGTTATTGCAATCTGTGTGATTGCATTTATTTTGAATTTACCTTTCGGGTGGATAAGAGCCAATACCAGAAAGTTTTCTCTGGCGTGGTTCGCCTGCGTTCACGCACCCATTCCGGTCGTAGCGGTCATCCGCATAGCAACGCATACCCCGTGGACATACATTCCTCTCTTCCTTCTGTTCTCAGTTGCCGGACAGATTCTCGGTGCGAAGATGAAGCGCTTCTGTGTCAAAGCTTCTTAATTTTAAGCCTCAAAGAATTGCTCACAACGCTTACGGATGAAAACGCCATTGCCACACCTGCATACATAGGCATCAAACGTATGCCGAAAGCCGGATAGAAAGCCCCTGCTGCGAGGGGAATCAATACTATATTATAAAAGAACGCCCAGAAAAGGTTCTCTCTGATTATCGCCAGCGTATAACCTGACAGTTTGATAGCTTTTACAATTCTGTCGGTTTTGTCGCCTATGATAGTGATATCTCCCGACTGCATGGCAACCTCTGTTCCGCCGCTCATGGCAAAACCCACATCACTCGCCGCAAGCGCAGCCGCATCGTTGATTCCGTCGCCTACCATGGCAACAACGTCGCCGTTGTTTCTGTATTCATGGAGTTTTTCAAGCTTGCCCTTGGGGCTTACGCCGCTGAAATACTCATATATATCAAGTTTTTCCGCAACGCTCTTCACAGACTTTGCATTGTCTCCGGAGATTATCACAGGAACGATATTCATCTTTTTAAGTTTTGCAACAGTATCGACCGCATCTTCCTTAACGGTGTCCGCCACACCGAACACACCAACGTAGACTCCATCCACAGCGACATATACATGGGAGCCTGAAAAACCGGACTGCGGAGCTTCCACATCGTTGCTTTTCAGGAACTCCAGTTTACCGACAAGAACTTCTCTGCCTTCTATTCTCCCTTTCACGCCCTCGCCGTCTATGTTTATGAAGTTTTCAACGCTATGAATCACTGCGCCTTTACCATTTGCAAAAGCAACAACCGCCTTTGCCAGAGGATGTTCAGAAAGCGTCTCCAGAGATGCGGCATAAGAGAGAAGTTTATCTTCTGTATATCCCACAGCCGTATGCACGTCTTCAACCCTGAGTTTTCCGGTTGTCAGTGTACCCGTTTTATCAAATATCACTCTGTTGACCTTACAGGCTTTTTCAAGGGTTTCGCCGTTTTTGACAAGTATCCCTTCGGAAGCGCCCCTGCCTGTGGCAACCATAACGGCTGTAGGTGTTGCAAGCCCCATAGCACAGGGACATGCAACTATCAGCACTGATACGAACGCCAGCAGGCTGTTGGTCAGAACAGGTTCGGGGCCGAAAATCATCCACAGTCCAAGGGTTGCTCCTGCGATCAGAATAACCGCCGGAACAAAAACAGAAGAGACCTGATCCGCCATTCTCTGAACGCGGGGTTTGGATGCTGTCGCACCCTTAACCGCTTTTATTATACCCGCAAGTACGGTATCAGTACCAACTGAGGTCGCTTTATAAAGGAGAGTTCCGGATGTCAGTATTGTTCCGGCATAAAGGCTTTCGCCAACCCTTTTTGAAACGGGAACCGACTCACCGGTGAGCATGGATTCATCCACACTGCCCTGCCCGTGTTCTACAATTCCGTCAACGGCTATGGAACCGCCGGGCTTAACACGGATAACATCATCTATTTTAAGTGTTGAAGCGGCAACTTCCCGCTCGCCGTCGTTCTCTATTACGGTAGCTGTCTTCGGAGCAAGGTTCAGAAGAGCTTCAATGGCGCCGGCAGCTTTCTTTTTTGCTCTGGTCTCAAGCAGTTTGCCCAGCAGTATGAAAGTTATGATAACCACTGACGCATCATAGTATACATGCGCCATGTTGTGCTGCATAAAAAAGTCATGAAAAATGGTTACAGCTGCGGAATATCCGAACGCGGACAGTGTGCCCAGCGCCAGCAGAGTATTCATATCTGACGTGCGGTTTTTCAGATTCTTCCAGGCTATCTTATAAAATGAGCGCCCACCGAAATACATGACGTAAAGTGACAGGAACATCATGACCCAGTTGGTTATCTGCATATATTTGTGCGGGAGCATTATTACCATTGAAAACAGAAAGACAATGAAAGCAACAGGAGCCGCCAGCTTCAGCGATTTTGCGTAATAAGCTTCCGTCTCGTCATCGGAGATATCTTTGTCCACGCCTTTGTAAACGTAGCCGATACGTTCAATCTCCTGCGCGATGTCATCTATGTCCACAACTGCAGGATCGTATTCTACAGCCGCTGAGTTCGTTGCAAGATTGACAGCAACGGAACTGATCCCTTCGACCTTTCCGAGTTTCTTCTCAACACGGCGCACACAAGCAGCACAGGTCATTCCGCCTATGTTCACGTTTTTTTCTACAAGTTTTGAAGACATATGAACTCCGACAAAAAATATTGATATTCAACATCAATATAAGAAAAGCCCTCCTGAAATACAAGAGGGCTTTTTGAATATTTGAATATTTAATCAATCAGCGCGTGTGGAACAACTTCGTCAAACGTGCTGACGTAAACTATCTCAAGAGCTTTGGTCACATATTTCGGAAGACCGCGGAGGTCTTTTTCGTTTTTCGCAGGCACCAGCACCTTTTTAATGCCGTGGCGTTTTGCAGCCAGCAGTTTTTCCTTAAGTCCGCCGATGGGCAGAACCTTTCCGGTGATGGTTATTTCGCCCGTCATGGCTAGGCTTTTCTCCACTTTTTTACCTGTCAGACAGGACAGGATAGCTGTCGCCATGGTAATGCCAGCACTGGGTCCGTCCTTCGGTATAGCTCCGGCAGGAACGTGGACGTGTATATCAAAGTTTTCAAAATCCTCGTTGCTTATGCCGTATTTCTCGCCGATTGTACGGACATAGGTCATTGCGGCACGGGATGATTCTTTCATAACATCGCCAAGCTGTCCTGTAACGTTCAGCGCGCCTTTGCCCTTAAACTTGGTACATTCGACAAAAAGCACGTCTCCGCCCACGGGAGTCCACGCAAGTCCTGTTACAACGCCGACCTCGTTCTCTTTCAGAGCGTCTTCACCAAGGAACTTTATAGGTCCGAGGTATTTTTCAAGTGACTTATCCGTAACTACGAAAGATGCCGCCTTGTCGCCCTCCGCTATCTTTCGTCCTATCTTTCTGCACACCGTACCGATAGTACGCTCAAGGTTACGGAGTCCGCTCTCCATTGTGTAGCCTGAAATAAGCTCAGACAGAGCTTTTTTGGTGAACGTCACGTCGTGGTCGTCTATGCCGTTCTCTTTTTTCTGTCTGGGTATCAGGTATTTTTCAGCAATCTTTATCTTTTCCTCTTCCGTATAACCGGGGATGTTGATTATCTCCATCCTGTCTTTAAGCGCCGGAGGTATCGGGTCGAGGTAATTCGCAGTGGTGATAAACAGCACTTTCGACAGGTCGAAAGGCACGCCCATGTAGTGATCCGTAAAGGACACGTTCTGCACGGGATCAAGCACCTCAAGCAGAGCGGAAGACGGGTCGCCCCGGAAGTCGGAACCTAGCTTATCAATTTCATCAAGCATAAAGACAGGGTTGTTAGTTCCCGCCGTCTTCATCCCCTGAATTATCTTGCCCGGAAGCGCACCGATATACGTTCTTCTGTGACCGCGTATCTCCGCTTCGTCCCTAACGCCGCCAAGGGACATACGGACGTATTTTCTGCCCATTGCTTTTGCGACTGACATACCAAGAGAGGTTTTGCCCACTCCGGGAGGTCCCGCGAGACAAAGTATGGGGCTTTTAAGATCGTTTTTCAGCTTGCGCAGAGCGAGGAAGTCCAGAATCCTGTCCTTCACCTCTTCCAGACCGAAGTGATCCTCATCCAGTATTTTCTTAGCATTCTTAATATCTATCATATCTTTGGTGGCTTTGCTCCATGGGATTTCCACCATCCAGTCGAGATACGTTCTTGCAACAGTTGCCTCGGCAGAATCGGGATGCATCTTCGACAGCCTGTCGAGCTGTTTCATTGCCTCGTCGTTCACCTTTTTAGGCATTTTGCATTTCTTTATCTTTTTGGCGTACTCATCCATTTCGACCTGAAAGTCGTCCTCTTCACCCAGCTCTTTTTTGATAGCTTTGAGCTGCTCGCGGAGGAAATACTCTTTCTGGCTTTTGTCTATCTCACCTCTGGCATCGTTCATTATCTTCTGCTGAACTTCCAGAATGGATATTTCGCGGTTAAGGAGTTCGCCTACCTTTTTAAGTCTGTCCACAGGGTTCTCTATCTCAAGAACTTCCTGCCCCTCGTCCATCTTAAGTCCGAGGTTGGATACGATTATATCCGCCAGTTTCCCCGGTTCGTCTATGCTGTCTATAACAGCAAGCAGATCCGGCAGCATGGGTTTGCCAAGTGAAACCGCTTTGCTGAGAAGCTCTTTCGAGTGGCGAAGGAGTGCCTGCTCGTCGATGTTCTCCTGTTTAACGGAATCGTTTATCTGCTCTATCTTAACGCGCATGCCCTGATCGCTCTCAACATAATCGGTAATCTTCGCACGTTTGATACCCTGAATCAGCAGTTTGACTCTGCTGTCGGGCATCTTGAGCATACGAAGGATGACGGCAACTGTGCCGACCTTGTATATTTCGTCCTTTTCAGGATCCTCAACGGATGCATCCTTCTGGCAGGCAAGAAAAATCAGCCTGTCCTCGTTCAGCGCCTCGTTAACGGCGGCGATACTCTGTTCCCTGCCGACATAAAGCGGCAGAACCATGTATGGGAAAACAACTATGTCCCTTACGGGAAGGAGCGGAAGCTCATCGGGTATGTTTATTTCCTGCTCGAATTGTTCCATGTTTATCTCCTCTCAATCATTCAAGTTCACAAGCACATCTGGATATTCTGACTGTAAGTACACCGTCTTTCAGTTTTGCGGTGGTATCGGAATCGTTAACGCAGAAAGGCAGACGAACCACCCTGCGAAACCAAACCGCCTCACGCTCAACACGGATATAACGTACCTGTTCAATACATTCTTTCGGTCTCATGCCTTCGACAACAACTATGTCATCGAGCTGGTAAACGGTGAAATCGTCAGCGGAAAGCCCCGGCAGTTCGACATAGATATTGATATCCGTATCGTTTATAACAATGTCCATCGGGGGACCCTGTGTCTCTGTCAGACTTGCTTTGGCAGAGTTTGCAAACCTTAAAAGCTCATCCAGTTCTTTTTTGAATAATCCGTGGATGAATTTAATTTTCTCTATTTTGTCGTGCATTTGCTCCACCTCTCACGGTGTCAGATTTGCATACCTTTTATAACTTTCATTGCGTGTTCGCGCATATCTTCCCTATCCAGTGCAAAATTTACGGCAGCCTCAAACAGCCCGAACTTATTTCCGCAGTCAAACCTTTTTCCTTCAAAACTATAGCCGTATACTCTGCTTGATTTTGCCACCTCAAGGATAGCGTCAGTAAGCTGTATCTCCCCGCCGGCACCTCGTGGTATGGTCTGAAGAGCGTCCATTACCTCGCTGGTCAGGATGTATCTTCCGATTATCGCAAGGTTTGAGGGCGGGTTCTTTTTCGGTTTCTCCACCATACCTTCCAATCTCATCATCCTGTCGTCAACCCTTTCACCCGGAACGACAATTCCGTATTTTGAGGTGTCCTCGTCCGGCACCTCCATAAGGGAGATAACCGATTTCCTCGTCCTGTTGAACTGCTCGACAAGCTGCGCTGTAACAGGCACTTTGCTCATTATTATATCGTCGGGCAGAATCACAGCGAAGGGTTCATTGCCTACGGCATCCTTTGCGCAGAGAACCGCATGTCCAAGCCCGTTGGGGTTTTTCTGGCGGACGTATGTGATGTCGCACATCTCCGATATTCTGCGCATCTCCTCAAGAGCCTTCACCTTGCCGTTAGACTCAAGCTGATACTCAAGCTCCGGCGTATTATCAAAATAATCCTCCAGAGCGCGTTTGCTTCTGGCGGAAACAAATATGACCCGTTCTATCCCCGCTGCGATAACCTCTTCAACTGCATACTGTATCAGCGGTTTGTCTATTAATGTAACCATCTCTTTCGGGATGGATTTTGTCGCAGGTAAAAGCCTTGTTCCAAGCCCCGCAACAGGGAATACTGCTGTTCTAACTCTCATGAATCACCTTTGAATATATTAATCCGGCATAGCCCACAACACTGTTAAAGTCTCCGGAAACGACGCCGCTGTGGGTGTGTTCGACCAGTTCCGCCTTATGCGCGCCGCAAAGTCCGCAATAATGCAGACCTATGTAAGCTGGGAAAATACCGCACATCGATATACTGTTCGTAAACACGCTATTATACAGCATATTTTCATCGGATTTCAACAGAGCATCCAGTGCAATGGAGTCTTTTTGCTCTGTTATCTGCGCATTTTCAAAGTGATTCATGTCAGAACTCACTACAACCAGCGCATTTTTGTCTCTGACTGATGAAAATAATACCTCAGCGGCAGATTTTAAAGTGTTTTTATGCATATTTTTTACAGTTATACATGTTATTTTTACATCAGAACGTAAAAATTTGAGCATAGGTACGATAACTTCCAGAGAATGTTCTCTGCGATGCGCCTGTGTGTCCCTTTCAAAGATATCTGACAAACAAAGTGTGTTCACTGTTTCCCCGTCAATTATTACATCGCCGAAAGGAGTCTCCCACTCGCCCTCAGGATACACCGAAACAGCAGCACCCGCACCGGTGTGGTTCGGTCCCATAATCACGACATGTTCCGGAATATTAACTGACGACAAAGTTCTGAAAGCGGTGGCGCCTGAATAGATGTAACCGGCATGCGGAACAATAACCATCAGGGCATCTTTTTTAGGAAGTTTGGAAGTGTTCTCTTTGAAGAATTCTGTAAGTTCGTTTTTATCCGCGGGGTAGAAATATCCCGCTACCGCTGCCTGTCTGCGCATATCTGTTTACCTACCTTGTCAAACCATTCGGAGGTCAGCTTAACGGAAATGTTAAAATAACTGAAATCGTTAAGCAGTATCAGCTTTTTGTCCAGACTGTTCATCACCCAAGGCATCCTGTTGCGGGAAATGACCAGCTCTTTGACCCTTTTAAAGCTGAATTTGTTCAGAAAATGCAGTTTTGAACTTAAAAATGCGAGGTTATCGGAACTTTTGCTGCCGATTATCACAAGTCTGTTACCGGATCGGCACATTTCAATTCTTCGACCGTCGCACATGAAAATTATATAGTCGTTGCCAAGGGCATCGTTTATATCAAAATCGGTGTCGTACAATGAAAGTTTTTCGCTTCCCGCAACGAACTCAAGATAGCCCGTAACGATAACAGCGTTGCCGTTATCCTCTGCAATAGCGGAGAAGCTGGAAGCGCTGGACACAGGAGACGTGACCATGTTGTTATCCTCAAGCGCCTGCCGTCTGAAAAGCGAAAGGTCGATTATATCGCCGCAGCCAAGTCCTTTTGAAATTCCGCGCAGTTCGCCTGAAACTCCGCGCACACTGAAACCGGACAGGAACGATTTTTTGAGTTTCATAAAGCGCTTGGAGGTTCCAAGTCCCGGTTCGTTCTGATAGAACGTACGGTATCCGCCGTCGAAGAACACATGAACGTTCTCCGCCGTTATTTCAGGGAATTGCTCGTTCTTCACCAGCTTAACGTCAAAGCCTCTGTTGCGGACGTTCTCTGCAACTTTCAGCAGATTTGGCGAAGGGTTTAAGAAAATATAATCAGCCATATATCAGCCGTATACCTTTATTTCGTTATAAAAAGCATCGCGCTCCACAGCGGTCAGTCCCGCCGAACGGGCAAAATCAGCCATCTGATTAACAGTAAGCCCATCGCTGCTCTTTGCTCCGGCTGCGTGAGTTATGTTCTCTTTAACAATGGTTCCGTCAAGATCGTCCGCACCGAAGCGCAAAGCAACCTGAGCGGTTTTCTCACCGAGCATCACCCAGTAAGCCTTTATATGCGGCACATTGTCCAGAACAATTCTGGAAACGGCTGTGGTCTTAAGGTCTTCAACACCTGTCGACGCAGGAATATGACTCAGAAAGGTGTTTTCCGGATGAAATGAGAGCGGGATAAAAGCCTGAATACCGCCTGTTTCCTCTTGCAGTGTACGCAAGGTCTCAAGGTGGCGCATCTTATGTTCATCTTTTTCTATATGTCCGTAAAGCATTGTGGCGTTGGTCATTATCCCAAGCCCGTGAGCCGTTCTGTGTATTTCAAGCCATCTTTCCGCAGGTATCTTTTCGGGACAGATAACATTTCTGACCTCAGGGTCGAATATCTCCGCACCGCCACCAGGCATCATCTCAAGCCCTGCCTGTTTGAGTGCTTTCAGAACTTCTGCGACAGAAAGATCTGATATCTTTGAAAAATAATCTATTTCAACAGCGCTGAACGCTTTGATGGTTTTGTCAGGATACGCGGTTTTCAGTGCAGAAACCGCATCGGTGTAAAATTTGAAGGGTTTATCCGGATGAAGACCGCCGACTATATGTATCTCTCTGGCATCAGGCGCCTTTTCGTCTACATATCTAACCATGTGGTCTATTTCATAAAGATACGAACCGTCGTCGCCGGTATCTTTTGCAAAAGCGCAGAAACGGCATTTGCTTACACAGATATTAGTATAGTTGAGGTGAAGATTGCGGACAAAAAAAGTCTTTTTGCCCCACATCTTTTGTCTTATATCATCCGCCTGTCTGCCAAGCGTAAGGAAGTCTTTTTTGAAGAGATTTTCCACGATAAACTCCAGTCAGGTACACTGTACCACACCAGAAACTAACACACAGCAAAGCTTTAATCAATATTAAACTGAAAGGTTTACATGCTGCATCTGAATGAGCCGCCTTCAAACATCTGGGCATTGTTGCGCCCTTTGCTCTTCGCCTCATAAAGTGCAATATCTGCTTTCTGTACGAAACTGTCGATGGTGTCGGTCTCTGCGAACTCGGCGACACCGAAACTGCAGGTAACTTCCTTGCAGATTGGAAATTCATACGATGCTATGGAGTTGCGCAGTCTGTCCGCTATTTCAAACGCACCCTCGGCATCCGTTCCGGGCATAAGTACGGCAAATTCCTCGCCTCCGTAGCGGGCGAGAATATCCGTTTTGCGTATTCCTTTGCGGATAAGCTCAGTAAGCTGTATCAGTACCTTATCGCCCACAGAGTGACCGAAAATATCGTTGATGTTCTTAAAATAGTCTGCATCCATCATTATCAGAGAAAGTTTCTGTCCGTAACGGTTGACCCTCTCCACCTCTTTCTCGATCTCGTCAAAGAATTTTTTACGGTTATATACTTTCGTAAGCGGATCCTGAAGAGACAGTATCATATAGAGCTGTTTCTCCATCTCAAGGTGGGTTACATCGGCAAATGACAGCAGATATTCGTTTTTGCCTGGTACATGCCTTACGGTGAGGATGAAAGTGGATTCGTCATCGTCGACGCTGGTGTCCGGTCTCATGACAACGATACGGCTTGTCTGCCTGTCGTCCGCAGCGGTTGCTATCCAGTCGGTTATCTTTTTGCCGGCATAGAATGAATCGTCCTTATCCACAAAAGCCTTGTCCAGAGAACCGTAACGAAGGCTGAAATCCTCAAGTCCGGTACATTTGAGAAAGCTCAGAAAAGAATCGTTTATATATGTACACTGCGTGCCTTCGATTGTCGCCAGAAAGTTCGGGTTAAGATCCATCAGCTCACGGAAAAACTTGTTCTGTTCTTCAAGCTGTTTTTTATAGTGTACGGCAGATGAAAGATGCAGGATGACCTTCATCAGTTCCCTGAAATCAACAGGTTTTTTGATATATTTGTCAACACCCACATCAATGGCTTTAAGCAGAAATTCTTCGTCGTTGTGACCTGTGGTTATGACAACAGGAGTGCTTGGAGATATCTCCTTTATCCTGCGTGACATGGCAAGCCCGTCCATAACAGGCATACGGATATCCGTCACCACTATGTCAGGTTTATGCTTCTCGAAAAGCTCAAGTCCTTCCTGCCCGTTTGCCCCAAGATAAATAGTGCCGGAGCGGCGTTGAAAAAATCTTTGAAGCCCCTCTCTGATAGCAGGTTCATCTTCCACATAAAGAATTGTTATGTTTGAAAATCTGTCTTCTTGCATTGATCACCGAATAATTAATATTAGCATTATTTTGTGTATATAAAAAGCTAAATGATACATAAATGATATAAAAATAAACAAACCTGCCCAAACGGGCAGGTTTATTTTATTCAACAGTTATTTACAAAAGGTAAAGTGTTGCCAGATAACCGGCGATACTCATTGTTATCGTATAAGGCAGAGCAAGCTTCACCATTTCCATGTAAGAAAGCTTTATGACAGGCGCAAGCGCAGATGTCAGAAGGAAAAGGAATGCCGCCTGACCGTTAGGCGTGGCGACAGAAGGGATGTTTGTTCCCATGTTGATAGACACAGCAAGTTTTGCAAGATGTTCCAGTTTCTGAAAATTTTCAGGTGAAAGATCAGTGGCATGGTGTCCGAGAAGTGGTGCAACATCACTGAAATGACTCATGGTCTCGTTCATATACACCGTCGCAACAAAAACGTTGTCCGAAATTGAGGACAACACTCCGTTAGCAATGAAATATGCGCCGAGCTGTGCGTGACCGTGCAGACTGAGAACGTAGCCTATAACAGGCTTAAAAAGCTCCTGATCGTGTATTACGGCAACAATGGCAAAAAAGACAACCAAAAGAGCTGTAAAAGGGAGTGCCTCAGTAAAGGCATGACCTATTTCATGTTCGCTCACGATGCCGTTAAGGGCTGTGAGCAGAACTATCAGGGTCAGACCGATAACGCCGACCTCTGCAATGTGGAAAGCCAGCGACAGAACAAGACCAACACCCAGAATCCCCTGAATGATGAGTTTCAGCTTTCTGGATGTGTCCATCTTTTCGGCGTCCTTCTCTACGTTGCGTTTCAGAACTTCATAAACGTTCTGCGGAAGCTGAAAGCCATAGCCCATTATTTTGACCTTTTCAAGCAGCAGACAGGTAGCAAGCCCTGTCAGCAGAACAGGTATGGAAACAGGTGCGGCATGGAAGAAGAAATCAGCAAAGTGCCATTTCATCTTTTCACCAATAATAAGGTTCTGCGGTTCGCCAACCAGCGTACATGCTCCGCCAAGAGCCGTACCGACAGCTGCGTGCATCATAAGATTGCGCAGAAAACCTCTGAACTGGTCAAGGTCGTCAAGGTGTTCCTCAGGAATATTCCCGTCGTTACCCACATTGTATTCGACATCGTTAAGCGATGACGCATACTCGTGATAGACCTTATAAAATCCATATGCAACAGAGATGACCACCGCTGTAACGGTGAGCGCATCGAGAAATGCCGAAAGAAATGCTCCGGCGAAGCAGAAGAAAAGCGACAGCATCATCTTTGAACGTACATTCACAAGCAGTCTTGAAAAGATGAAGAGCAGCATATCCTTCATAAAGTAGATAGCGGCAACCATGAACATCAGAAGCATTATAACCGGAAAGTTGGCGTGTGCTTCCTCATAAACGGTCGCGGGTGATGTCATGCCCAAAACAACTGCCTCCACCGCAAGAAGTCCGGCAGGCGGGAGCGGATAACAGTTAAGAGCCATGGCAAGGGTGAAGATAAATTCGATGATCAGCACCCAGCCGGTAATAAATGAGCCGACAGTTAAAAGCAGGATCGGGTTCAGAATTAAGAAACAGAGAATGGTGAGCTTATACCACTTGGGCGCATCACCTAAAAAATTGGCAGTGAATACCTTACCCATGTTCATTGTGTATTCTCCTCATGCGTATAGCACACAATACGCGATTTTACAGAATCACAAGTTTAAAAACAAGGGAGAAAATATGTCCGCTACAAAAATAAGCCTTACTTTTTAAATAATTATAGAAGGTAGATAGTCGCGGCAAAGCCTGTTATGCTCATAACTATGGTATAGGGAAGAGCCAGTTTCACCATCTCGACATATGAAAGCCTTATCAGAGGCGCAAGAGCAGATGTCAGAAGGAAAAGGAACGCAGCCTGACCGTTGGGGGTGGCAACGGACGGAATGTTGGTTCCGGTGTTGATGGAAGCTGCCAGTTTTGAGAGGTGTTCAATCCTTCCTGCCTGTTCGGGGGTGAGTCCATCATGAGTACCCAGAAGGGGAGCTATGTCTTTAAAACCGCTTATGGTTTCGTTCATATAAACAGTCGCAACGAATACGTTGTCTGAAACAGCAGAAAGGACGCCGTTAGCAACGAAATATGCCCCAAGCTGTGCATGTCCTGACATTGCAAGAACATAATCCGTAACGGGTTTGAAAAGGTGCTGGTCGTGTATGACTGCAACAACTGCAAAAAACACAACCAGAAGAGCAGTGAACGGCAGAGACTCCGTAAATGCGTGACCTATCTCATGCTCGCTGATGATTCCGTTGAAGGCAGCCAGAAGAACTATGAGGAAAAGACCGATAACTCCGACCTCCGCAAGGTGCAGAGCAAGTGACAGCACAAGCAGAACGCCCACAATACCCTGAACAATAAGCTTCATTTTGCCGGAGGCATCTATCTCTTCCGCCTGTTTCTCGACATTCTTCTTAAGAACATCGTATACGTTTTCGGGAAGCTGATAACCGTAGCCGAATATCTTTGTCTTTTCAAGCGCCCAGCATGTGGCAAGTCCAGCTATCAGAACAGGAAATGTCACTCTGTATGTATGAACGACGAATTCGGCGAAATGCCATTTCATTTTTTCAGCAATAATAAGGTTCTGCGGCTCGCCCACCATTGTTGTAACACCGCCGAGAGCCGTACCCACAGCCGCATGCATCATAAGGTTGCGCAGAAAGCCTTTGAACTGTTCCATATCAGCTTTGTGTGCATCGAGAACAAGACTGTCATCGTCAACCGCATACTCCTCCGCTTCATCGTCTGAAGCATACGCGTGGTAAACGGAATAAAAACCGTATGCAACTGCAATGATAACTGCCGTAACCGTAAGGGCATCGAGGAAAGCGGAAAGAAAAGCACTGACAAAACAGAACAAAAGCGACAGAAAAACCTTTGACCTGACGTTTATGAGGAGTTTTGTGAATACGAACAGCAGTCCGTCCTTCATAAAGTGTATGCCCGCCACCATGAACATCAGAAGCATGATAACAGGAAAATTTGCGTGTGTTTCGTGATAGACCGTTGCCGGTGAAGTAAGTCCCATAACAACACATTCAAGAGCTATGAGACCCGCAGGAGCCAGAGGATAACATTTCAGAGCCATGGCAAGGGTGAAAATGAATTCTGCGATGATCACCCAGCCTGTGAAAAAAGACCCGAATATCGCAAGCAGAAAAGGGTTGGCAACTATAAAGCCCAAAACCGTAAGTTTATACCAGTTCGGAGCCTCACCAAGAAAGTTATGAACAAACTGCTTACCCATATGTTATACTCCTCATTTAATAAGTTTTATTACATGAGGAGTATATCTTATATTTCAACGAAGAACAATATTTATCGGAAATAACCCAACAAAAAACTTACACGCTTAAAATTTAACAATCACAGAAAAATTGCCTTCGCAGAATCTCCTTTATCAAGGCTTCCTGTCTCTTCATCCAGAAGCAGAAGTGCATTCACGCGGGCAAAACTTATAAAGTGCGAGGTCTTCTGCGTACCCGCATCAACAGCGGTAAACACACCGTTTACAGGTTTCACCACTGCACGGTTTATATCGAACCTGCCCTCTTTGCAAGATGTCCTGCTTCCCATGACAACATTCACTTCTTCATTTTCAAAAGTTTCGTATCCGTAACATTTTTTAAGGAACGGGATGATGTAAAAAACCAGATTTGTCATAAAAGCCGCAGGATATCCGGGCATACCGATGAAGGTGCATCCGTCTTTTTTTGCAGTCATGAGCGGACTTCCGGGCTTGATTGCGGTTCTTGAAAAGAGTATCTCATACCCGCAGGTGTTGAAAACTTCTTTCACATAGTCATATTTACCCATGGAGATGCCGCCGGACGATATGATAATGTCGTATTTCTCAGACATCATCTCAAAGACTTCCGCAACGTCCTCTTTGCTGTCCTTCACATGTCCTGCATATTCAAAATCGAACCTGTATTTTCTGAACATGGATTCGAGAATATATTTATTTGTATTGTATACAAAGCCTTTGCGATATTCCTCACCCGCTTCCAGTATCTCGTCACCTGTAACAAAAATGCCGATCTTCGGACGTTTATATACTTTTACTTTGCCCCTGCCCAGATAGAACAGAACAGGGAAAAGTCCGTCGGTCACAACACTGCCCTTTGTTGCGGCAACGTCGCCTTTAGAATTCTCTTCCGCTATTTTATTGATATTCTCTCCGGTCGAACATTCAGGGATGATAACTCTGCCGTTTTCGGTTTTGCAGTCTTCCACGCGGGCAACCGCCAAAGCATTTTCAGGCACGTTTCCGCCTGTCATAACGAATACAGTCTCGTCACCGCTTATGGATTCGGCTCCTTTGCGTCCGGCACCTGTTTCGCCTATCTGGTTATAACTTGTGTGACCGGGTATGTGCGCATAGCCGTCCACAGCAGATTTGCGGCAATCTGGATAGTCCCTTTCCGTAAGAATATCCTCCGCCAGAACACGCATATAGCTGTCTCGTACGTCAACCTCTTCGATTTCCGGTCTGGCAGCTATTGAATAGAGTATCTCTTTTGCTTTATGCCTTGAAACTTTCATTTGTCAGCCCCTCCCGAAAGGACAGATGGGATAAACGCATTTACTGCAGAAATGGCAAAGCCCGCCGTGTGCAAGAAGCGCCATATCCTTTTTACCGATTTTTTCGCCGGCAAGTATTCTGGGAAGAAGTATGTCGAAGCTGGTGGCTGTGAAGTGAAGAGCCGCCGCTGGTATGGCACATACGGGTTTGTCGCCGTAATAGCCCATTGTCATGTTGTTGCCCGGCTGTATCTGCGAACCTTTCATTTCGTATGTAACACCTGCGTCAAGAAGTGCCTGCGCAGTGATATCGTCAGGGTCTACCGACGTTCCTCCGGTTGTGATGAGCATATCAGCTTTTTCCGCCATCTCTTTCACAGCTTTGATGACAATTTCCGGTTCATCCGGAACGATGCGGTAATCTATCAGATCAACACCCCATCTCTTGAGTTTCGGTTCAAGTTTCGGACGGAAGCCGTCCTTTATGCGTCCCTCATAAACTTCGCTGCCTGTAATGAGCATAGCGGCTGTCTTAATGACGAACGGTTTCACCTCAATAAGAGGAGTATCAAGAATCTCTTTGACCCTGTCCATGACACTCTGTTCGCAGACAAGGGGGATTATTCGGAATGCGGCGACCTGTTTCCCCGCTTCCACACTCATATTATTATGTATTGTGGGCAGAGAAGGCACGCCGATGTTGTTTATTTCAAAAAGGCGCTCTTCGTCAACTTTGAAAAGCCCGTCGATCTCGGCATAAAAACTGACCTTCCCTTCAGAAGTCTCAGCGTCATATTTTATATTTTTTCCTGCGATGAGAGGCGCCGCGATCCGTGCCGCGTCGTCTTCGTGAACTCCGGTTGAATTACCGTCTTCGATGAAAATTGATCTTCTGCCGAGGCTTTTAAGATGTTCAACCTCTTCCGCGGCAATAATGTGTCCGCGTTTGTAGGCTCTGTGTTTAAGCCCTTTAGCGAGATTGACTTCGGTGATATCGTATGCGAGGACATGCCCGACGGCATCCTCAACGGCAACCTTCTTCATTGAACCCCCACTCAATTAATGATAATAATATCAGTTGTTTATTTCACAGCACTCTGACGGATGCTTTACAAAGATCGGAACGTTTCTGTCCATGGCAAGAATAACACCGTCAGAAGGGCGGCAGTCTATCTTTATATCCTTACCTTCTGAGGTCATGAACAGATTTGCTTTATAAATTCCGCAGTCGCAGTTATCTATCACAAGTTTATGGAATTTTACACTTTCAACGGCGTCAAGTATGGGCGAGAGCATATCATAAGCGGACTTTTTGCATTTGCCGCTTGTGCATTTTCTGGAGTGAATGTTTTCAGCTTCGTATTTGCCTATTGGGATTAAAACAGATTCCTCTGTCATGTCAACTGAATCCAGAATAAGAAGATATCTGGAGGTAAGCGGTTCTCTGATAACCTTGTACACCTTCACTTCATACATTTTTAGTCTCCCTCGACAGCTTTTCCGTACAGGCTGTTGGGTCTTGCCTGTGTAATGTATACTCTGGCGAAATCGCCTATATTAAGTTCCTTATCGCTTGAAAAGTTTACCACTTTATTCTGACGGTTTCTACCGCTGAATTGATTTTCGTCTCTTTTGCCTCTGCCTTCGACCATAACCTCGACGACTGTCTTTTCATATGCTTTCGACCGTCTGGCTATTATCTCTTTTTGCAGGTCTAAAACCTTTGCAAGGCGCATCTTTTTTACCTGTTCAGGAACGTCGTCAACCAGCTTTTCCGCCGCTGTCCCCGGACGCACAGAATATGCGAAAGCAAAGATTGAGTCATACTCTATCTCACGCAGAGCGTTGAGTGTACATTCAAAGTCCTCGTCTGTTTCGCCCGGAAAGCCCACTATGAAATCCGAAGAGAGTGCGATATCCGGCATTTTCGCCTTTGCGTGCATGACCATTTCTTTATATTTCTCATAGGTGTACTTGCGGTTCATGGCTTTCAGAACCTTGTCGCTGCCCGCCTGCAAAGGCAGGTGGAGGTATTCGCACACCTTCTCATTGTCCTTTATAACGTCTATCAGCTCATCAGAAAAATCTTTGGGGTGCGACGTCACAAACCGGACGCGCCTGATGCCCTCAATATTACTCACCCTGTTTATAAGTTCGGGAAAAGATACTGATATTTCAAGTCCTTTTCCATAAGAGTTTACATTTTGTCCCAAAAGGGTAATTTCACGCGCACCGTTATCCGCAAGATACTGAACTTCTTCCATGATCTCGTCAACGGTGCGGCTCTTCTCGCGACCTCTGACATATGGCACTATGCAGTAACTGCAAAAGTTGTCGCAACCTTTCATTATGGTCACGAAAGAGGATACGTTGACACTGCGGCGGAAACTGCCGATGGAAAGCTCACCCTCGTTCACCTGTGTGTCACAGGTTCTCTGCCCGTTTTCCACACAGGCAATGACCTCTTCCATCCTGTCCAGCCCGTCTGTTCCCACAACGAAATCTATATATTTGCTGTTTTTGAGTATTTTTTCGCCGTCCTGCTGTGCTACGCACCCGCAGAAGCCTATTTTGACATCCGGTCTTTTCTTTTTGATCTGTTTGAATCTGCCGATGGATGAATCCGCCTTATGCTTTGGCTTCTCCCTCACACTGCATGTATTTACGATAAGGTAGTCGCCCTCTTCCATTGTTTCAGCAGGGGCAAAACCCATTTTTTCGAGTATGGAGGCGATGCGCAGTGAATCGTATTCGTTCATCTGGCAGCCCATGGTGTGAATAAAGTATTTACGCAACAAGAAGCTCCTTATTTTTCCTGAAACCTAAATATAATGAATCGCGGCTATAAGGGAAATACTTTTTTCACCATCTCAAACACTTCTTCGGGAGTAACGCTGTCCATGCTGTTTTCGTCGGCACTTTTTTCATAACCGTAACACAACATCTTTTTTACATCCGGCGGGATAACATGATATATTTGATTGCCAAGTGTCCCCCATCTTTTGGGATTAACAGAACCTGTCAGTTCCAGAACCTTTGCACCGCAGGCGGATGCAAAATGGGAGATACCGGAGTTAACGGAAACGACCCCCCGACAGGAGCAAAATTTGGAGGCTAACCCGTCGGGGGATCTATCCGCTATAACTTGAGCTGTAATGCATTTCCCGTGTAAAAATGCTTTAAGATGATCTGATTCTGTACCATAGGAAGTAAAACCAAGGTAAAATCCGTTATTTTTTATTAATTTTGCAAGTTTTTCCCAATTATCAAAACTCCACATCCGACACATATATCTGGCTCCGGCACAGTACATGTGCATTATTATCATATCCTTAACACTGTTGTCAGGTTCAGTTTCACACTCAGGCAGAACTCCCGTCTGCGCACAAAAATCTTCTGCCAGCGCATAATAATTATCAAGCTCGTGTTTATCTCTGCTGTGTTTGACTGTATGGTCGTAACAAAAATGTCGGTATTGTCTCTCCGTCTTGAATCCCATACGGAAATCTGACGGTACGAACATACTTAGGAACGCATCAAACCTCGCCCATGCACCGAAATCTATCAGCACATCAGCTTTTTCAAGGCGGCAAAGAGAAAACCACTGAACAGGATTCTTATGCGAAACCGCTATCACGCGGCAATCGGTCATATATTCCGCCATCTCCCTGTTTTCAGGCGAACAGACAAGCGTCATATTTGCAGACGGATATTTAGACCGAACCTGCCCTATAACGGCGGACAAAAGCACCATGTCGCCAACTCCGCCTGTCTTTATGAAACAAAAACTCTGCGGATTGTCAGGTTTTATGCGTTTTCTCAGAAAAATTGAAATGAAAAGGAGTAAAAGAACACCGACAGACCTGTCAAGAAATCTCGAAAGTCTGCCGGTGCGTTTTTGAAACATTAAAGGATATAGCCGTCTGTTTTCTCAAGGATGTCCAGATATGCACTGACACCCTTCTCAAGCGCTGTAAACTGTACGTCGCATCCTGTGGCGCGCAGATTTGTCAGGTCAGCCTGAGTATATTTCTGATACTTTCCTTTCAGCGCGTCGGGGAAAGGTATTTCTGTTATCTTCGCATTGGGATAGCGTTTTGAAAAGATATCTGCGATATCTTTAAAGCTGCGGCAGTTGCCTGTTCCGCAGTTATAGATACCTGAAACTTTGGGATTGTTCAGCAGATAGAGGTTAACCGCAACAACATCATCAATATAGATGAAGTCGCGGAGGAAATCAGCACTGCCTGCAAAGACCTTTATCTCTTTGGAATCTCTGTACTGGTTAAAGAAGTGCCTGATAACAGACGCCATTCTTCCCTTGTGGTTCTCCTGCTGACCGTAAACGTTGAAATATCTCAGTCCCGCAACCTGAATCGGCACATTGTCGGGATAGCGTCTTAAATAGTTGTCGAACATGAATTTACTGAAAGCGTAAACATTCAGCGGATATTCGTTCTCGCGTTTTTCCGAAAATCCCGTGTCGCCGTTTCCGTAAACGGATGCTGACGAAGCATAGATAAAGCGGACGTTGTGTTCGATACATTTATTGAACAGCGCGCAAGTGTATTCATAGTTGTTCTTCATCATATAGTGACCGTCGGTCTCCATAGTGTCGGAACATGCGCCCTGATGGAAAATCACGTCAATTTCCGGAGCCAGCTCGTCGAAAACCTCGATAAAATCCTCTTTATCGACGTAATCTGTGAAATCCAGCCTGTTCAGGTTCAGGTGTTTTTCGCTTTTTTTTAAGGTTATCGCTGATTATTATGTCTTTATAGCCCGCGTTGTTCAGTCCTTTAACAAGGTTGCTTCCTATGAACCCCGCGCCGCCTGTTACGGCTATCATCATTTCTTATCTCCTTGCATAGCTTTAATTACTGATGTGGTGGAATATCCATGCACAAAATCTATCAGAACCGTTTTCTTTGCAAACTCCCTGCCCACAACCTCTTCAACTTTATAGTCCGCGCCTTTCACAAGTACGTCCGGAGCAATCGCTTTTATGAGTTCATAGGGGGTGTCTTCATCAAATATTGTAATATAGCTGATACTTTCAAGTGCCGCCAGAACCTCTGCCCTGTCAATCTCGTTGTTTATTGGGCGATCCGGTCCCTTTTGCAGTCTGCGCACGGAATCGTCGCTGTTAAGCCCCAGAACGAGAATATCGCCCAGCTCCGCCGCTTTTTTAAGGTATGTCACATGCCCTTTGTGCAGTATATCGAAACATCCGTTTGTGAAAACTATCTTCCTGCCAGTGATACGCGCTTTTTCAAGCTCGATGAGCAGCGCGTCAAGGGGCATAAGCTTTGACTTCACATCGTGGGAGCTGTTCAGTTCTGAAAGCAGAACCGGAGCGGTTCCTATCTTAGCAACAACAATACCCGCCGCTCTGTTTGCGACAGTGACGGCATCCTTAAGCGAAAATCCCTTCGCAAGGGCAAGAGCCAGAGAAGCCACAACAGTGTCGCCTGCACCGGACACATCGAAAACCTCTTTCGCCTGCGTGGGAAAGTGCATGAAATCATTGCCGTCAACAACGGTGATCCCCTTTTCGCTTCTGGTCACTATCAGATATTTAAGACGTACCCTGTCGATTATCTCCCGTGCGGCAAGTACGATAGCCTCGTCCTCGTTGGGAACGTATCTGCCCACTGCCTCCGCAAGCTCTTTAACGTTTGGCGTAACCGTTGTAGCTCCCGCATATTTGCGCCAGTCGCTCCCTTTAGGGTCAACTATCACGGGAATATTATGTATTTCCGCCAGACGGATTATGTCCTCGCACACGTCCAGAGTGCAGAATCCCTTGCCGTAATCTGATATTACAACCGCACCGCATGTTTTCATATGCTCTTTAACCCGTGCGGAGACTGTCCCAGACTGTTCGCGGGTGAGCGGAGTGACCTCTTCAAAGTCAAGCCTGACTATCTGCTGTTTTTCACCGATCACGCGCAGTTTTGTAGTTGTGGGTGCATCTGTTACAAGCATGTCACATTCAATGTTTATGCTATCCATCATGCCTTTGAGTATCTGCGCGTCGGCATCCTCTCCCCAAACGCCCATCATCACAGCATCAGCGCCAAGGTGGGCTATGTTGTTTACAACGTTGCCTGAACCGCCGAGCGTCTGTGTTGTTCTTTTAACATTCACAACGGGAACCGGAGCTTCCGGAGAGATGCGGGAAACGGAACCGAAGTGGTACCTGTCCAGCATAAGGTCTCCTGCGACAAGCACCTTCGCCCCTGAAAAATCATACAATGACATCTGTCACCTATTTCAGCTTTTTAAGCTCTGATATTTTATATTGCGCGTCCGCATAGTTCTCGTCGAACTGCTGAACGGCAGAGAACCAATAGATTCCGTCCTGAGCAATGCCCTTATTACCCATACCGCTGATAACGGATTCATATCTCTGCATACCTATCTGGTAAGCGAGTTCACTCCGTTTACGCTGTATCTTTTCGTTCTGCTGGTCTATATTGCCAAGCGCCTCATAAGCCCGTGTCAGATCGCCGCCGCCGACATATTTCATAGCCTCGCGGTACTGCACTTCAGGTCCGCGCTCGATTATAAGCTCCGTATCGCGATTTATCTTTTTCATAAGCTCTTTCGCTTCCGGTTTTGAAGGTGAAAGCCCTGGGATATCCGTAGCGATTTTATAAGCTCTGGACAATTTCAGCTTGGCTTCGTCCACCTTTCCTTCAAGCCCTAGGTTTACCCCGTCTTCATAAAGTGTCTTCGCCTCGTTAAGCATGTCCTCACCCTCAACTATACGGCGCAGTTTCGGGCGCAGCGCAATAGCCTTCCTGTTCAGCTTGTTAAGGTTAAGCGCTTCATCCGCAAGTCTGTATGCCTCGCGGTATTTTCCTTCGTTGTAAAGTTTCTCCGCCTCGCGGGAAAGCTCGTAGCTTTTCGATGTGAAGGTGTAATAAACACCGTATCCCGCAACGGCAAGAACCGCCAGCAGTATCAGAAACCTTTTCATTTAGCAGCTCCTGAAAGCTTTGATCTGAGATACGCATCTTTTATCTTTGCCGCCGTCTCCGACGCCTCTTTCTTTTTGCCCAGTCCGGCGTATCCTATGGCGGTGTAATACCTGTCCATATCGTCTGAACCGCCTTTGAACATGTTCACAAGTCCTTTATAGTTACGCTTCTGCGCCATAACGTCCGCTATGTGGAACTTATTGTCGCAAGCGGCGAATTTAGATTCCTTCTCTCCGGTGTACAGAGAGTTTGCAAATATATATTCACCGTAACCGCAGAGACCTGAAAATATCTTCGTACCCAGCGAATCGGCAAATGCTGTCATGGCTTTAGGGTCTTTTTTACCCGCCAGACACGCGCCTTTCACCTTTACAAATTCAACTGTATATTCTGTTATGCATTTGTTCACAAGGTTGCAGTCAAAATCCCTGCCGGCCTCGTTGTAAAGCTCTATTGCACGGCAAACCGGAGCGCCTGTTATGTCATATTTGGCGCTAAGCGCGGCGAACCTGTCCATATATCCCTGTTTGTCGCCCTTCACCCAGTATCTGTCAAGTTCAAGTCCAGCAAGATCGGCATCCATATAGTCCGCCTTCACCTTGTCGAAACGGACAAAATCCTTCTGCCTGTAAAAAAATACTCCGAAATAGCGTTTTGAAGACGCAGACAGAGTGGACAGAGGAGTTGAATCGAACACTTTATTTACCATTTCAGGCTTATCGGTGAATTTTGAAACCAGCTTCATCTTCACTGATTCACTTTTTGATCCGTCGAGCATCGCCTTAAACAGATTATCGTCTACTGTACATTTTGAATCCAGATATACATCAAATACACCGTCCTGCGGATGTCCCGCCGCATATGCGGAGGCTTTTGCGCAATCGGTTGACGTAAGGATGGACATGTTGTCAGCAGACATCTGCACCTTGTCGAAGCGCGAATCGTCCACATCCGCTATCTCTTTCAGGTATTTCTGCGCGTCGGCAGTTTTTCCCTGTTTCATATATGTCTTATAGAGAAGATATTTTGCATAATTACGCTTCTGTACTTCCTGACCGCCCTTAAGGTACGTTTCCAGAGCAGGCGCGGCAATTGAATAAAGTCCGTCGCCGAACGCATTCAATCCGAGAATATAGTCGTCGTCACCTGCGTGTGCCATTGAAGCACAGAAAAATGCAATTATTAGTATCAGTCTGATATTTTTAAACATTCAGCCATCACCTCAATGGGATGTTTTACCTCTTTCATGCTCATATGCTCCATCTGGATGGTGCATGTGGGGCAGTCCGTAACGCCTAAATCCGCACCGCTGGCTTTCAGCTTGTCGGTCATGGGCGTTCCTATCTTTGTACTGAGATCGTAGTTGTCAGCTTTCATACCCCAGCTTCCAGCCATTCCGCAGCAGTTGCTTGCCAGATCCTCCACAACAGCGCCTTTCAGACAGGAGAGCATCTTCATGGAACTGCCGTTATCGGGAAGTGCGCGCATGTGGCAGGACTTATGGTATGCCAGACTAAGCTTGCTTTCGTTGAACTCAAGCTTGTCCATGTTCATATTTACAAGGGTGCTGATGTGTATCAGCTTGCCCTTGACCTTCGCAGTAAAATCGTCATCGCGGAGGAATCCCCATTCTTTGTAAAGGGATAGACCGCACGATGTGCAGGTTGTGACAACGTAGTCGACTTCATCAAGAAGATTGCCCCAGCTTTTGCGGTTCTGGTCAACTTTATCCTTTGCGCCGTCCACAAGACCTTTTGAAAGGTGCGGAATACCGCAGCAGTGCTGGTCGGGTACAAGAACTTCGATACCTGCCGCTTCAAGAACTCTTATCATCGCCTCACCTATCTGCGGGCGGACGTAGCTGGCATAACACCCTGCAAAATAAAGAACTTTGCGGTCGCTTTTCAGTCTGGAGCGGTCTTTTATCCTATCGTAAAGGGAGTTTTTCGCCAGAGGCATGAACTCTCTTTCGGCGGAGATGCCTGACGCTATCTCCATTATATTTCTCGCGAGTTTATGTTTCATAACAGGTTCGAGCATCCACGTCACTTTGCGCAGACTGCGACCCATGTTCTCAAGCCTTGTGGGTATCCTGTCTTTCATAGATACGCCGAAACGCTCGGTATACTGGGATTTCGCTTCGATGCTGAGTTTGGGAATGTTCACAGCAGAAGGACACTCTATGTGGCAGCTTCCGCAGTTTACACAGTGGCTTATGACTTCCTGCAAAGTCTCTTCATAAAGCGCTCTGTCGTCCACGGCACCGCTTATGAGTGCGCGCAGGATATTAGCTTTCGCCTTTGGTGCGGAATATTCGTCGCGGGTTATTTTATAGACCGGACACATCCTTGTTGCTGTGGTCACAGTAGTACACTTTGAACAGCCGTGGCATTTTTCAGCCTCTGTAACAAACCCTTCTGACCAGTTGAGATTTTTATTCTGTATGTCTTCGCTGCGGTAGTCTTTTCCGTAGCGCAGGAATTTCATCATCTGATTTTCGTCGTGCTGGGTCTTTATCTCCGGGTTCAGCAGGTGTCCGCTGTCCAGTATGTTCTTTGTTTCCATGAACACGTCGTAAAGCGCGCCGTACTGCTTTTTAATGTATTTACTGCGCAGTCTGCCGTCTCCGTGTTCTCCGCTGATGGCTCCGCCAAGGCGGTTAACCAGAGAGAACACCTCGTCGCCGAGGATACGCAGAAGCTCTATGTCGTGGGGGTCTTTCAGATTCAGCAGGGGTCTGGTGTGCAGAAGCCCCTTCGCTATATGACCGTAGATAACAAATTTCGCTTCGTGGCGCTCCAGAATCTCGTAAAGCCCCTCGAAGTATTCCACGAGTTTGTCTGTGGGGACAGCCGCGTCCTCTATCAGAGCCAGAATCTTGCGGTCGCCCTTTATCTTATAAAGTATCGGCACAGCCGCCTTGCGCACCGCCCAGAATTGTTCCTTCTCCTCGTTCGTTGCCGCAGTGTGCATCAGGGGCGAAAGATTCTGCTCTTCCAGAATAGCTTTCGCGCGGTCAGCAAGCTCTGTGGTCTCCTCTTCGGAGAAGCCGTCGAACTCGAACATACATACGTTGTCGTATCCGTCCGGTATCGCTTCGTTCAGCTTTTCGTCGAACTCTTTGGCGAATTTAAGGAGCGATTTATCCATTATCTCGATTCCGGCAGGGTTGAGCGGCAAAATAGCCTGCGTAGCCTTTGCGGAATTGATTATATTGTCGAAATACGCAACAACAAGGCTGTCGTGGGAAGGTTTTTTCAGCAGTCTGAATTTCAGACGGGTGGTTATGACCAGTGTACCTTCTGAACCGCCTATCAGTTTGCCAAGCGTCAGCTTTCCGCTGTCCACAAGGTTTTTGAGGTTGTATCCTGCCACGTTGAAACGGATGGCTGGATAACCGCTCTCGATTTTGTCACTGTTATCGCTGTAAAGGTCGAACAGTTTTCTGAAAGGCTCGTCCAGACTGTCGTAATCCGTTCCGGCAATCTGGCTGAAAGTATATACTTTGCCCTCTGCCGTAACGAACTCTGCATCCTCTATATAATCCGACACGTTTCCGTATTTAACGGAGTGGGCGCCGCTGGCGTTTGTTCCGAACATGCCGCCGAAGGTTGCGTATTCGCCGCTGGAAGGGTCAGGCGGGAAAAAGAGTCCTTTTCCTTTAAGCTCGACCTCAAGCTCACCGAATCTGTACCCCGGCTGGCAGACGAAAGTTTTCTGCTCTTCGTCAAGATCGATAAGCCTGTTCATGAATTTCGCGAAATCTATGATTATCCCTCTGCCTATCGCAGAACCGCAGAGACCAGAACCCGCACCTCTTGAGTGGACGGACAATCCGTATTTATTTGCGAATTTCACAGTCTCAACAACGTCTGAGGTGTCTTTAGGGTAAACTATGCAGGCGGGTTCAACTCTGAATATTGATCCGTCGGTGGAGTGCAGATATCTCCGCACAGCATCTGTATATACTTCGCCTCGGATATTTTCCGTAAGCTCATCGAATATGTTCTTAGTAAGCTGGGGCATTTTCTCTCCTTACCTTATGTCGCATAAACATCGGGCGCTCTATCTTACAGACTTTTGTCTTTCATTTCAAATAATACATATAATATTTAGCGGATATTTTTGTGCAAGTTTTTAACTCTTGAAACAAGGGGGCGGATGCTATATCCTTCCGGTTATGAAAAAGACAAAACTTGCTATAACAACAGGCGACCCCGCAGGCATAGGCGCGGAGATCGCATGTAAATTTGCGGAAAGCATAACACAGAACGATGAATACGAAGTTATTCTTGTTTCCTATGAATATATCATAAGGCACACTTTTGAAACCCTGCTGAAACGACCGATGCCGGACATCACGATCGTTGAACCGGACGAAAAACTTACGTTTGACATTGAATACGGCGAAATAAAACCCGAATACGGGAAAGCTTCCATGCTGTTCGTTGAAAAAGCGGTACGCATGGTGCAAAACGGCGAGGCTGACGCTGTTGTCACCTGCCCCATAAACAAAGCATCCATCAAAGAGGGCGGATACAACTTTCCCGGACATACGGAATTTCTGGGATTTCTGACAAAATCGAAACACTTCTCCATGCTGATGGTTGGCGACAAGGTGCGCTGCGTATTAGCGACAACCCACGTCCCAATGGAACATCTGGTGGAAAAACTTGATGAAAAAGCCATAATGAACGCAATACTCAATGCGGATGCCGCAGGACAGTTCTTCTGCGGGAAACGCAGACCGAAAATTGCCGTGTGCGGACTTAACCCCCATGCGGGCGACAACGGCGCGCTTGGCGACGAAGAGATAACTCTCATATCGCCTGTGGTTGAGATTGCACAGGCAGAAGGGATAAACGTTGAGGGTCCTTTCCCCGCCGATTCCCTGTTTGTTAAGGCGGCAAAAGGCGAATATGACTTCGTTGTGGTCATGTACCACGATCAGGGGCTTATCCCCGTTAAGATGGAATCATTCGGCAACGCGGTCAACGTCACTCTCAACCTGCCTATAATAAGGACGTCGGTTGACCACGGCACAGCCTTCGATATAGCCGGACAAGGCATAGCCTCGTGTACCAGCATCAAACGAGCCTCCGAAGTGGCGGCGGAAATGGTGAAAAATGCTCGACTTGCTTGATATTTATAAGAACGAATTCGGATATACGAAAAAGAAGTTCGGTCAGCACTTCCTGACCAGCAGACACACTATCGACGATATTGCCCAGTCGCTGGCGGACGCTGAATGTAAGAACGTGGTGGAGATAGGTCCCGGGTGCGGCGTGCTTACCATCGCCATGCTTGAAAAGGGTGTGGGCGTTACTTCCGTAGAGATAGACGAAGACCTCGCAAAATTCCTGCCGCGCTATCTGTTCATCTATCCGAAATTTAAGCTGATCCACTCTGACTTTATGCTCATAGAGGAATCACAGCTTCCGGAAGGCAAGATAGCCTTCGCAGGAAACCTGCCGTACAACGTTTCTGTGGAAATTCTGATGCACTGCGTCAAGTTCTTCCATCGCATAGAAAAAATGACCTTTATGTTCCAGAAGGAAGTCGCTGACAGAATAAACGCCAAACCTAACTGCAAAGAATACTCTTCTCTATCTGTAATATCCTCCTACTATTTCACAATGAAAAAGCTGAAAGATATATCCGGCGGTCAGTTCTGGCCCAATACAAAAGTGCGCTCAACCGTTCTGGAATTTTACCCCAGAGAGCGCTATTTCGAGCCGGAAAGAGAGCAACGCTTTCTGAATATGGTTCGTAACTCATTTGTACTTAAACGTAAAACACTTAAAAACAACCTGATGAAATCCATTGAAAATATAGAAGAAGTTCTGGAAAAAGCCGGATTTGCGCAGAACATCCGCGGAGAGCAGATGACCGTTGCGGATTTCATAAAACTCTTTGAGTGCAGCGATGTATGACACGCCTTTTTCGGAGATGACCTTCACCGTGTTTGACACGGAAACAACAGGAATGTCGCCGCAAAAGGGAGCAAGGCTTGTTGAAATCGCCGCTGTTAAAGTTAAACCGGGTCTCATTGTCGATCTTCAGGATACGTTCAGCTCACTCATAAATCCCAAGACCGACATACCCTATCAGGCGTATGCCATTCACGGCATAAACACGCGGATGGTCGCCGACAAACCTGAAGCGTATCAGGTGCTTCCGCAGTTTCTGGATTTCGCCGGAGACAGCATCATAGCCGCGCACAATGCCGGATTTGACTATGCTTTCCTGACTCACCACATGGAAGAAAAGGGACTGCCTGTTAACCTCCGGTGTGTAATAGATACTGTAAAATTATCAAGAGCGGCTGAAAAAGGACTTAAGAGCTATTCCCTTGATAATCTTATACATCATTTCGACATGAAAATTCCACTTCCGGACACCTACCGCCACCGCGCACTTTTTGATGCAGCTCACACGGCACTGCTGCTTTGTATCTGTTTGAAGAAATTGACCAACGAAAACATATGCACACCTGCGCAGCTATTCACACAACATAGAAGAACCTTTCATATTTTCAGGTAAAAAAGAAAACGTTTGCAAAAAAAAGGGAACAGTTTTATTATTCAACTTTCAGATACCGTCTTCATTATGGTTAATTGACACACAAACACGGAGAAAATATGGGCATCAGAGATTTTTTACGCGATAAAGTCCAGAAAGTTAATACTCCCGACCAACAGAGAAAGGAAATTGACGAAAAGCTCTGGATGAAATGCAGCGGATGCGGCGAGATAAACTACCATAAAGAGGTAACAAAAGCTCTCCAGACTTGCCCCAAGTGCGGAAAGCACTTTCCTATCACAGTAAGGGAAAAGATCGACATTATCATAGATCCCGGTACTTTTCAGGAGATGGATGAAAACCTGAAATCGCTTGACCCGCTCAAATTCAAAGACTCTAAAAAATATCCCGACAGGGTTAAAGCAGCTGTGAAAAAAACAGGCATGAATGACGCTTTTGTTTCAGGCATAGCCCGCATCAACGACAAACCCGTACATATCGGCGGCATAGAGTTCGGCTTCCTCGGCGGAAGCATGGGCAGTGTTGTCGGCGAAAAGATAGTCAGACTTATCGAAAGCGCTATTGAAAAGAACACACATGTCATTACTATAAGCTGCTCCGGCGGCGCAAGAATGCAGGAGAGCATACTCTCTCTCATGCAGATGGCAAAAACCTCTGCGGCGCTGGTGAAGCTGCGCCAGAAGGGACTTGGACACATCTCCCTGCTCACAGACCCCACAACAGGGGGCGTCACCGCCAGTTATGCGATGCTCGGCGACATTAATATTGCCGAACCAGGTGCGCTTATCTGTTTTGCAGGTCCCAGAGTTATCGAACAGACCATCCGCCAGACCCTCCCCGAAGGGTTCCAGCGTTCGGAATTTCTTCTTGAACACGGAATGGTGGACATGGTTCTCCACAGACAGGACTGGAAATCTGAGATATCCAAGGTCCTTGAATTCTTTGGCTGATGCCTCACTCTCTATTTGAATCATTTTTCAGACAACGCGGTGAGTTCAAAAATCTTGAACTCACCCTTAACCGTATCAAAAATGCGGCAACAGAACTGGGTCTGTGTGATAATATCGCAAAAAACGTCATACACATAGCAGGTACAAACGGGAAAGGCAGCACGTCTTATTTTATCGACCAGATACTCCGCCACAGGGGACACACAACAGGACTGTTCACCTCTCCCCATATATTAAATGTAAGGGAACGAATAAAACTGAACGACGAGGACATCCCACAGGTCGATTTCAACAGGATATTCTCCGCTGTCGAACAATCTGTTATCAAGCATACCCTGTCCTATTTTGAAACACTTACACTTATGGCGTTCTTTTATTATAAGGAACAGAGCATAGACACTGCCGTTATTGAAACGGGACTTGGCGGACGGTTCGACTCCACAAATATTCTGAACAGCAAGATACCTGTAATAACAAGCATCTCAATGGATCACACGGAGTTTCTGGGCAACAATATCATTTCCATTGCCAACGAAAAGCTAGCGATAATCAAAACCAATCCGGTTTTTTTCCTTGGCAGAAACACTGAACAGGTCAGAAGCCACGTCTATGAAGAGTTTTCAGATAAGACCATCATAGAACCTCAGTATTCCGAAGAACCTTACCGTGGTTTTGAAGACCCCTACTCAAACAACCTCAGACTGGCGGAAGCAGTCTGCGACTATATTGAAAAAGGCGGTATGCCTGAAAATCTGAAACTGCCTATGTGCAGGATGGAACGGTTCGGCAGATTTGTTCTTGACGGTGCGCATAACGAAGACGGACTTAACAGACTTTTACAGCATTATAAAGGTAAAAACCCGATTGTGATCTTTTCATGCACTAAGGAAAGAAACGCTGTAAAGCACATAAATATACTGGGAAATGTGGCATCTCAAATAATAGTAACACAGATACCCGGAAATGAAAGAAGCATTGATATTAATGACTTAAATGTTAAAGCTACGAAGCTCTCAAATGTCCGGGACGCTGTCAAATTAGCCGTTGAACTTACAGGAAATACTGATATACTCGTATGCGGTTCGCTGTATCTTTGTGCAGCGGTCAGAGAAATACTGCTCAAGGACAGGCTGTGAAACTTATTCTCTCCATTATAATTGTCTGCATCTGTATGTCGTCTTATGCCGCTGAAAATGTCACAATTGAAGCGGACAATGTCGATTCGTCCGACCAGAACTTCTATCACGCATCCGGTAATGTCAAGGTTTTCCAGGGCGAGCGTACGCTCACTTCTGACGATCTCCTCTATTATAAGGACAGAGGATATATGGAAGCGAACGGAAACGTCCGTATGACGGAAGCAGACGAAACAGTGGACTGTGAGAGAATGGAGTACGACACCGAAACGGAAACCGGAAAGTTCTATGATGCGGATGCTTTCGTTCAGCCATATAACTGGTTCTCCGCCAAAGAGGTTCACAAAACAGGCAAGAACTCTTATAAGCTTTTCAGCACCACTTTTACCACCTGTTCAGGTGATGATCCGGCGTGGTCGCTCTCCGCGTCCTCTGCAAAAATTGACGTGGGCGGCTATTTTTCCGCCTTCAACGTGGCGGGTTGGGCAAAGAGCGTTCCCGTCTTTTATTCACCTTATATTATATACCCGATAAAGAGCGAGCGTGAAACAGGCTTTCTTATTCCCAGCATGGGCTACAGCTCAACATTGGGAATGTTCGTTCAGCCGAAATTCTTTTACAATATCGACGTGGATAAGGATACAACTTTTGCCGCAACTTTTTCGCAGAATGAAAACACTCTCTACGCCAATGAGTTTCGCTTTACACCCAGCGCTGATTCAAAGATATACAACTATTTCGAGTATGTCGGCAAAGACAGAAAGTCACCGACAGAAGAAGCTCATATATCCGGTCCTGAAACGGATTCCGGTCGTTTCTTCATATATAACAAGTCCAGTATAGCCATAACCGACAGTCTCAGGCTTAAGGTCGATCTTGAAGCGGTATCAGATTACAGTTATCAGGACGATTATGAAGATTATTCAATAGCGCAGGATTACGACAACGAAGACGAAACCTATTACAACAGCTTACAGCTTCAGTATGAAACAAAATACAGCGACGTAGAACTTAAATACAACGACGTAATGTCATACACTATCACAAGCACATACCTTAAAGAGCATACATATCTGCGCCCTGAACTCTCTGCACAAAAAGATATATCGTTTGCGCCGGTTAATGTCAGGTATTACGCAGCTCACGACGAAGTCAGAAATACAAAATTCATATATGACTATGATCTTGACACGAAGGAAACAAAAAAACTGGACTATACCAGAGACCACGCAAGTCTGATGTTATATAAGCCCATATCTGTATACATCGGTACTTTCACACCATCCATCACTGGTTATTACACCAGATGGTACGATTTTGAAAGCAATTATGACCTTACTATGCCAACCACCGACAAACACTCCGGCACAGCATATCTGGATGTTGACGAAGACTCCATAACAAGGCAGATGTATACTATAGACTACTCGTTCGCTTTTGCGGAAATATATAAAAACTACAACGGTTTTCGCCATTCAATATATAACACATTGAGATATGTGCAGACACCGGACATCGACCAGACGAATCTTTTCGACTACATAGATCAGGATGTTATAGACGAAACAAAGAACTACTCATATTCACTTAAAAACTATTTCAAAGCTCCCGACTGGGCATTAAAACTTGAAAACACTCAGGGTTATGAGATGACAAGAGCTGAACACCGCTATGAGCCTCTTGTCAGCAAGGTAGAATTTTCAACTACAGGCGGGTTTTACAGCTATTTTGAACACGAATACAACTACTACGACAAGGATGCAGATTTCCTCCTCACCAGACTCAGTGTATCACTTGGGAAAATAGTAGTTTCCGGCAAATACGCGTTCGATAAAGAGACCAGTGACGACAAAAACACTACCATTCAGGGAACAGTGACCTATACTACTCCAAAGTACGACCTTTCTTACAGCAGAACCAGCTCCGGCTGGAACAATCATCTTTCATGGAAAGCTGAATCGTCTGTTGATGATGCAGTCACTCTGCTTTACAAGAGCGAATGCTGGGAAGCAGGTATAACATACAAAAGAAAGACGGAGATAAAAGACGTTTCAGTCAGCAACGACAGCGATGTTGAACATATAGTAATGCTGACTATTGGGCTCAGAGGTCTTGGAAAATACACATCATCAGTGTATACGGCTACAACAACAGAGAACGGAGACAATAATGAATAAGTTACTGGTAATGGCTGCGGCTGTTCTGCTCCTCACAATAAATGCATATGCGACGGTCGTTAACGGCTCCGCAACCGTGACCGTTCAGAACGACAACATAAAACAGGCGGACACTTCGGCAAAGAACAGCGCCCTTCTGAACGCCCTCTATAACTATTTCTCCAGACAGCAGGATGAACAGACAGGTTCCGACATGCCGGAGATAACATCAGAATATCTTAAATTTATCAGAAGCTACAAGATAGTTGACAGAAGATATAACCACGGAACCATAACCTATACGGTGATAGCGGATGTTGACAAGCTTAGCCTTTCAGATGTTGCATATATGATCAAGTCCAGAACCGATAACGCTGTTTATGTCATAGACGAACTCCACGACAACTATGAAAACAACGCCGCCATCACGAACGCGCTGAAAAAGAATGCGTTCAGCACAAAATACCAGATGGATTTCCTCTCCACAGTTGCCGACAGCTCTATGCCCGATCTGGTCTATGAAGCATTTCAGAATTCAAAAGCACAGTACCTCTTTGATATAAAAGCCGACACAACTTCAGGCGACGGAAAATGTTCTGCCACTGTCAGTATGCGTGTCGCCGGCAAGGCAAAGGAGTTTCCGGCAGTTAAAACATCCGGCGAAGGCACAGGACAATCTGATGTTTCATGCGTAGCATCAGCCATTTACAGCGCCATGGATCTTGCCCTCTATTCCGTTCGCGAGGGTGCTATTCCGGCACCGTCTCTTGACAGGGAACTGACAAAAATAACTCTGACGGCTGCGAACTACGCCAACTTTGCAACCCCCAAGAACCTCATGGAAGCGCTGAAAAGAAAAACGTTTATAACCAACTACAGCATAAAAGGTTTCGCTGAAAAATCACTTGATATTGAAGCCGAGATATACGTTTCGCCCGACATGCTCCTTAAAAAGCTTCAGGGGATACAGAAAGAATACGGTTTCACAGCGTCAAAACTTGAAGGTGGGAATATTCTCCTTGATTTTACGTCACAGGAGTAATAATCTTTATCATGATAGACAGGATACTAGAAGATATCAAACCTAAACGAAAGGTTCTGATACTCACCCATAACAACCCTGATCCTGATACCATTGCGGCTGCCACCGGAATGAAGTATATCCTTTCCTCTAAACTCAAAAAACGATGTACAATAGGATTTTACGGTATCGTTGGCAGAGCAGAAAACCGTGAACTCCTGCGTTTGTGCAAAATAGATATGCACAGTTCTTCAAAACTGAACTTCGCAAGATACGACTACCTTATCGTTGTCGATACCCAGCCAAAAGCAGGAAACGTTTATATACCGGAAGGGTTTAAAGTGGATGTGGTCATCGATCATCACAACTACAGACACACGACCTCGGAAATACGCCTGCACGATGTCAGACCGAATGCAGGCAGCACAAGCACAATCATCACTGAATATATGAAGCGTCTGAATATTATTCCTGACACGGACACAGCAACGGCGCTTTATTATGGAATAAAGACGGACACCGTCGGTTCGGGGCGTACGAACACCTGCGAAGACAAAGCCATGATGTCGTACATTTTCCCCTATATCTCCCACAAAAAACTCACAAAAATTGAAAACCCCGAAGTCCCCAGATACTATTTCAAAAATCTGAAAAAAGCTGTAGAATGTTCAGAGATAATCGACAACCTTATTTTCTGCGATCTGGGCGAGGTACGAAACGCCGACCTCATTGCAGAAACAAGCGATTTTCTGCTTCGCATGAGAGATATAAAATGGACATTCGTTGTTGGAAAGATAGATAACTGCGGTTTCTTCTCCCTGCGCTCGAAATCCACAAGAACAGCAGTGGGCAGAATGGCTATAAGCCTTGTCAAAGGACTTGGTACAGGCGGCGGGCATATGAAATCCGCAGGCGGTCAGCTTAACCTTGCAGACAAAGACTACAACTTTGTGATAACCACTATAAAAGACCGACTGCTCAAGAAGATAGGTATTAAGAACACCGAAATCAAAAAGATTTGACTTGCATAAAAAGACCAGTATACTCTTATTATAAGGAGGCAACCATGAAGTATATCTGCACAATCTGCGGCTGGATTTATGACCCTGAAGTGGGCGACCCCGATGGCGGTATCGACCCCGGTACAGCTTTTGAAGATATCCCCGAAGACTGGGTCTGCCCCGAATGCGGCGTAGGCAAAGACAGCTTTGAGGCTTATCAGGACTAAGAAATAAAGCCGCCGCGCAAACTGTTACGGCGGCTTTTTTTCACTTATTTTTCTTGGAGGAAATATGCATGCTACTCTGCTGAAAAAGGATATTTACTGGGTCGGCGTAAAAGATCCGGAGCTCGAGATTTTCGACATAGTTATCCCCACGGAACACGGAACGACATATAACAGCTATCTGGTTATAGGCAAAGAGAAAACAGCTCTGATAGAAGCCTGTAAGCTTAATTTTCAGAAGGAATACATCGCCAGAATAGAAGAGATCGTGCCTGTGAGCAAGATTGATTACATCATTCTGAACCACAACGAACCGGATCACTCCGGCGCACTGCCCACTCTGCTTGATCTCAACCCCGATATGGAAGTTATCTATTCCAAAACGGCAAAGACCTTCGTTGAGAATATCGTCAACCGTGACTTCAAAGGAAGAGCCGTAGGAGATGAGGATGTTATAGATCTCGGCGGAAAGACGCTTCGTTTCTTCCATACTCCTTTCCTGCACTGGCCGGACACTATGTTCACCTATCTTGTGGAAGAAGCAATGCTCTTTCCCTGCGACTTTCTCGGTGCGCATTACTGTCCGAAAGACGAGATACTGCTGAACAAGGACATAGCGGAAAAGGAAACGGCAAAAGAAGCGTTCCGCTTCTACTACTCCATGATCATGCGACCCTATAAGGAACATATAACCAAGGCTCTTCAAAAGATCGAAGGACTGAAAATTGACATGGTCTGCCCTTCCCACGGTCCAATTCTGGTTGAGGATATTGACTTTTACATGGATTTCTATGAAAAGTCCGCCGCCAGATACTATAAGAACATGACAACACGCCAGGTCACGCTGGTTTATGCCACAGCATACGGCAACACCAAAAAGCTGGCAGACCAGATACGCGCAGGAATCGAAGAGGTCGGCGTCCGCGTTGATATGTATGATTCCGCCACAACTGACATAATGACATTAATTGATTCCATAGAAATATCCCACGGCGTGCTTATCGGTACACCGACACTCAACGCGAAGGCTCCGCACCCGGTACTTGAACTGTTCTCATACTTTGTAGTTCTGAACGTTGTGAACAGACTGGGCGGATGTTTCGGCTCATACGGCTGGAGCGGCGAAGGCGTTAAGGTCTCAGAGGATATAATGAAGACCATGCGCATGAAGACTCCTCTGCCCTCGTTCAAGGTTAAGATGACACCGTCTGAGCATGAGCTCAGGGACGCTTATCAATGGGGCAGAGACTTCGGTATGCAGGTTCTGGAAGCTCAATAAAAGACATAAGAAGCAATTAAAAAAGGCAGCTAAGCGGCTGCCTTTTTCTGTATCTGAAAGAGTTAAGCTCTTCTTCTGCGTATCAGGTATATTCCGCCAACAACAAACATAAGAATCAGTGCAACAGGCGAACCGTCTCTGGATGCGGAACATCCGCCTCCTCCTCCGCCGCCGGAACTTGAATTATTGTCAGTACTCAAGCCTACATAAACAGGGTCAACTATGACGCCATTAACAAGACCATCAGTATCATAAGTTCCACCGTCTTCAACGTAATACCATATTAAATGTTCATTACTATCTCGTTGAACAGAAATGGAAGAACAATTAATCATGTTATCTTCACATTTAAACAGATTAACTTTTGAAATATCCATTCCGGGCAGATATAAAGCAACAATGGAGCTGTTACCAACAGTTAGTGTACTAGTGAAATCAATAGAGGCAAAAATGTTATAATTATTTATAGAAGCACTTTCATTATGAACTGTTTGAGATAAGAATGTTGACCCAACCACCCCAAACCCCATTAACTGACTTCCTGATAAATTATAGTAAACTTCATCCTCTATATTGGTGTCTATTTCACTTGCGCTTCCAGAGGTAGGGATATCCGAAATATCTGGCGTTGAACCAGGGTCAGTTTCACTGTCTGCTGGTGTACCGCTCATCTTTCCTTCTATCCATGAGGTATACTGGGAAACTCTGGTATAGATGCCGTAAAAACCTGCTAAAGCGCAGCCGTTACCGTTACTGACGACACCGATAACTATATAGTTGGATCCGTCCTGAACGAACAGAGGTCCACCGCTGTCACCCGAACAGGAATCTTTCCCGCCTTCAGGATAACCGGCACAAAGCATATTAGAGGTGATGTTGCTGTAGCTGCCGCTGCATGTTGCGTTTGAAACAACAGGAACATCGACCTCCATAAGATCTGTGGGATAGGAATACGGTTCAGGAGAAGTAGTTGTACCCCATCCTGCAACAGTTGCCAGATCATCGGTTGAAAATCCGGGGTATGTGGACGACGAGAGAGCATCGATGGCATCAACACTAAGCGGTGTACTGAGCTTAATGAGTGCGATGTCGTTGTTAAATGTCACGCTGTTGTAACTTTCGTGCACATAAACCGCTGAAACGCTAACTTTTGTTCCAGAACTTATGGTTGTCGTTGAAAGTGTGTTTGTTCCTGCGAGAACTCGAAGCTTACTCATATTGGAAGAAATTGTGTAATCTTTTAATTTTACCATACAGTGTGCCGCTGTCATGACCCATTGTGAATCAATGAGGGTTCCTCCGCAAAACTGCTGGCTATAATCTGTCGTACCGCCTGTGGTATCGAGAATCGCAACCATAAACGGGTAAGCTCCGCTCGAAACTGTAGTTCCGCCTATAATTTTTGCGGTAACATCTGCCGCCGAAGCAGAAAAAACAGATACAAACAGAAACGCTGCAAGAATCAACAATTTAAATTTTGTAATCATAAACGACCTCGTGAACTGTTTTGTCGTGATATTATCATATTAGTATGCTACTACAAAGTAATTAATACCTCAATGGTGTGACATGAAAACCATAATTATATCAATATTAATTTTCACAGCCGTCATTGCGTTTGCCATGGGCGACAGAAGCTCGCTCACTTCGTTTGAAAAGGTCAACGGTTTCGCCCCTGTGGGACGTCCTGTTTATGGTGTTAAGATATTCAATTCAGATGAGGAATACAATGCTTTCCACAGAGCAAGGGCTATTATCAATAAAAATACTCAGCCGTTCGACTATGAAAATTTTTCACTTCTGGTGGCATATTTCGGCAAGGCTGCCGGCGATTCATGTATAAAGGTATACCGCATTGACGAAACCGAAAAGTCCATTGTCGTTTATGCGGAGCCGACAGCATGCTCAAACGAATGGTATGCCCCGTACGTTTATTACAAGATTAAAAAGACGGATAAACCAGCTAAAATAATCGTTAAATAGCCGGTAGCAAAATAATGCATGGAGAATCAAACCATGCTATTGACATTAAAGTGAAAGCCTGATATACATTTGATTCCTTTTTGGAATCATGAAGGAGAGGTGTCCGAGTCAGGCTGAAGGAGCACGCCTGGAAAGTGTGTGAACGTTAACGCGTTCCGAGGGTTCGAATCCCTCCCTCTCCGTTTTGATGCTTAAAAAATGAATATCAGGCTGGCCCGATGGGGTCTCTGCAATGAATTTCCCGCGAACCCCGCCAGGTTCGGAAGAAAGCAACGGTAGTGGGTTAATTTGTGTGCCGGAGTCACCCTGTCGGGTCTTAAATTTTTAATATATCAGTCAAATATTGCCTCACGAGGTACTTCAATATGATCTCCAGACTCAGACAACAAAAAAAGATGACAGTTTTTGCCCTTTGGTTTGTGATAGCAGCTTTCGTTGCTACCATCTTTTTCGCATGGGGTATCGGCGACAAGGTCGCTGAAAGCCGTTATGCAGTAAAGGTAAACGATACTGTCATATCAGACGCTGATTTCAGTCAGAAACTTGACGCCACCAGAGAAAATTTCCGCAGTCTTTTCGGAAATCAGGTCGATCAGCTTATGAAAGACAACCTGATCGAAAAAACGGTTATGAACGACCTCATCGGTCAGGCACTCCTCATTGAAGAAGCAAAAAGACTGAACATTCCCGTTTCCGATGCGGAAGTTCAGATGTATATCCAGAATATGCAATCGTTTCAGGTGGACGGTCAGTTCAACATTGAGCAATATACAGGCATACTTGCCAGAAACAGAATGACACCCGCCATCTTTGAACAAAAGGTCAAAGAGGACATCACAAACCAGAAGATGTCTGAGTTAATAAAAAACAGTGTGTCTGTAACTGACAAAGAAGTGAATATGGAATACAAATTCCGTAACACAACCGCCACTGTCAATTATATAGAGTTTGACGCAAACGACTTCATTGCATCGGTAAATGTTGACGAAAAAGCTGTGAAAAAATTCTACGAAGATAACAAAGACGAATACAGAGTTCCAGAAAAAGCAAACTTCATAGCACTGGTGTTTGACCCCGCGCTTATGAAAAATATTGATATTCCCGTTTCCGACAAAGAGGTTGAAGACTACTTTATCAGAAACAAAGCGTCGCTTACGCAACCAGAGAGCGTGAGAGCCTCTCACATCCTTTTCAAGGTTGACGACTGGAAGAACACTCAGGATGCAGAAGCAAAAGAGAAACTCGCAAAAGAGGTTCTCGGAATGGTCAAAGCGGGCGGCGACTTTGCAGAGCTTGCTAAAAAATATTCAGCTGATTCAAGCGGACAAAACGGCGGCGACCTCGGTTATTTCACCAAAGGTCAGATGGTTCCCCAGTTTGAAGCGGAAGCATTCAAACTTAAAGCCGGCGAAGTTTCCGGTATAGTCAAAACCCAGTTCGGCTACCACATTATCAAAGTGATTGATCACAAAATTGAAACCAGCCCCACTCTGGATCAGGCTAAACCTCAGATAACCGAACTGATCAAAAAAGAGAAAGGTCAGACGGCATTCAAAAGTTTCGTCTTTGACAAATACAAAGAGATTGTTGCTGAATCAAACATCACCGCTTTCAATAAAAAGAACGGCGGTAAACTCCCTGTCGTAACAATCAACGGTGTAACCGAAACAGGTGCCGGAACAGCGCTTGAAGGAAAACCCGACATAGCCAAAAAGCTGATGTCAATGACTAAAACAGAAGTCAGCCAGATAATTGACTTTGACGATAAAAAGGTTATTTTTGAAATGACTGACAAGTTCCCCTCTTACATTCCTAAGTTTGAAAACATCAAAGCTCAGGTTGAGGGCGAATATAAAGCACAGGAAAGTGTTAAAGCGGCTGAAAAAGCGGCTGCGGAAGCAGGAAAGCTTGCATCTATTCAGGAAGCGGCTTCCAAAACAGGCAAAACGTTTGTTACTCCCAAAGCATTCAACCGTAACGAACCCATTGAGAACCTTGGTATGAACAACGATCTTATGGATGCTGTTTTCAAAGCCAAACCCGGTTCTTTCCTTGCGAAACCCTACACAGTGGGCGGTAAAGTTTTCCTTGTTCAGGTTGTAAGCCTGACACCTCCTGCAGCACCTGTTACGGCTGAGCAGAAAGACCAGATAGTCTCCGCTCTTCTGGGTGTTAAGCAGAATGAAGCACTTAAAGATTATGTGGACGCTCTTAAGAAGAAAGCGAAAATTGAGGTCAGTCCTCAATACCAGCAATACTATACGAAGTAAATGATAAAGCCCTCGCCAAAAACGAGGGCTTTTTTTATATCTGAAAATAAATGCTTATCAATCAAACTCTGAATTTGCCGACCACATTCAGCATATCTCCCGATTGTGCTTCAAGATCATTAACGGTTCTTGATATCTCGTGCAATGCGTTTGAACTCTGCTCTATACCTGCTGAAATGGTCTGCGTATTGTCATTGATTCCTGAAATAGCAGAAAGCTGTTCGCGTATGGATGTTTCTATCACACCGTTCATTTCGTTCATGGACTTTACAGAAGTCACGATCTCGTCAAAGAATGAAGAGATGGATCTCATGCTGTTCACACCGCTGTCTACATGAACCAGAGCCGAACTCATATCGCTGGATGCTTTGACGGATTCTCTGCGGAAATTATCAACAATGGAGCTTATCTCCCCTGTTGCTGACTGCGTTCTTTCCGCCAGCTTGCGCACCTCGTCCGCAACCACCGCAAAACCTCTTCCGTGGTCTCCGGCTCTTGCCGCTTCTATCGCCGCATTGAGCGCCAGAAGGTTCGTCTGATCCGCTATATCGCTTATTACATTAAGGATTACGTTTATTTCCTGAGATGAATCTGCAAGACTGCTTATGGCCTTTCCAAGCTCATCAACCTGCTGTTTTATACCGACGATCTCGTCCACAGCCTTTTGGAGCATAATACTTCCCTGTTCCGTGTTACGTTCAGTTTTTCCGGCAAGCTCAACGTTTGTGTTCAGGTTAACCACTATCTGCTCCGATGACCTGCTCATCTCTTCTGTGGCGGCAGCAACGCCTGAAATCTGTGCTGCCTGGTCTCTTATCGTCACAGACAGTTCCTCTGTGGCAGAGGCGAGCTCTGCGCTCCCTGATGCAACAGAATGGGAAGAGGACTGAACCGATGAGATTATCTCTTTAAGTTTGGTTATGAAAGTGTTGAAATAAACTGACAGACTTCCGACTTCGTCTGCACTCTTTACAGGAAGCTGCCGTGTAAGATCACCCTCACCTGTAGAAATCTCCTTGAGAGTGCTGCTGACTGAGCGAATGTTTCTCACAACAGGATTGAGCATGAATCCTGCCAGCATAACGGAAATCAGAGCGGCAAACACTGAAACCACAGCGGTCATGGCTATCATTCTGCTCACCTTTGCATCTCCGGCTTCTTTAACCTTCGCTACAATATCATCGATATCATCGACATAAAATCCGGTTCCAACCATCCAGTTAACCTTCGGTATCATAGCCGCATAGCTCATTTTCGGCATAATTGCATCTTTGGACTTTTTAAACTTTTTGTAAGGAACGTATCCGTTACCTTTCTGAGCCTCTTCGATCATCTGACGGATGTATTCAACACCTTCGTCGTCTTTAACATCCATCCTGTTTTTGCCCTCAAGCTGAGGCGTCATAGGATTCGCCACGAGGGTACCGTCCGTTTCATAAAGGAAATAGTAACCGTCCGAGCCGTAATTGATACTGTACGCAAGATATTTGATACGCTGTCTGGCCTCTTCTCCGGTGAGGTTCTGATCGTTCAGTATCTTGTCTGATGCCGACAGGAAAAGATCGACAAGCTGTTTAAGCTCATCTTTTTTTCCTTCCATGAGCCTCTCCCTTGTTTCCTGAAGCTCAATGACTGTCTGCTTTTTGATCGTTACCACGTTTGAAACGCCAACCATTGCGGCGGCGATCATAACCGGAAAGAACACAAGCAGCAAAATCTTGTTCTTTAGTGATTTGGATATCATGCAAAAGTCTCCTCAAAATGAAAATTGAATATGTCACATAGAAAATTCCAATGTTACGATATTAATTACTACAATATTGAGTTATTTTCAATTGTAAACACATTTTGTCCATTATTAGAAAGTGCGATAATTACGCCACTACAGAAGGTTTCAGAATTGAACGGGGATATGGATCCGGAAGACAGTACCGATTTCTTCGTCTGAAACAAAATCAGCTCTGCCATTAAGATATCTTTCAGTGAGAAGTTTTACACTGTGGGTTCCGAGACCGGAACCGCGTTTTTTGGTAGTAAAGGAACGCTGGTAAATCAGATGTCTGTTCTGTTCGGGAATAACCTGTTTATTATGAACGCTGAAAACAGCAATACTATTGGCAAGTCTGACGGAAACAGTCACTTTATCTCCGACTTCAGACGCTTCCAGCGCGTTTGTAAGCATATTCAAAAGAACACGGGTCAGCAGAGATTCGTCAGTATCAATTTCAAAACAATCGCTGCCAGCATCAAGATATATTATTTTTCCGTATGCACTTTTCAGATTTTCCGCCATGGCTGTAACACTGCTCAGCAAGTCAGTTGACATAAACTTTGACCTGGTAACGATCAGCTCGTTCATCTCTGCCGCTTTCAGTATCTTGTGTGCAGAAAGCTCATTTATAAGCTGTTCAGATGTAAGAACAAGCAGCCTGTTGATTTTGTCACGCTCGGCATCATCCTCTATGAGGCTTCCGTCCATAATAAGCTGTAGCATAGAGTGTATCCCTCCGGCAATGTTCAGAACGTCGTGAAAGAATATCTGTTCAAGCACTTTCATGCGTTTTTTCTGCCCGATATCGCAAATAGAGAACAGAGTATACTGAACACCTTTAAACTCAAAGGGCTTGCTGCTCACCTGAAGTTCATATGTCTCACCGTCGAAAGAAGTGATTACACACTCCTCCAGCCGCTCCTCATTTTTGAGCTGAGTTGCGAGAATAGCGTTAACAGCACCACACTCTTTGCAGAATCTGGCAGTTCCGCAGCCGCCTTCGTTTATTGAATTTAAACACTTAAATATCTCGCCGGGGCGCATTCCAAGAATATCTTCCGGTTTTTCTATTGAATAGTTTTTTATTACGGCATCATTGATAAAAACAGTCTGCCGCCTGTCGTTGAGGATAAGTATATTCTGCTCAAGTCTGTCCATCAGTGCCATAAATATAGGTTCTGATGCTATGAGTCTGTAAACATCCAGAATTTTGTCCATATCGTCGCGTTCGGCTGGTGCAAAGTGTGTATTTGTCATGATATCAGTATAAATGATAAAGATTTTGGCAACAAGGGAAAATGGAAATGCTGATGACGGTATGTGTTGCGAGCGGGAAGAAACCGACGACGCAGAACGAAGCATATCTCTCCTGTCTGCCGTTCAGATGCGAGCTATGCGAGGAGGATTTATTCGAGATGAGCATAAGCATACACGACGGTATGTGTTGCGAGCGAGAAGAAACCGACGACGCAGAGCGAAGCATATCAACGGCAGAACAAAAAAGCGGCTTATCCAGCCGCTTCATTAACTCTCATCCAATTTCAGCTTAACCCTTGTAACAATGTCCTCCGCCTCGGAAAGTCCCCAGCAAAGAGGCTTTTTGTTCAGAGAAACATAGGGTAGCGGCAGTCTTCCGTCCACAATGGTCTCGATGTCGCCGATATAGTCAAGTATCTCCGGCGACGAAACGTCGATATACCTGAAATCAATCCGTCCGAGTCCATACTCCTGTGTCAGAAGCGCATCCAGCCTATAGGAAAGCTGTTCGTAGGGATCATCGTGTGTCCCACAACCTGTGGGAAAATACGAAGGGCTTCAGCCTGAAACAAACTCCATGCTGCTGCCGAACATACGGATAACGATCATCTCTTCCATAAAATCACTCCGTTATTCACCGTTCTTGTAAATCGTCGGATACTGACCGGAGAAGCAGGCATGGCAGTAGTTCGTGCTGCCGACGCAATCCATCAGTCCTTCTATGCTCAGATATCCGAGACTGTCAGCGGTTATGTATTTTCTGGTCTCCTCTATTGTGTGTGTAGAGGCTATCAGTTCCTTTCTGGTGGGAGTGTCTATGCCGTAGAAGCAGGGAAACGCCGTAGGGGGCGAGCTGATGCGCATATGCACCTCTTTCGCGCCTGCCTCACGAAGCATTTTTACTATCTTACGGCTTGTGGTACCCCTTACTATGGAGTCGTCCACAACGACAATCCTTTTTCCTTCTATAACTTCCCTCACGGGGTTCAGTTTGATCTTAACGCCGAAGTGTCTGATTGACTGGCTGGGTTCGATGAACGTCCTGCCGACATAGTGGTTACGCATAAGTCCCATCTCGAAAGGTATACCGCTCGCTTCGGAATAACCGAGCGTCGCAACAACGCCGGAATCAGGAACAGGAATAACCACATCCGCATCCACGGGTGTTTCATTCGCAAGCCACCTGCCGAATTTCTTACGCACTTCGTACACGTTGCGTCCGAACAGGTATGAATCGGGGCGCGCAAAGTATATATGCTCGAATATGCAGGGTTTCGGCGTGGTCTTTTCAAACGGGAATATGGATTTAATACCGTCGTCGTCGATGATTACCATCTCGCCCGGCTCTATCTCGCGGACAAAGCTTGCTTCGATAAGGTCAAGAGCGACTGTCTCGGAAGCAAGGATGTATCCGTTGTTTTTAAGTTTACCGAGAACAAGCGGACGCATACCCATAGCGTCGCGCACGCCTATCATCTTGTCGTTTGTCATGATGAGCAGTGAAAAAGCACCCTTGAGCTTGCGCAGGGAATCAGTTATGGCATCAACAAGGTTATCTTTTCCGCATTTTGCTATGAGGTGGACGATAACTTCCGAATCCGAAGTGGAACCGAATATTGCGCCTCTCGCAACAAGCCCATCCTTTATCTCGTCAGCGTTCACAATGTTTCCGTTGTGCGCGATGGATATCTCGCCGAAATTTATCGTAACGGTGATGGGCTGGGTGTTAGCCAGAGCGGATACGCCTGTTGTGGAGTATCTGTTATGCCCGATGGCGATATCACCCTGAAGTTTGTCCAGTTTGTCCTGACTGAAAATATCAGCCACAAGCCCCATTCCTTTTTCATAGGATATATGTTTGCGGTCGGTCACGGCTATACCCGCGCCCTCCTGTCCCCTGTGCTGGAGTGAATACAGCGACAGATAAACAAGATTAGCCGCCTCTCTGTTTCCGTGAACCCCTGCTACCCCGCATTCTTCGTGAAATTTATCAAAAATCATTTCATTCTGTCTCCGATACTGTTTTTCCATATTTTTTCAAGATCAGCCACTTTCGCGGATATGACCTTTTCGCTCTTGTTCGCAATCTCAATAAGTCCGCTGCATGTGCGTCCTATTTTCGATATAGGCAGATTATATTTTTCCGCAAGTGCTGTTATCGCCTGTGCGTTGTTTACGTCTATTTCCAGAATGACACGTCCGTGGTTTTCACCGAACAGAAGAGCGTCACTGCGGATGCCGCTTTCAAGCTTAACATTAACGCCTACGTTCTCGCCGCCGAAGCACATCTCGCACAGAGCAACAGCCAGACCGCCCTCTGAAACGTCGTGAGCCGCTTTGACGAGTCTTTTGTCAGCCGCCGCACACATGAAGTCTATTATGTTCTTCTCGCGCTCAAGGTCAACCTCTGGTGCGTCGCCGCGCTCGTAACCGTGTACGGAGGCAAGATATTCACTGCCGCCGATGTATCCGGTGTTCTCACCGAGCAGATACACAGCGCTCTCCATACTGGTGAAGTATGAGCCGATGCGTTTGGTAACATCGTCGAACACGCCCACCATCACTATTGTGGGTGTGGGATGAATCGGTTTACCCTCTGTTTCGTTATAGAGTGAAACGTTACCGCTGATCGCAGGAGTTTCAAGCACTTTTGCCGCTTCCGCCATGCCCTCAACCGCTGAAACGAACTGCCACATGATGTCCGGTTTTTCTGGGTTTCCGAAGTTCAGACAGTTAGTGAATGCTCTGGGGCGCGCACCGCTCACAGCTACGTTTCTTGCTGATTCTGCAATCGCCGCTTTTCCGCCCTCAAAGGGATTGAGCAGACAGTATCTGCTATTGCAGTCGCTGGAAATGGCAATGCCCTTCTCGGATTCGTTCAGCCTTATAACAGCCGCATCGGAACCGGGAAGCTGTACGGTACCCACACGAACCATGTGGTCGTACTGATTCCATACCCAGCGTTTAGAAGCTATTGTCTCGTTGGCGAGCAGGTCTTCCAGAACCTTTTGCAGGTTCGCGGGTGATTCAACCTTGGGCAGACGCTGGAGTTCATCCATATATTCGCCTCTGGCGTAGGGTCTGTTATACTTTGGTGCTTCGTCAGCAAGGGGTGCCGCCTCAAGAGCCGCAACCTCTTCCCCTTCCCAGAACAGCCTTACATATCCGTCGTTTGTCACCTCGCCGATAACAACCGCGTCCAGATCCCATTTTTCAAATATAGCCTTAACCTTGTCCTCATAACCCTTCTTAGCCACCATAAGCATACGCTCCTGTGACTCGGAAAGCATGATTTCATAAGGGTTCATACCCTTTTCGCGCATGGGAACCATATCAAGGTCGAGCCTTACGCCAGAACCTGATTTTGAAGCCATCTCGAATGACGAGCTGGTAAGCCCTGCTGCTCCCATATCCTGTATGCCGACTATGTAGTCGGTCTTCATAAGCTCAAGGCATGCCTCAAGCAGAAGTTTCTCTTTAAAGGGATCGCCAATCTGTACATTGGGGCGTTTCGCCTCGCTGTTCTCGTTGAACTCCTCTGATGCCATAGTAGCGCCGTGAATACCGTCACGCCCTGTCTTGGCGCCGACGTAGATAACGGGGTTGCCGAGACCTTCCGCCTTCGCAAGGTAGATGTTCTCTTTCTGGACAACGCCCAGAGCAAACGCGTTTACGAGGGGGTTACCGTCGTAACAGCTGTTAAAGTAAACCTCGCCGCCCACTGTGGGAACGCCGAAGCAGTTGCCGTAGTGGGAGATTCCCGCAACAACGCCTTCAAAAATCTGGCGGTTTTTAGGTTTGTCCAGCTTGCCGAAACGGAGCGAGTTCATCGCCGCAACGGGTCTTGCGCCCATTGTGAATACGTCGCGGAGGATACCGCCCACGCCAGTAGCCGCGCCCTGAAAGGGTTCGATGAACGACGGGTGGTTGTGAGATTCAACCTTGAAGCATACGCAAAGCCCTTCGTTATCGACCTCTATGATACCCGCATTCTCGCCGGGTCCCTGAACAACCCAAGGGGCTGTTGTAGGGAACTTTGCCAGATGCACACGGCTGGATTTATAGCTGCAATGCTCGGAATACATTGATGAAATAACACCAAGCTCTATGTAGTTGGGCGTTCTGCCCAGAAGTTTCTTAACACCGTCAAACTCGGATGCGGAAAGCCCCATGCCCTTCGCCGCTTCCGCCGTTACCTCGGGGAAACCGAATTTTTCGTATACGCTCATTTTAAGCCCCCGATGAATTTTGCTATTGATTCAAAAAGGAAGTATCCGTCGCGGGTCTGCATAACGCCTTCCGCACACCTTTCAGGGTGGGGCATCATGCCCAGAACGTTGCCCTTTTTGTTTATGATTCCGGCGATGTTGCCCAGCGAGCCGTTGGGGTTGCTGTCGTTTTCCGCTGTTCCATTCTCATCGCAATAGCGGAACACTATCTGATTGTTATCCTCAAGCTCCTTCATGCCCTCTTCGTCAATATAGTAATTGCCGTCGGCATGAGCTATCGGAATGCTGATGACCTCTCCGTCAGCATACATACTGGTATAGGGTGTGTCGGAGTTGTCCACTCGTAGGTTCAGATATTCGCATTTGAATTTCAGACCTTTGTTGCGCATCAGCGCGCCGGGAAGCAGACCGGATTCGGTAAGCACCTGAAATCCGTTGCAGATACCAAGCACATGCCCGCCGTTCTCGGCAAATTTTATGACCTCGTTAACAATGGGAGAGAACTTTGCGATAGCTCCGCAGCGCAGGTAGTCTCCGTATGAGAACCCGCCGGGAAATACAACAAGGTCAACACCCTGAAGGTCAGTGTCCTTATGCCACAGGAAAACCGTTTCGGCTCCGATGACATGCTTTAAAACGTGATAGCAGTCGTGGTCACAGTTGGACCCCGGAAAAACAACTACTCCGGCTTTCATGCTTACGCCTCAAACTCTATGGAATATTCTTCGATGATCATGTTTGCAAGCATTGTGGAGGCTATCTTTTCAAGATCTTTACGGCAGGATTCATCCTTAACCTCTATTTCAAAGACCTTGCCAACCCTTACCTCTTTCGCAAATTCATAACCCATTCTTTCGATTGAGCTTTGGATTGTCTGTCCCTGAGGGTCGAGAACGCCGTTCTTAAGCCTGACATACACTTTTGCTTTCATTAAAGACACCTTTTATATGTTTATTTCAGATTTTGGACGCACCTGTATCGGAAGATTTTTTATATCAGAAACCATACGGCATGTCATTAAAAAATCAAATAAAAAGGCACAAGGATGTGCCTCACGGAGTCAGTGTTTTACGGTTCAACGTAAAACACTGGTGGAGTGTGAGTATCGGTCAGGCTTTGCCTGATGAATACGTTGTGAAATAATGACACGGAAGTCATTATTTCATTGATTAATAGGTATTCCGAGAACCTGACGCACTTTTTCGGGATAATGCTTCTCATAAAAAAAGTAGTTTGAGAACAACAGGATATTGTTTCCGGCTTCAACAGCAAGCTTAACCGTGTCCTCAAAACTGTAGTTATCCGTGATGGCGCCCATCTGGAGGTCGTCGCTTATAACAAGCCCTTTGTAGTTCATGTCCTGTAAAAGCGATATGGTCTTCTTTGAGAGCGTCGCAGGGTAATCAGGGTCTATGCCTGAGTTGTAAACGTGTGCCGTCATTATCATGTCAGCGTAACCATCTGCGATGAGCCTTTGAAACGGCTCAAGCTCCATATCATTCCATGTGGTTGAAACATCTGTGAATCCCTGATGTGAGTCCTTTTTCGCACTGCCGTGACCGGGAAAGTGTTTGAGGCAGGTAATTATTCCGTATTTCCTGTGCGCATTTATGAACGCTTTTGCATATGCGACAACGGTGTCAACATCCGCAGAGTAACTGCGCTCTATCGCACCTATTACAGGCGACGACGGATTGATGTTGAGGTCTATAACCGGAGCAAAATTCACATTGAAGCCGACGTCCGCAAGGTCGCGGGCTGTAAGCTCGTAAACCTTTTCAGCCTGATCGGGTGTCATGTGCTTTGAGATGTATTGCGCAGTCGGTTCCTCAACGAATCCTTTGTCCACAGTGAGCCTCTGCACGCGCCCGCCCTCTTCGTCCACCGCCATGAGCAGAGGAATGAAGGAGTGGTTATGTCTGTTAAGCTCAGCGATAAGCCTCTTCACCTGTTTTCTGGACTCGATATTGTAGCCATAGAATACAACGCCTGCGACAAGCCCTTTTTCTATCTGGTCTTTCAGATCGTTCAGCTCCTCGTCCTTATAATCCGTGGCATGGAAACCCACCATGACCATCCTCTTTGATATGACATCTTTCTCTATTACGGGAGCTTCTGCGAAAGAATTGTAAATAGTTGATACAATGAGAAATATAATAAGTATTAGTTTTTTCATGGCAACAACATAGCAGACTTTTCAGAAAAAAGAAATATCTTGACAAAAACTTCTTCAATCTATAGTTTTTTCTTTCACGCCCCCGTAGCTCAGGCGGATAGAGCGATGGATTCCTAATCCAGAGGCCGCATGTTCGAGTCATGCCGGGGGCGTTTGTTTTACCAATGTTTTCAATCACTTATCAAAAATATCCTAAAAATTCAAAATTACTCTAAGTTACTGATAATTTCTCTGGATTACCCTTTTTGGCGCAAATATGGCGCAAATAATTTCTTCGTATTTTATTGTAAAATAAACAGTTTTCTATTGAGAAAAACTCAAATACTCCTATATTTTCAATATGAGGTGTGTTATGAGTGTAAAATTTGTCACTACTAAATATCCCGGCATAGTCTTTTATCAATCAACAACAAAGCTACACAATGGCAAGCCAGACAAATGCTACTATTTTTCTGAAAAGATTAAAGGCTCAGACGGCAAATATAAATCTAAAAGAACAAAAATAGGCTGGGCTTCCGAAGGACATAAGCCTGAAACAGCTTATGGAATCAGATCTGACCACATGAAATTAAGAGAGCACGGTATTACTAAAGATATTGCCTCAACTATGACATTTGAAGAAGCTGCAGGTCTATATATCAAAGACTCTATAAATAAACGCAGTATTAAGACTGATATAAGCCGATTAAATCATAGAATTCTCCCAGCGATTGGCAATAAATACCTAAACGAGATAACACCTGCTCTTGTACAGAAATTCTATAATAACTTAATGAACTCTGTAACTGAGCGCGGCAAGACCATGGCTCCTGCCACCGCTGAGCACCATATTAAAATCATACGACAAATATTTAATTACCTAAAATATCAGCATAATTTTTTAAAAAACAATCCCGCAGATTTTCACTATTTAAAGTTGGCAAAATACGATAACACATTAATACGGTATCTTAATGACAAACAAACTGACGCTCTATTAAATGTTCTCGCCGAGTACAAAAACAAAACAATAGCCAATATGGTCACTCTGTATCTCCATACTGGCATGCGCAAATCTGTTATTCTCAATCTCACGTGGTCACAGATAGATACGCATCTATGGACTATACAGTTCACCAACAAGGACGGTTCCCTTGATACAATCGTACTTAACTCTGCTGCCCAAACTGTTTTAGCCGAACAAATGGCAAATGGCTCAGACTCAGAATTTGTCTTCACGTCCAAAAACGGTAAAAACTGGGTAAACATCTCAAAACATTGGAAAAAAATTAAAAAAATGGCTGGATTAACAAATTTCAGACTACACGATCTCCGTCATAATTTTGCAACACAACTCCACTTTAATCAAACCGAAATGAGAGATATCATGGCTCTAATGACACATAAAGACGCAAAAACAACATTAAAATATACACATGTCAACCCTGCAAGACTTAGAGAAATGAGCGAGCTTATTGTCAAGAAACGCATTGACAAACAAGACAAATCGGACTAAAATATGAAGTCATCAATTTCATTGAGGACACGTATAACCACCAGCTCAACGGGGTGGAATCGCTACGGCGAATAAACGCACAAGGTTGCGTCTTTAAGCGGACACTAGATGTCTGACCGTTTCATATTCAACATTATAACAATACAAAAACACCACAACAAAATTTATCTAGCAATATTAATATGTTATGCGTTTCAGGCGGAGCGACATATGAATATTTTGTTCCTACGCATCGTGCGCATTATTATGCGCAAACACAATTCCTATATCGATAGGAAATTTTGCGAACTGTCTCATCAGCTCATTGCTGAAATTACCAATCAGCAGAAATTTTCTCGAATTGATGCAACATTCAGCATCGAGGAAACTGCTGTGTTTTTACACACCACTCCTGCGAATCTCGCAAAATGGCGGTGTATCGGCCGAGGTCCTAGCTACCGTAAAGATGGCGGAAACGTTTTTTACACGGCAAAAGACCTGCAGACCTATCTCAACAAGATAGAGTCTAAGAAACCCAAACATTATTAACAATATACGCTAAACATAAATATTGTTTAGACACCAATTTTCATTTTGAAAGTTGAAAATACTAAATTGAAAAATAGCAACACAATAATTAATAAATATAAAGAATACATTCATAAAAGCACTGGAGCGATCCGGTGCTTTTTTTTGTTTAAATATTCAACCCAACGCAAAAATTAACATATCAACATGTAATATATTGCTTATTAAACGGAAATATAGGTATCAATACGCAATTAATTTCGTTTTGACACTGAAGGCAATATTATTTATGTTTCTTCATGAACTGCTTCAACGTAATTAACAACGCCATCTTAACTGAAGCTAGATTCAAAGCTAATCTCACAAAATAGAGATTACAGTCAAAATACTTATGAAATAATTTGCGCCTCTCGTTCTTTGTTACGTTTGATAAATTTATCTCTAGCGTAACAAGGACAATTTTGTTACAATATAGTCAGTTACATTAAAACTGCCTTTACGAGCGTAACAAGATGCAAAACATTTCAGATGAACTCTTAAACCCTCGCCTCTCCTTACTGAATAAACTCGGCAGCATATCTTCGCCAGTCGTAACCAATAACGAATGGCTGTATCTGCTCACAGAAGAGACAAGAAACTCTATATTAATCGAAGGATATTTCGTAGATAAGAAATCACTCCAAGATGTGTTCAGCAATAAGAAATATAAAAACAATAGTGACGATGTTGACAAAGCTGTCAACTACCACCAAGCTGCCAATACATTCTACGGACTCGCATACAACGACTACGTGGACAAAACAGACTCGTTCCTTACCCCAGCAATCATCAAAACCATCAACTCCACTCTGCGCCAAGGCGACAACGACACCGGTTTCCGCAGAGATCATATCGTAATAACAGGCTCAAAACACACTCCGCCAGACTACGTTGACATTGAGTATCTCATAAAAAATCATTTCCTTGAACATATCATAAAGTCGAGAAAGGCTTATATGGCAGGAGGGATAAAGCTCTCTACATATATTAACTCTATTGCGAAACTTCATTGTCTTTTCGAAGCGATACATCCCTTCGCTGATGGCAACGGCAGAACCGGAAGAATATTCCTGAACTGCATGCTTATTGCATCGGGATTACCTCCCGTTATCATCAAAGGAGCAGATAACGACAGAAACAAATATTATGCCGCACTTGAAGAGTTCGACTCAAAACTTGGAAATAGCCTGAATTTCAGAGATTCATTTTACAGGATTGACAACCTGATAAATGATGAAGGCAACGCAGAGCTTATGACGGGCATTATCTATGATTCTCTTCTTTATAGTTTAGACACTTTCATATGCAATACTCTTGAGAATAGAGGCGTAAAAATCAGCCCTATTGCAGATATTGCGCCATCTATGGGCTACACAGCAGACTCTCTTCGTGTCATGGTAAACCGAGGACAACTCATTGCAAAAAAAGCAGGTAAAACTTGGTGTTCCAGCGAAAAGCTCATTATTAAGAATAATATGACTGAGATTGAAAGCACTATTTAATAACTACTAGTTAAAATGTGCTTATTTCAGCGTGAATTTTCTATTCTCCGTATTTTCGCTTCTAACGCAATTTGCATCCATAAACACAAAACTTCCAACTCGCAAGCTATTTTTCGTCTCATACAGGCTCATAGCCACTCACAACGCCATACCAGAGTTTCAACGCCGTGCCATAGGGAAAAACCATTTATCAATGGATGACATTACTGACAGCTAAAATTTTAGTTCGCATATAAATCTTTTCCGGAAAACCGAATACGAATACTGTTGATTTTTACACCGACTAAAATTCGTTTGCATAGAAATCAATTGTTTTATTTTAAAAAATGGAGAAATAGAAATCGCTTTCGCTCGAAATAGAAACTGTAAAACATACGAAGTATATAATACTGGATAACGCTGGCGTTTCTAGAAACGCCGAGCGGCGTTTGCAGGAACGCCGGCAGGCGTTCACGGAGCTGCTAACTGGTTGCTAAAAATTCTTAACATTATCTCATAATTCAAACTATATGGTTTTGTATTTAATTATTTTAACAACTATTATTTCATACTCATTTCTACTCTGAAATTCAGTGTTAACTAACCGCACAGGACGGGGGTTCATGTAACCCAATATTGGGCAGCGTATGCCCAGTTGGCACCCAAAACAATCCCAACTCTACCCAACATCAGAACTATCATCGCTCATATTCCATATTGAACATGACACCACGCGCCGATGGAACTGCATATTCTTTCGCACCTCTGTTACTCTGTCATTCTGCAAGTCATAAATAATCCGCGCTTCAACAGACCTCGCCAGCACATTCCCATCAGCTGAATGATGAAGAATGATATTTTCAAGTTTTTGAAGAACGGATTCATCAATCTCAATCATCTTGGCAGCGTTCTCTAACAATATCTTGTGCGATGAAGAAACAGCACCGATATAAAGCCCCGTGTGCGTGACCTGAAAGCCTCGCTCTGTCATCCTGTAACACTTGGATTTTCCAATATTAACAAGCAGAATGCCCGTGATGAGACGGTCATAATTTATATATTTTCCAATGCGATCCATCTTCGCAAAAAGTGCTGCTGTCTCAAAAAGCTCACAGGTATGCACCAAAAGCCCGCCAATGTAATTGTATTTGCTGTCATTCGACTCCGGCGCATCTACAAACAGCCTCATAAGCTTTCTGTCTCGATGAATCATGCGGAATAGTCTGCTACACGTGTGATCTTGCAGATTAAAACTGTAATCTACAAACTTCTGCATGTATTTTTCATAAAGCTTGTTAAGGCCTATTCTTACTCTAGAAATGCTTATCCTACCGTTTTTCCTGCTCTTAATCCTGACACCATCAATACTGATTTCACTGTAATCAGCCAGCATCCGAAGTTTGGCATCAACTTTATCCTTGCAGTAGGCTACTTCTTGTCCTTTTGGACCGGAAACATGCAATTTCAAACATCTGCCGTCAGAGCTGACAATTCTTTATGTCAGACCACAACTCACCCAGATATTCAACTATAGTGGACCGACGAATTAAGACAGTCTG
>NZ_JAJOIL010000041.1 GCF_021209385.1 Seleniivibrio sp. | reverse complement strand
TGTTTTTTGTTCGGCTGTAAACTGCCGCCTCGTTCTGCTCATCTGAACCTCCGATTTCTATTAGTATTTCATATCTATATTTACTTAGAAATACTTTTCTGCTGTCTGAAATCTTGGGTCCACTATAATATAAGGTGACGACCACCCTTGCTTTTACCGCCGCCAGCAATAACTTTGAACTTGCCATAGCGGTGGCGATAGCTGTTTTCGGGATAAACTCCGGTGCCGCGTTTGCGGCTGTCATAGGTCCTTTGGTGGAAGTTCCGGTTATGCTTGCCCTTGTTAATGCCGCTTTCTATTTCAGAAAACGCATGTTCTGACATATGGATAATAACCGTATAACAATTCTGTTTTATATTCATAAAATGATGGAGGTGTTTTATGGCTAAAAAAGTTCTCTTTGTATGTGTTCATAACAGCGCAAGAAGCCAGATGGCTGAAGCCTATCTTAATGCTTATTCTCTGGGCAGATTTGAAGCGGAAAGTGCAGGACTTGAACCCGGAGAGCTTAATCCCTATGTTATAAAGGTCATGGCGGAGGAAGGAATTGATATTTCTGGCAATTCCGCAAAGAGCGTATTCGACTTTTTTAAGCAGGGCAAATTATTTAACTATGTAATAACTGTGTGCGATACGGAGGCGTCGGAAAGATGCCCTATATTTCCGGGGATAACTTCACGGATACACTGGAGCTTTCCAGACCCTTCAACAGCGGCAGGAAGTGAAGAGGAAAAACTTGCTTATGCACGCAAAATAAGGGACATGGTAAAACAGCAGATAGTTAAATTCCTTGATGATGTAAATTAAAATAGAAAACAGAAAGTTTCGCAAATACTTGAAGCATTATAATTAAAAAAAACTGCTATGGGCAGAAAAGATGACGCCGATTGAATATCCGCGTCATCTTAATTTTCTATTGTGCTTTTTGCGGGCGTACTGTCAGGACGGGGCAGGGTGCGTTTTTGACAACCCCTTCGGCTGTGCTTCCGAATATGAAATGTTCAAATCCCTGCCGTCCGTGGGTTCCCATAACTATCATTGATGCGTCAAGCTCTTTTGCTTTCTCAACTATCCTTTCGTGAGGAACGCCGACTTCGTTTATTCCGGTGATATCTTGGAAGTCATCTCTGTGTCTTTCGCAGAAATCAGCGGTGAGTTTCGCCGCCGCTTCATCAATCTGCCTGTCCGTGTCCTCAAAGGAGATGTGCGGAACATAATAATCACGCAGATCAGTCTGGCGGTGGATAACGTGCATAACCGTTATCTCTGCGCCGAAAGCGCGCGCCATTGAGGCGGCATATTCAAAAGTAAATTCGGCGTTTTCTGATATATCCAATGCGAACAGTATCTTTTTAATATCCTTCATAATGTCCTCCTTCTCAGCTTATCCAGCCGCTCATTATGGCGAAACTGCTTGAAACTGAAACGACTATCCAGAGCAGAACTCCCTGTGCAAGGGGTTTTATGCCCGTTTTGCCCAGAACCTCCCTTGTCAGCCCGCTTCCTATGAGAAACAGCGTAACCACAAGACTCTGTTTCGCTATAGCGTTAAGCGGATTCCAAACCATATCAAGCTGCGGCAGAGATGTTTTTATCACCGCGGCAAGGATGAAACCGAGGATGAACATGGGAAATTTGACTTTGCCCTCTGATTTGCTGACCCACGCTGCAATCAGTGCCGCAGGCATTATCCATAGCGCCCTTGTGAGTTTCACCGTTGTTCCCACCGCCAGTGCCACGCTTCCGTATGCTGCCGCCGCACCGACAACACTGCTTGTGTCATGTATTGCGAGTGCGGACCACAGACCGAACTGGCGCTGTGCCATGCCGAGCAGATGTCCGATGGGAGGAAACAGGATGAGCGCCACGGAATTCAGAGTGAAAACCGTTGCCAGTGCCACGCCTATCTCTTCAGATTCCGCCTTTATGACAGGAGCCATGGCGGCGATTGCACTTCCGCCGCATATGGCTGACCCGAAGCTGATAAGGGTGGACGTGCGCTGGGGAATTTTAAACGCCCTGCCTAGCAGAAGCCCCACCGCCATTGATACAGTGATGCTTATGGCTGTGTAGATGAACGCGTCTTTGCCTGTTTTCAGCAGTTCCGGCAGGTTCATGCCGAAACCCAGACCGACAACAGAGGCCTGAAGCAGACGCCTGCTCCAGACGGATGTTGTTTTGCTCCACGGATTACCGAAGATGATGCCGAAACCTATTCCGGCTGTGAGCGCCATCGGCGCGCTGACCATCGGCAGACAGCAGCAGATGAGCAGAAGCCAGAATAATACCTTTAGCCCAAGATTGTTGTTCATGACAAACTCCGTCGTTTTATATTTGTTGCATTACAGTAGGACTTTTTGTATATAAATAAAAATTCAAAATATTTACTATTATATTCAGTTTTACTTATGAGAGGTTGATATGAATATAACTTTGCGGCAGCTTGAGATATTTGAAAAGGTGGCGGTCAGTCAGCATGTAACAAAGGCCAGTGAGCAGCTTTTTCTCAGTCAGTCGGCTGTCAGCATGGCGATAGCAGATATAGAGCGGATAACCGGAGCGCCTCTTTTCGAGCGCAGGGGAAGAAGACTGCTTCTCAACGACAGGGGCAGGGAGATTCTGCCCGAAGCACAGGAGGTTCTGAGAAGGGTTGATATGATAGAGCAGTTTCTGAACGAATCCGTCGGTGAACCTCTGGGTGTGCTTAAAGTCGGCGCCAGCACAACTATAGGTAACTATCTCCTTCCGAAGATAGTCGGCGAGTTTTCCAGACAGTACCCGCGCGCCAAAATACTGCTTTACGTCGCAAATACACAGCAGATAGAGGAGGCTGTGCAGAGCGGCGAATATGATCTGGGTTTGATAGAGGGTCCTTCGCATAACGCCGCTCTGGAAGCTACTCCATGGCGTGATGATGAGCTTGTGGTTATAGCGGGAAAGGGGCATCCGTTTGCTGTTGAAGGTACTGTCAATACTGAGATGCTTTCCGGTGCCGACTGGATAATCAGGGAAAAGGGATCGGGGACTCGCGAAGTTTTTGAGAGCGCAATGGCGGCGCGGGGTATAATGTATGGCGTATCTATGGAGCTTGGGCATACGGAGGCGATAAAAAAGGCAGTGGAAGAGGGACTTGGGATCGGCTGTCTGTCCAGAATGGCTGTTCAGCGGGAGCTGGACAATGGATGGCTCACGGAGGTGAAAACAGACCTTGACCTCAGACGCTCACTTTTCATTGTGACCGGAGAAGCGGTTTACAGAACTCGACTTTTCAGAGCATATCTCGATCTGCTGGAAAGAATTGATATAGCAGGCGAATAGTTTTTATATTCTAGCGAATTCAGCTCCGTTTCCGCCGCGTTTTTTGACTTTATAAATGCCGTCGTCCGCTTTTTTGATTATTGTTTTCATCTGTTCCTGAAGAACCTCGCCGTCGGTTACCACAGCCGACACCGCAGAAATGCTTAAGGTGGTGCCGTGGCGTTCAGACGTCATATATACTTCCTGAAGCCTTGATACGACCCTTTCCGCCGCAGATAGCTCTGTTTTCGGCAGAATGATGCCGAATTCGTCACCTCCGAAACGGAAAGGCACGTCCCGCCCGTTTCTTATAACTTCTGTCATGATAAGTGCCAGCTGTTTCAGAACTCTGTCACCGGTGTCGTGTCCGTAGGTGTCGTTTACCTGTTTGAACTTGTCGCAGTCAACCATTATAAGCGTCAGAGGTGTGCCGCTCCGATATGCATTCTCCGTTTCAACCTGAAAAACAGTATCAAAATACCTTCTGTTGAAAAGTCCGGTAAGTCCGTCCCTCTCTGCAAGTTTCTTCATCATGTTCGCTTCCGAACGGGTCTCTTTCAGGTTATAGATAAGCATATTGTTCTGCCCGCGTATAACCCTTGCCAGCGATTCGAGACTGCGCAGAACCTGAACAAGATAATTCTCTTCGTCCTTCTGCATTGGCAGGTCGAAATGTGTGTCGAAGTAGCCGTCTTTGATGCGTTCTGCAAATTCGTTTATCTTGAGCAGGTTGTTTTTGAAGAGCAGATATTCCAGCAGGGTTGTGATAGAGCGTGCCGACAGCAGCATGAAAAGCGGAATCAGTATGAGTCCGTTGTTTCCAGGTTTCAATACATGGTGTTCGTAAAGCAGGATTATCAGCATCATCGGGATTATGCCCAGACACAGAAGAACCAGAAAAAGATGCTTTCTTATCTTAAAGTTGACCTGAATTTTCGCAGATTTGGCAACAGTATTCATAGAACTCTCCATGCCTTCAAATTTCACGGGTTTGGGTTGAAAGCAGGCGTATCCGTGTTTTTGTGAGTTCAATGTTTCAGTAGTTTCCAAAAATTCAGCCCCGTTGAATCGGATAAAAAGATAATGAAAATCATTATCAAAAAATCATGCTGATGTCAATGTAAAATGTTCCAATTCAATTTGAGCCTCACTTTAGCAAAAGGGAGGAGTAATGCGAAATCTCTTATGGAATAAGCACTAGTGAGCATTTGTAATTTATTCTATGGCAATAAGACTGTTTTGACCCCATATTATTCATAACCCGCTTAAACTGTAGTTTAAAAATAGTACGGAGGACAAAGATGAAAGCACTTGTTTATCTGGGACCCGGTAAAAAAGCTGTTGAAGATCGGTCTATGCCGGAAATAATTGCTCCTGGGGATGCAGTTGTCAGGATTCTTAAAACCACCATATGCGGCACGGATCTTCATATTCTGAAGGGTGACGTAGCTACTTGTGCACCAGGCAGGGTTCTGGGACATGAAGGCGTAGGTATCGTCGAAAAAGTCGGTGCGGCAGTTTCAAACTTTAAAAAGGGTGACCATGTGCTTATCTCATGCATTTCTGCATGCGGTATATGCGAATACTGCCGCCGCGGTATGTTCTCTCATTGCGAAACAGGAGGCTGGATACTGGGCAACACCATAGACGGTACGCAGGCAGAATATGTGAGAATACCTCATGCATCGACCAGTCTTTACCACATTCCCGCCGGCGCAGATGAAGAGGCGCTGGTGATGTTAAGTGATATCCTGCCGACAGGGTTCGAGTGCGGAGTGCTTAACGGAAGGGTTTCACCAGGATCCACTGTCGCCATAGTCGGTGCCGGTCCGGTGGGTATGGCGACGCTGCTCACTGCACAGTTTTATTCACCAGCCAGACTTATCATGATTGATCTGGACGCGAACCGTCTTGAGGCGGCGAAAAAATTTGGCGCCACGGATATTGTCAATGCTGGTGAATGTGATGCAGTTGCGAGGGTCAGGGAGCTTACAGGCGGGAAGGGTGTTGACACTGCCATTGAAGCGGTGGGCGTTCCGTCCACTTTTGTTACATGTCAGCGGATAGTAGCCGCCGGCGGTACCATAGCGAACGTAGGTGTACACGGGGTAAAGGCTGATTTGCACCTTGAAGACCTTTGGTCACATAACATAACCATAACCACAAGATTGGTTGATACTGTGACAACTCCGATGCTTTTAAAAACGGTTCAGGCGGACAAAATAAAACCTGAGCTGCTGATCACGCACAGATTCAAAATGTCGCAGATAACAGAGGCTTATGAAGTGTTTGCCAAGGCAGCGGACACAAAAGCCCTTAAGGTCATAATAGAGGCAGATTAATATGAGGGGAGCATATGCTCCCCTGTATTGTTTAAGCGAATGAACAGATGTAGTCGGAAGGCGAAGTTACGAACATTGTGAAGGATGAGTTTTCGGGTATCTCGAAAACACCGCTGCCTTTGATGGTAAGCTTTTCCGTTTTTCCTGGGAGAAGAACTTCCATTTCGCCGCTGAGTATCTCCATCACCTCTGCTGCTGCAGTGTTAAAGGTATATTCGCCGGGCTGAATGAATCCGAGGGTTTTTCTTGAGCCGTCTTCAAATATAACAGAGCGGCTGACGACCTTGCCGTCGAAGAACACGTTAGCTTTTTTCACCACAGAAACGTTTTTGAATTCTGACATATCATTTCTCCGTATTTGTTTGCTGACGGCAGATTATACACAATCCTGCGTGCTTGTCCACCAGTTCGCTTCTATTACACTTTGTTACAAATTCAACACAATTTTAAACACACATAGCGGTATGTCCAGATTATATTGTAATTAGCAACGGAGGGAACATGCGAAAGGTTTATTTTCATTCAATATTTTTCAGACTGCTTATGCTTACGGTATGTCTTGCATTCTTTATAAATATGATCTTTTTCGGGGTGATACATTATTACTCGTTGAAGGCGGACAAGGGGCTTCGCACAAAGATGACTGATTACGCGAGATATCTCATGAACGACATCGGAACTCCGCCCGACAGGGAAAAGGCGCGTAAACTCGCCGAAAGGCTGGATATTGCTGTGGATTATGAAGCCGGCGACATGCGCTGGCGCGTCGGCAGTCTTCCGAAAGATTTTCCTGAGGACGGCTTCCATTCGGTTTATGAGGATGGCGACATATTAATCATGTTTATGCATGGATACACGGAGATAAAGAAAGAATCTGACATCGGACGGGTGATAATACGCATGTCTCCCGCACCGGAAGACCTGGACAGGCTCAGGAAGTACGGATATGGAGTATTTGCAGCCGTGATGTTCCTTCTTATCTGTACGTTCCTTTTGATAAGATACATGCTTTCCCCCATTAAAAAGATGTACTCGGCTATCGAAGAGGTGAAAAAAGGGAATTACGGCTTCAAAATACGCCATAGAGGAAATGACGAGCTGGCACAGCTTTGCACAACTTTTAACGAGCTTACTTCTGAAATTGAGAAGGCGGTGCGCTCAAGGGAACAGCTTCTCGCTGACATCGGACACGAACTGCGAACGCCTATGACCAGCATAAGGATAGCCGCCGACATGGTTAAGGATGATGAGCTTCGGGAATCCATTATAGACGACGTAGGGCAGATGGACAGTCTGACGGCAAAAATGCTGGAATCGGCAAGGCTCAATTTGTCCGACAGGGTTGTGGAGATGGATACAGTGGATTTTTCTGCTCTCATAGATAGAACGGCCGCCAAGATGAATTCAAGAGGTGCGAACATCGTAACCGATGTGGACAGCCAAATCAGTATATGCGCAAACCCCGATATGATGGAGAGCCTTATAAAGAACCTGCTGGGCAACGCCGTGAAGTATTCTTTCGGAGACCCTGTATCGGTGAAGGCGTTTGCTGACGATTCCGGATTGACATTGACAGTCGCGGACAAAGGAGAGGGAATTTCCGCAAAAGATATGCCGTATATTTTTGAACCGTTCTACAGATCAGATTCTGCCAGAACCAGAAACACCGGATACGGTCTGGGGCTTAGTCTTTGCAAGAAGATAACGGAGATTCACGGAGGTACTATCTCTGTTCGGAGTGAAGAAGGGCGCGGAACCGAAGTTGAGGTGACGCTTCCGAAAGAGTTGATTAATAAATAAGTGAGGGAAAAAATGGAAACATCAGCACAAAACAAAACAAAGGAAGAAGTGATTGAGGCATTCAGAATGATGTGGGGGAACTATCCGTCTCCTGTCATGCTCATCACATATACGCACGAGATAGTTGCCGTAAACGATGTCTGCGCATCTTACGGCACCCCCCTGGGTGTTAAATGCTTTTCACTCGGAGGAAACCATTCAGGATGCAAAGCAGCTGCGGCGAAAATATCCGGAAAAGCTGTCAGACATGTCGCTTATGCTGCAGACAGTGACGTCGTATACGACGGATACTGGCTGCCTGTTTGCGGCGAATATCTGGTACATTTCGGAAACGACATAACAGCATATGTGGATGCAGACAGGTTTAAAAATGAAACAGCTTAATACGATTGCGCTATTTATTACCGCTGTTATATTTATAGCAGTGCTGACAGCAGCAGTTATCCTGACCGCAAGATAGGTGAAGCATGGAGAACAGGGTTCTGATTGTTGATGACGACGTGAAGCTTTGCAGGATGCTGACGAGATATCTGGGAGAATTCTCCTATGTAGTTGACAGTCTTAACGATCCTTCGGAGGTGGAAGCGTATCTTGCTTCTTCGTTTCCGTCCATAATCGTTCTCGATGTCATGATGCCGAAGATGAACGGTTTTGAACTGTGCAGACGGATCAGAAAAATTTCGGATATACCTGTCATAATGCTTTCCGCCAGAGGGTCTGTGGAAGACAGGATAGCCGGACTTGAATCCGGTGCCGACGATTATCTCGCAAAACCTTTTGAACCGCGGGAACTCGTCGCCAGAATATCGGCGATTCTGAAACGTTCGGAAAAACAGCCTGAACAGGCACCGGACAGTATTTTCAGGTTCGGTGATTTAAAAGTCGATACAAAAACTTTCAGGGCTTCGCTGAACGACGGCGAACTGGAGCTGACCCGTGCGGAATTCCTTGTTCTGGCACTTATGGTACGCAATCCTTACCGTGTTCTTGACAGGGACAGGATACTGAACGAGCTGAAAGGTATTGACTGCGAGGCGTTCAACCGAACTGCCGACGTTACCGTCAGCAGACTCAGAACAAAACTGGGTGATGATCCGAAGAACCCTAAGTTCATAAGAACCGTCTGGGGCGAAGGATATATATTCATAGCTGAAAAATAAAAAGGGAGGCTTTCGCCTCCCTCAGACTGATGACAAACGCCGTATTTCGTGAGAAGTGCGGCGTTTTTTGTTTTTGTATCTTGTTATTTCTTTTTCCGGTTTATATCGCAGCCGAAAGCTGATTTTCATCATTTATCACGGGTATT
>NZ_JAJOIL010000020.1 GCF_021209385.1 Seleniivibrio sp. | reverse complement strand
TCGATCAGGAGAGCGCACAGTCATCTATCACTATGATAGACAGCGCGCTGAACAAAATATCCAGTGCAAGAGCGACAATCGGTGCTCAGATCAACAGACTTGAGTACACCATCACCGGTCTTGACACCACAAGAGAGAACCTGACAGCTTCCGAATCCAGAATACGCGACCTTGATATGGCTTCTGAAATGTCAGACTTCACCAAAAACCAGATACTCAGCCAGGCTGGCGTTGCCATGATTTCTCAGGCAAATTCCCAGTCTCAGCTTGCTCTCCAGCTTCTCGACTAAGAGCAGAGTTACGAAATATCAGGAGCGGACCTTCGGGTCCGCTCAGGTTTAAGGCAGAAAAAAGACTGCAATGAACCTGAGCGGATCGTTGTCGTTCGCTTTTTTTTTATTATTTTTTAATATATAAATACCTAATAAATAACAATATTTTTTTAAACTCAAAAAAATTTCAAAAAAATCCTTTAAAGTTTCCATTTCGCCGTGACGATACTAATACCACAACAGAAGAATATGAAAGGTACTGAAACACTCAGGCCGATGACTGTAGGAAATACAGCATCGGTCTTTTTTGTTTTCAGTTACAGTTTGAAGCGAATAACTTTACAGAGAGGTTAAAAGACAGACTTCAATTCATATCGGGCATAGGGCATTTTGCTCTGGAACAACAGTTTAATAAGAACAGCCATAAAACAGCCACCGGCACGGAGGTCGGTGATCATTACACGGAGGTAATACCATGGCACTTACAGTTTACACGAACACGAACTCTCTCGTTGCGCAGAGTTATGTAAATCAGACAAGCAACAACATTTCCAAAAACCTTGAAAGACTTTCCTCAGGTCTCAGAATCAACAGCGCGGCTGACGACGCATCAGGTCTCGCAATATCTGAGAAACTGCGCGGGCAGATATCCGGTCTTAAAAGAGCTTCCATGAACGCCCAGGACGGTATTTCAATGCTTCAGACTGCTGAAGGTGGTCTCGCTACCATTCAGGAAATGACTCAGAGAATGAGAGAGCTCGCTGTTCAGGCTTCCAACGGCGTGTACACATCAAGCGACCGTTCAGAGATCCAGAAAGAAGTGGATCAGCTCAAAGAAGAGATCGACCGTGTTGCTTCATCAACAGAATTCAACACCAAGAAACTGCTGAACGGTGACGCAACTGCCCTTTGGTCGACAGACAAAACATCTGCTATCGACGTAAATGTCACAGGCAAAGTTGCGGAAGGCAACTATAACCTGAACATCGAAGTTGAAGCGGGAAAGAACTACGTCTATAAAACAGACGTTATGACACTCAACGACGACGCTGTCGGCGGTGAGATCACCACTGCCGCAGGAACAGACAACACCACTAATGTTGGCAATGTTTCAGACATCAAAACTGTTGCAACATCAGGTACAAGCTACTACACAGTAACAGTAGGCGAAACAGCAGTGGAAAACACTTCTGCTTCCGTAACTGCTACTTACGCTCAGGCAGGATCAAGCTTCTCTGTTACATCCGCCGCTGCGAACTCTACTGACTTCTCAGATTCAGGATACCTTGAGATCAAGTTTGACGAAAACTTCACTACTACATCTACAGGTACTGCAGCTGTTTCAGTGAGATTCGTCAACGCGAAAACAGGCGAAGCAAGCGACTGGGCCGACACCACCATCAACGTTGGCGGCAGCACTATAACCGTTACAGGTCTTGCTACAGGCGCAACAGATGCAGACGGAGACGCACTGACAATCGATACAACAATCGACCTCGGTGCTGCCGGCAATATCCAGAAAGGCGACAAGATACTTCTGAGCATATCCGGTGACTCCACAGGCGCAGGCGTCGCTACATCAGGCGGCGGTACTATACAGATATCCGGCGGACCTTCCGGTCAGGCAGGACCCACTCTGCAATACACCGCTACAAACTCTCTGACTAAAGCAGATAACGGCGACGATACCATCGATTACAACAACGTAACCGTTTACTATGCCGCTCTTGATGAATCTACAGGTAACCTTGACATAGGTTCCATGACAATGAACTTCAAAGAAGCGAGCAACAACGCCGGTACTCCTACAGGTCTTACAGACACAGGTTCTTTCGACCTTGAAGTAAGAGGCGGCGGAGACATCGCCACATCAGCTACCAAACTGAGAGACGTTGCACTGTTCACAACTGACGACGGACGTAACATTTTCGACCAGACTCAGGAACTGACAATCTACGGTAACGGCACTTCACAGACCATCTACCTTGAAGGTGACGATACTATCTCTGACTTTGAAACAAAAGTTACAGATGCCATCAAAGCTCTCGGAATGGGTGCAGACAGCTCAGTAAGCGACACAGTTTCAGACGTTAACAACAACCTTGTTAACTATGTAACTACAGAAAAAGACAACTCCAACGAAGCTGTTGAAGGTACTTTCGTTATCCAGACAGCTAAACTCGGGGTTGACAGCCAGCTGTCCTTCGTAGGTGATGAAAACCTCATCAACGCTCTTTCACTGGCACAAATACAGAAAGGCGAAAACAGCGAACTGACAGTTACAGTTACAGACGCCCACACAGGTAAAACTGTGGGTTCCGACAAGGTTAACGACTACACTCTGAAAAACGTTATCGCAGGCGTAAACGTCAATATAGACAGCGCAGTCGGTCTTGACATCTCTTGGGACGACACTAAGAAAACAATGAAGTTTGCCGCAGGCGAAGCCGAAGACATAAAACTTCACCTTGTTGACAACTCCACAGAGCTTCAGATCGGTGCGAACGAAGGTCAGACCATCAACACAAGCATCGCTCAGGCAGACACAGACGCACTTGGTCTCGCAGATGTGCTTATGGTCGATCAGGAGAGCGCTCAATCAGCTATAACAGCTATCGACGCAGCGCTGAACAAAGTTTCCAGTGCAAGAGCGACAATCGGTGCTCAGATCAACAGACTTGAGTACACCATCACCGGTCTTGACACTACAAGAGAGAACCTGACAGCTTCCGAATCCAGAATACGCGACCTTGATATGGCTTCTGAAATGTCAGACTTCACCAAAAACCAGATACTCAGCCAGGCCGGCGTTGCCATGATTTCTCAGGCAAATTCCCAGTCTCAGCTGGCTCTTCAGCTCCTCAGCTAAGAGTAAAATCACAGAATATAAAAAAGCGGATCTTCGGATCCGCTTTTTTTTATGTTTAAGTAAAGAAATCAGACTGCTTCGTAAGTCTGCGACTTTCTCGCAGAGACAGGTTTTTTTCCGCTCAGTCACGATACCAGCTCGGTGTTTAGAACCGAGCAGTTCAAGGCGAAATATAAAAAATATGCGCAGTGTACTGATGTGTACATGAGCAATATTTTTATATTTCAACGAAGAAATGCGAAGTGTTATAAACGCCGATATGACGCAGTAGTGCGCCGCATAAAAGACACGATATTAATTAGCGGTGTTGACTTCGCGCAGCCCGTCTATGGTCTTTATCTTGCGGATAACACTCTCAAGCTCGCTCTTGTTGCGAACCTCTATGCTGAAATCCTGCGAGGAAAGCCCGTCTTTGTCCCGTTTGGACGACAGTTCGAGGATATTGAGCCCCATCTCTTTAAGCACGGTGGTGAGCGCACTCAAAACACCCGGCTTATCGACTATGGAAGTGTGTATGCGCACGGGCATCTTGTAGCTTTTTCTGGAATCCCACTGTACGTCCACCAACCTTTCGTCGCTGAACGCAGTGTTTTTCAGATTCGTACAGTCCACCCTGTGAACGACGATACCGCGTCCGCGGCTGATATAGCCCACAACGTCGTCGCCGGGAAGAGGCGTACAGCATTTGGCTATCTTGACCATTACGTCGTCGATACCCTCTATAATGAAAGGTGTACTTGTCTTTCTGGGAGCATCTTTCGGCGGTGTTTTCTGTATGTCTTCAAGTCTTTGCGGAGAGGCAGGTTCGGAGAACACATGCACCACCTGTTTCGGTGAAACACGCCCGAAGCCCACAGAGAGGAATATCTCCTCTTCGTCCCTCAGTTTGAATCGCTCTATTATCTTCCTGATATTATCAGGCTTGTTGAATATCTCCCGCACGTCCAGCCCTGCGTTGGTGAACTCTTTGTCCAGCAGGTCGAACCCGACGGTATGTCCCATATCCGTATCTATCTTACGCAGAGCCGCACGGATACGGTTTTTCGCTTTGCTGGTCTTAACGAAGTTCAGCCAGTCGCGGCTTGGTTTGTGGTCTTCACCAAGAATGATGGACACTCTGTCGCCGTTGCGCAGTTTGTATTTCAGCGGGACTATGCGTCCGTCAACTTTGGCGCCTTTGCATTTGTTGCCTACGTCGGTGTGAATGTTGTATGCGAAATCCACAGGGGTTGACCCGACGGGCAGTTCCATAACATCGCCTTTGGGTGTGAAAACATATATCTGCGTGGGCAGCACATCTTCTTTAAGTGCTTCCACGAGGTCTTCGGGGCTGTGCAGTTCGTGCTGTTCCAGAAGCTGACGAAGCCATTTAAAGGCTTTGTCCTCCTGCGGATCAAACGGTCTGCCCTCTTTATATTTCCAGTGAGCGGCGATACCTTTTTCCGCAATGCTGTGCATCTCCTGCGTACGAATCTGAAACTCAACGGTTATCCCTTTTGGTCCGATGATAGTGGTATGCAGCGACTGATAAAGATTCGCCTTCGGCATGGCGATATAATCCTTGAACCTGTGCTGAATGGGTTTCCACATGTTATGCATTATGCCCATCGCCGCATAGCAGGAGGGTATATCCTCAACAAGAACGCGCAGAGCCAGAAGGTCGTATATCTCTTCAAAAGAGACCTTCTTCTTTATCATCTTATTGTAAATACTGTAAAAGTGCTTTGGTCTTCCGGAGACGACGGCCTTGATATGGTGCTTTTCAAGCTCCACGACCACAGTCTCCTTTATCTCCGCAAGGTATTGCTCCCTTTCGCCCCTTTTCAGCTTAACCTTTTCATAGATATCATAGTAAGCGTCGGGATTCAGGATACGGAAACACATGTCCTCAAGCTCCCACTTGATCCACGCGATACCGAGTCTGTGCGCCATTGGCGCATAGATATCCATTGTTTCACGGGCTATGCGCTGTTTCTTCTCTTCCGCCAGATAGTCCAGCGTGCGCATATTATGAAGCCTGTCTGCAAGTTTTATTATTATCACCCGCACGTCCTTGGACATGGAAATGAGCATTTTACGGAAATTCTCAGCCTGTTTCTCCTCTGCGGATTTAAATATTATCTTGCCTATTTTGGACACACCTTCAACGATGAAGGCAACGTCCTGTCCGAAGAGTTCGCTTATCTCTTCAAATGTGGCGTCGGTATCTTCTATGGTGTCATGGAGCAGACCGCCGATAACGGTATCCACATCCATGTTCATCTGAGCAAGGATATAAGCTACGTTCAGAGGGTGCGAAAGGTAGGGTTCGCCGCTCTTTCTGAGCTGTCCTCTGTGTTTCTGCGCTGCATAAATATATGCCTTATGCACACGGTCAAACCCTTCGGCAATGCCGTTTGCTGTGAGCATATCCTGTATGTCCATAAGACGGATCACACGATTGGTTGCCATTCTTCCTCCGCCGGTTTCAGATCTTTCAGCACAAGCTGAATATAGCGTCCGCCGTAGTACCCGTTTACAACCGGGGTGAACACCACGTCGAATACTTCGTTTCCGGCAACTATCTTTTCATAGCTCTTCATATTGTAGCCGATGCAGTCGAACGTACGTCCGTTCTTTTCCAGAAACATCTTAAGGTGCATGCCGTCCCTGCCGACATATGTTGCTGGCTGGTATTTGCGTACGTTCTTCATGCAGAAAACCGGCTCGCGGTTTCCCGCGCCGTATGGTTCCATTCTCTCTATCATCTTCATAAAATCGGCATTCAGGCTCTCCGGTTCTATGAATGAATCTATCTTAAGCTCAGCTACAAAATCGTCCTCAGTGAGACTTTCGTCAACAGCCGTGTGAAAACGTTTTTGCAGACTGGTGATGTGTTCTTCTGAAATCTTCAGTCCTGCCGCGTATTTATGTCCGCCGAAAGAGAGCAGAATATCCTGAAGCTGTTCAAGTCCTTTGTAAAGGTCGAACGACGGGATACTCCTTCCCGATCCTTTGCCTACACCGTCGTCAAACGTAAGTACGATGGCAGGCATGTGGTATCTCTCCACAAGCCTTGATGCGACTATTCCGATAACACCCTGATGCCACTCTTTAGAATAAAGCACCAGTCCTTTATATTTTTCGTTCAGGCGGTTCTTTTCAACACGCTTGAATGATTCCTCTATTATGTCCTTCTCAATCTCCTGCCTGTCCTTGTTTTCGCGGTCAAGCTCGTCGGCAAGGAATTTTGCCTGCGCTCTGTCGGAGGTGATGAGAAGTCTCAATCCCTTGTCGGAATTGCCAAGCCTGCCCACCGCGTTTATACGGGGCGCAAGCCCGAACCCTACGTGGGTGGTCGTAACCTTTCCGCCGTCAACCCCGGCAACCCGCTTAAGCTCCTTGAGACCCGCGCGGCAGTCCTTGCCGGAAAGTATCTCAAGTCCGTGTCGGACGAATATTCTGTTCTCTCCAGTAAGCGGAACCACGTCGGCAATGGTGCCGAGTGTCACAAGGTCGAGATATTTCTTTATGTTAGGGGTTCTTTCGCCGAATTTGCCCATGTCGTTCATCTTTGAGCGGAGCGCCATAACAACCTTGAAAGCCACTCCCACACCGGAAAAGCATTTGAAAGGGCTGGTGTCGTCCTCCCGCATAGGGTTAACCACTGCGCAGGCGTCCTCCGGAATTCTTTCCGAAGGCTGATGGTGATCGGTAACTATGACCTTCATGCCCATCCGCACGGCATGGGAAACCTCGGTCTCAGCGTTTATCCCGCAGTCAACTGTTATTATAAGCTTAACACCTGAAGATGCTATCTCATCAATGGCGGCGATATTGAGTCCGTATCCCTCTTCCAGTCTGTTGGGGATGTAATACATCACATCCGCTCCGACCTCGCTTAAAAAGTGGTACATAAGAGCCACCGACGTAACGCCGTCAACGTCGTAATCCCCGTAAACGCAGATTTTTTCGTGATTCTGAATGGCAAGAGCGATATGTTCAGCCGCTTTACCCATATCTTTCATAAGAAAAGGCGAAGTCAGTCCGGTGAGCGGTGTTTCAAAATATGCCTGAAGGGCGCCCGGTTCCACTATACCGCGTTTATACAGAACCTCAGTGATACAGTCCGTAAGACCGAACTGACCCGACAGCTCTTTTATGAGCAGTTTCTCCGAACGGAGATAGACCCATTTATATTTTTGGCTCCGATATGTGAGACCCGGCATCTTTCTTTCCTTTCATACTGTCCGCAATCATATATTATTATCCCAAAACACTTTTATTGCAAGACAATTAATGAATAACGGAAGAAAACAGGGTATCAGGGGAGGAACTTAACAGGTTTTACAGGTTTGTATGATTTCGGCACAGGAAGCGTTTCCGGCTGGCTCATGCTGGAGGCGTCCACCATCATGCTGTCGATAACTTTTCCGTTTGAATCGTAAGCGGTGAGTTCATACCTGTTTACACTGCCGTTGTTAAAAAGATTCAGCGCAAACCAGGAAATAACCAGCACGAATGCAACGTACCAGTATCTCATATATTTTCCGCCGAAGTATTGATTGAAGCGTTTCATGTTCATGGGGCTATATATAATCCAAAAGTTTTCTTTTTACCAGCAGAAAAATCAGTTAAGAGGAATCCGCACGGTGAATTCGGTACCCAGTCCTTCCGTGCTTTTAAACTGTATCGTACCCTTGTACCTGTTGACAGCGATATCGTAAACAAGTGCCAATCCCTGTCCCGTGCCTCTGCCCACCTCTTTTGTGGTAAACCCCGGGTCAAAAACGCGCTTGTAATCCTGCTTCTTAATGCCTATTCCGTTGTCAGCTATCTTCAGCTCGAAAAAATCTTTAGTATATCTGGTTGAAACGGTAATAATGCCTTTCGTGCCGTCCGCCTCGCTCTTTTTACGCACTGCATAGGCTGCGTTCACAAGCAGATTCAGTATCATCTGCCCTATTTCGTCCGCATAGCACCTGAGAACACCCTGCTGCTGCGCAAGTTTAAGTTCCATTTCGCAATAAGGGCGCCACTTGTCACGGGTGAGCAGTACGCAGTTTTTCACCAGTGAATCAATGACAATGTGTTCCTTTTCAATATTGTCTTTCTGGGTTATGGATGCCAGTGCGTTCAGAATCTCCGTCAGTTCGTTGATACTCTTTTCCGCCTCAATTACATGGGGCAGAAGTTCGCTGGTGGCGATGGCTCCGCATCTGTTCGGACACTCCTGAAGTGCCTGAACGGCGGATTTCAATGTGGATGTTATCTCTGCGGAGGCGCTTCCCATCCGGATCGGAAGACTAAGCGCTATCTCACCTATTGATTCAAGATGCTGAACGTGTCCAAGCCTTCGCTCAAGCATCTTTTCCCTTGTGATATCAAACATTATTACGAATCTGTGTCTCTGGCTCTGCAGCCACACCTCTATACTGAAAACCCTTATCGGCACAACACCGCCTCTGGTTTCCATCAGTTTTTCCTCGTTGCTGCCCGCTCTGTCCGCCAGCTCGAAAAGCCCCATAGGTCTTGAACCCGTGTCATCGTAAAATACCGGTTCCTGCGTTCGCTCCTCACCGTTTAAAAAAGGCAGAAACTCTTTCGCTCTGCGGTTGTATTCCTCAATGGTGCCTGTCTCCATGTTCAGAACAAGCGCTGCTCCGGCTATGCCTTCAAGAAGGGCGCTGCGGAACGATTCACTCTCCGCAAGTCTTATGCCGGCGTTCACTGTTGCTTTTTCACAGCTCTCGCGGAACCCGCGATTCGCATACTCTTTGTACTCGCTCATGAAACCGAGCTCAACATGGTCAAAGTAGCGTTTCATAAAAGAACGGCACAGGCGGCAGTCCTCTTCCTCCGTGCTGTGCAGCTGTATAAGATCTTCGTAGGATTGGCGGATATATTTAAAGATACCGAAAAATATCACGACATCAAGTTTATGGCGCAGAAATAATTTCGCCTGATTTATGCCGAACTGGGCGTAGGGATCACCGGAAAAATCTGCATGGGGTATAGTGCCACCCCTTGTCAAGACAGCATAAGTTGAATTCTTAATGTGTTTTATTAATTCCCGAATTCTTTACATCATTTCATTTTGTTAGTAGCTTCTTCCACCACCTGGTAGACATCAGACAAGCATCACCTACCTTTAGGGTGCTTTGTCTTGCATTGACAACCACCGTCTTTTTTAGCACTGATTATTTGTTCCATAATCAACGATTTCCCGTTAGTC
>NZ_JAJOIL010000012.1 GCF_021209385.1 Seleniivibrio sp. | reverse complement strand
GGCATAGACAGAGCACCCGCCAGAGCACTTATGTATGGCACGGGTATGCCGGAAAGCAGCATGGGCAGAGCGCACATAGGCATCTGTTCCAGTTTCACCGATCTTATCCCCGGACACGTGGGTATGAGAGACCTTGAAAGATACATTGAAAAAGGCGTTCACACAGGCGGCGGTCACTCGTCCATCTTCTGTGTGCCGGGCATCTGCGACGGAATCGCAATGGGGCATATAGGTATGCACTATTCGCTCCCCTCAAGAGACGCCATCGCCGATATGATAGAATGTGTTGTTGAAGCACACGCACTTGATGGCGTGGTATTCCTCACCAACTGCGACAAGATTACCCCCGGAATGTTGATGGCGGCTGCACGCCTGAACATCCCTTCGATAGTAGTGACCGCAGGTCCCATGGCTACCGGAAGCTACCGTATGCAGAAACGCTCGTTCATCAAAGACACCTTTGAGAACATGGCGAAATGCCGCACAGGCGAGATAAGCGAAGATGAGATGAAAAACATCGAACAGTGCGCCTGCCCCGGACAGGGTGCTTGTCAGGGTCTGTTCACAGCGAACACCATGGCGTGCCTCACAGAAGCTATGGGAATGTCACTTCCCGGCTGCGGAATGGCGCTTGCAGGTTCGGGCAAAAAACGCCGCATCGCTTTCGATTCAGGCGTTGCCATCTGCGAACTGGTGGAAAAAGATATCAAGGCACGCGACATCATGAACGAAAACGCATTCAGAAACGCAGTGATGCTGGATATGGCGCTTGGCGGCTCAACAAACACCGCTCTGCACCTTCCCGCTATTGCTTATGAGGCGAAAGTTCCTTTCAGCCTTGCGCTTTTTGACGAATACAGCAAGACCACTCCCCACATCACAAGCATCAACCCCGGCGGCGAGTTCTTCATGGAGGACGTTGACGCGGCTGGCGGTATCGCGGCTTTCCAATACAGACTGCGCGACAGACTGTACGACAACCCCACGGTGTGCGGAATGACTGTTAAAGAGATAGCTAACGCAGCAATAGTATATGATGACGATATAATCAGACCGCTGGATAACCCCTATCACAAAGAGGGCGGTATCGCGGTTCTGAGCGGAAACATAGCGCAGGACGGCGCAGTTGTTAAACAGTCAGCCGTCAATGCCGACATGCTCCAGTTTACAGGAACAGCCGTATGCTTCGACAGCGAAGAGGCGGCTATGGACGCTATCAAAAACCGCAAGATAGTTAACGGTCAGGTAGTCGTTATCCGCTACGAAGGGCCTAAAGGCGGACCCGGTATGCGCGAGATGCTCGCTCCCACTGCTGAAATTATGGGACAGGGACTCAACAAAGTTGCCCTCATCACCGACGGAAGATTTTCCGGCGGCACAAGAGGACCCTGCATAGGTCACATATCCCCCGAAGCGGCTGAGGGCGGCGATATAGGTCTCATAAAGGATGGCGATAAAATAGTTATTGACATTCCCGGCAGGACGATTAATCTTGATGTTCCCGCCGAAGAGCTTAAAAAGCGTCGCGCGGCGTGGGTTAAGCCTGAACCTAAAATCAAAAAGGGTTATCTGGCTAAATATGCTGCCCGTGTTTCAAACGCGGCACAGGGCGCAATCTGCAAGGTCGAAGACCTGTAAGACCCCGGTCTTACCGATGTTATACAGTTTATAAGCCCTGTGAAAACAGGGCTTTATGAGACATTTAAAAGAAATATACCGGAAAACAAACTCCGGTTCCGACCGCGCTGTCTGTGACAGAGTCGTAGGAGTTTCTTTTGGATATAAAACGGCTGTCGTACCGGAGTAGGTGGGCAGAGGGATTTGACCCTTTGTTTGCATAAGTCGGCAGTCAAATATCTTTTACGGAGTTACATTATGATGACAGGTGCTCAGATCCTCATCGAATCACTGAAGAAAGAGGGTGTCGATCTTATCTTCGGCTATCCGGGCGGCGTTCTGCTCGGTGTCTACGACACTATTTATGATTCAGACATTACCCACATTCTCCCCAGACACGAACAGGGCGGTATCCACGCGGCGGAAGGCTATGCCAGAGCAACAGGCAAGGTCGGCGTATGCTTCGGTACATCAGGTCCAGGCGCAACTAACCTTGTTACAGGTATCGCAAACGCGCACATGGACTCTATCCCTCTCGTCGTGTTCACAGGACAGGTCGCCACAAGCCTTATCGGCGGCGATGCGTTTCAGGAAGCGGATATCATAGGCATCACAAGACCGATAGTTAAACACAGCTATATGCTGACAAACGTCGAAGAGACGGCTTCGGTCATTAAGGAAGCCTTTCACATAGCAAGAACGGGCAGACCCGGTCCCGTTGTAATCGACCTGCCGAAAGACGTTATGGCGGCGAAAGCAAAATTTGAATGGCCGGAAAAGGTTAACCTGACAGGTTACAACCCCACCGTCAAAGGTCACCTCGGACAGATCAAAAAGATGCTCCGCCTGCTCGAATCCGCCAAAAAACCCGTTATCTACATGGGCGGAGGTGTTGTTCTTTCGGAAGCAAACGAGGAACTTGTCAAGTTCAGCGAGATAACAGGTGTTCCCGTTGTCTCCTCATTCCTCGGACTGGGCGGTTTCCCCGGCACTCACGAAAACTTCGTTGGCTGGCTGGGTATGCACGGAAACTATGCTTCAAATATGGCGGTTTCCGACCCCGACTTTATCCTTGCCATAGGCACACGCTTTTCAGACCGCTCCACAGGACGTCTGGACGGCTTCGCTCCCAACGCAAAGATAGCTCATATCGACGTTGACCCCGCGAGCATAAGCAAGAACGTTCAGATTGAAGTCCCCATCGTCGGCGACTGCAAAGCTGTTCTTAAACAGGCTCTGGGTGAAATTGATAAATTCAACTGGGACAAAAACGCTTCCGCCAGAAAAGACTGGCGCGATCAGATCAAGGCGTGGGATAAAGAACATCCCTTCGATTACGACCGCACGGCAGACATAATCAAGCCCCAGTATGTTGTTGAGACCATATATAAAGTTACAGAGGGTGATGCCATCATCTGTACAGAGGTCGGTCAGAACCAGATGTGGGCGGGACAGTTCTATAAGTTCAAACGCCCCCACCAGTTCATCTCCTCAGGCGGTCTCGGCACGATGGGATACGGCTTTCCCGCCGCAATAGGCGCGAAGCTCGGCTGTCCCGACAAGGAAGTTTTCGACATAGCGGGCGACGGTTCCATCCTGATGAATATTCAGGAGCTTACAACTGCTGTTCAGAATAAAGTAGCTGTTAAGGTAGCGATACTTAACAACAGATACCTCGGTATGATACGCCAGTGGCAGAATATGTTCTTCAACGACAGATTCAGCCATTGCAATCTCGAATGTCAGCCCGACTTCGTTAAGCTGGCAGAGGCGTTCGGCGCTGTGGGTATGCGTATCGACAGGAAAGAGGATGTTGAAAACGCAGTGAGAGAATCTCTCAAGATAAAAGACAGACCCGTTTTCATGGATTTCACTGTAGACAGAAACGAAAACGTTTTCCCCATGATACCTGCGGGCGCGTCCGTCAGCGAAATGCTGCTGATGAAGAAATAAGGGAGGGACACTGCAATGATGAGACATACTATATCAGTTCTGGTTGAGAACAAATTCGGCGTACTTTCCCGCATTTCGGGACTTTTCAGCGGCAGGGGATACAATATAGAATCCCTCTCCGTTAACAGAACGTTGGACGAAAACGTTTCCATTATGACCATCGTCACAATGGGCGACGACAGAGTTGTTGAACAGATAATCAAACAGCTGCGCAAGCTGGTGAACGTTATCCGTGTCCGCAACGTTTCCGAAATGGATCACATCGAAAGAGAGATGATACTTGTCAAAGTACACGCAACACAGAGAACAAGACCTGACGTGTTCAATATAGTCAGCACTTTCCGCGGAAAGACCGTTGACATAACGAACGAATCCGTGGTTATTGAGCTGACAGGCGCAAACGACAAAATTCTCGCTTTCCTGAACGTTATGGAACCATATGGCATAATTGAAGTTGTCCGCACCGGCGCAATAGCCATCGGTCGCGGCAGCAAGATGACCAGCGAAATGAAATAATTTTGAGGCTTCGACGTCCCTTAAACTACTGGGGTGTCAGGTTGAATAAAGATTTTTTTCTCTTCTTTCTCCCCCTTTAATAAAGGGGGGATTAAGGGGGATTTACATTTGAATTAAATTCGGAGGAGTTTATATAATGAAGGCTTATTACGAAAAAGACACCAACCTTGAGCTTATCAAATCTAAAAAAGTAGCCGTTATCGGCTACGGCAGCCAAGGTTACGGTCACACAAACAACATGAAAGACAGCGGCGTTGACGTGTGCGTTGCACTGCGCAAAGGCAGCGCTTCATGGGCGAAAGCTGAAGGCGCCGGACTTAAAGTTATGGAAGTTAAAGAAGCTTGCAAATGGGCTGACTTCATCATGGTTCTGGCTCCCGACGAAATTCAGGGCGATATCTACAAAAACGATATCCTTCCCGGTCTGGAAGAGGGCAACTACCTTGCCTTCGCACACGGATTCAACATTCACTTCAACCAGATCGTACCCCCGAAAAACGTTAACGTTGTTATGATCGCGCCCAAAGGTCCCGGTCACCTCGTTCGCGCTGAATATCAGAAAGGCGCCGGCGTTCCCTGTCTTATTGCTATCTATCAGGACTTCACAGGCGACAGCCGTGAGGTTGCTCTTTCTTACGCAAACGCAATCGGCGGTGCAAGAGCTGGTGTTCTTGAAACATCTTTCAAAGAAGAAACTGAAACCGACCTTTTCGGCGAACAGGCTGTTCTTTGCGGTTCTCTTGCACAGCTTATCCAATACGGATTTGAAACTCTGGTTGAAGCAGGCTACGCTCCCGAAATGGCATATTTCGAGTGTCTGCACGAAGTTAAACTGATCGTCGACCTTATCTATGAAGGCGGAATCAGCAACATGCGCTATTCAATCAGCAACACTGCACAATACGGCGACCTTACAAGAGGTCCCAGAGTTATCACTCCCGAAGTGAAAGCGAACATGAAACAGGTTCTCTATGAGATCCAATCCGGTCAGTTTGCTAAAGAATGGATGCTTGAAAACAAAGCTAACTGTCCTACATTCAACGCTCTTACAAGAATGGGCGCTGAACACCAGATCGAAGAGGTCGGCGGGAAACTGCGCGGCATGATGAGCTGGCTGGGCAAAAGCAAGATCGTAGACAAATCCAAAAACTAATCATACAGACGGGAGCTTTCGCTCCCGTCTTTCTTTTTCACCTCAAACTGTTAACATGTAAATCAGAATAGTTAAATTCGGATATAGTAAGTAATTTACTAATTTTAAACAATATGGTAATAATTCATATCACATTTGGTTAGAGGTGTATATGAAAGTAGGTGCTTTATTATTAATAGGTATTTTTGCGGTTGGAACCGCTTTTGCAGATGAAACAGTTGTTAGTAAGATTGAAATTCCAGTCATTAAATGCTTTGCAGCGACACCTGACAAACCTGTATTGAATGTAGTTGTGAACGACATTCCGTGTAAAGCTGCATCATGTCAGAATGGCACCAATGCTTCCAATGTAAAGGGTGGTATCAGTGCGCTTTCTCAGCTTATTTCCGGTTCTGGTGGCGTTCAGAACGTTGGACAGGGTGTTAAATCCATGCTTTCCAATGCATTGAAAGAAACAAAATGCTTTAATATTGTTGATACAGAACAAATTGAAAAACTCAAAAAAAATAGCCGCTATGACAGGTCAGGAAGTTAAGCTGCCCAAGATAGACCTGTTTGTGGATGGTTCCATAACATCAATAGATGTAACAAAATCAGGCGGCGCTCTTGCAGGAGGATTTATCCCGATAATCGGTCTTGTAAGCAAAACAAAAGAAGCTGCCAGTATGGATTTTGACCTCAGCATACTGAACCCTATGACAGCAGAGGTTGTGGATTCGAAGTCTTTCAAAGCTGACAGCTCTAAATCATCATGGGGATTCGGAGCGGCGGCAACAGTCGGCGCAGGCGGAGGCTGGAGTATCTCTAAATCGCTTGTTCTGGATTCTGTTGTCCGTGACGTTGTATTTGGAATCGCCAACCATATGGCGGACACCTTTACAGCGAACAGAATAGAATCAAGACCCGGTGTACCTAATGCTCCTGCAGAAGATGCCACTGGTACAAGTAGCGAACCGGCGGCACCATCAGCAATGGATCAGGCATCATAATAATACAAATTTTGAGGGGAGTTCACACTCCCCTTCAGACTGATGACAAACTTGTCAAAAGTTAATGAGATTGCCGCGTCAGCATACAGCTTCCTCGCAATGACAGCAATTTAGGTCTTCGCGAGGAGTGCATACGACGACGCGATCTCGCATTTTATCGACTTTGTCAACAACCTGAGGCGGTTTTCCGACCGCCTTTTTATCTTTCATAAAATTTCCTGCTTGACTTCTGAATAAACATCACTATTATCATGATAAAGGTGATGAATGAAAATTACAGCAAAATGCTATTACGCACTTATTGCAGCGGTTGAACTTTCAGGAAGCTACGGCAAAGGACCTGTCAGGGCGGCGAAGATAGCCGAAACCCACGGGATTCCCGTTCGTTTTCTGGAGCTTATTCTGGGCGACCTGAAAAGTGCGGAGATAGTCGAGTCAAAACGCGGCGCAGACGGCGGTTTTTCTCTGAAATCAGCACCTGCCGACATCAGAGTTTATGACATATTCAAAGCTATTGACGGTGAACTTGTCATGGTGGACTGCGACAAAGTGACCACCGGCGAATGTATGCTCAAGGAATATATGCACGGGCTCCGTGCAGTTATATTTAATTACCTCAACAACACAACTTTACTTGAGCTTGCAGAATCCTGCAGAAATGATGCGAAGATTTTAAACTACATCATTTAAAAATTTTTTTATTAAAAATATCATAAAATCTATGATATAAATAGGAGATCACTATGAGCCACACAGACACACAGCTTCTTCATTTCGGATACACGCCCGGGGAGGACGGTTCCCGCGCAGTACCCCTTTACCAGACCAGCAGCTACGTTTTCAAATCAAACGAACATGCGGCTAACCTGTTCGGGCTTAAAGAGTTCGGAAACATCTATACCCGTATCACAAACCCCACGACGGCAGTTCTTGAGGCACGTCTCGCGGCGCTGACAGGCGGGACGGCGGCTCTGGCACTCTCCTCCGGTCAGGCTGCGATAACCTATTCAATCCTGAACATCACAGAAGCCGGACAGAACATCGTAAGCACCACAAATCTTTACGGCGGCACATATAACCTGTTCAAATATACTCTGAAACGCCTCGGCATTGAGGTACGTTTCGTCGATTCATCCGATCCCGAAAACTTCATTAAGGCGGCGGATGAAAACACCAGAGCGTTTTACATCGAATCTATCGGCAACCCTAAAAACAACGTTGACGATATAGATAAAATATCTGAACTGGCGCACAGCATAGGGGTTCCCCTTATCGTTGACAACACTGTTGCGCCCCACATATATGATGTTTTTGCACATGGTGCGGACATTGCCGTGTTCTCGCTGACAAAATTCATCAGCGGAAACGGCACCTCCATAGGCGGCGCTATAGTGGAAAAGGGCGATTTTAACTGGGCGAACGGCAAGTTCCCCGAGCTGACAGAACCGGATCCCAGCTACCACGGACTCAGCTATTGGGGAGCATTCGGCAACCACGACGGTGCTGTTGTGAAAGGCATCGCCTATGCCATCAAAGCACGCGTCCAGCTTCTTCGCGACATGGGTTCATGCATCAGCCCTTTCAACTCACATCAGATTATTCTGGGACTTGAAACTCTGACGCTCCGCATCGCGAAACATTGCGAAAATGCACAGAAAGTAGCCGTTTATCTTGAGAACCACCCCAAGGTGGCATGGGTGAACTATCCCGGACTTGAAAGCCACAAAGACCACGAAAGGGCGAAAAAACACCTGCCAAAAGGCTACGGAGCCATCATAGGTTTCGGAGTTAAGGGCGGATTTGCAGCGGGCGAGAAGGTCATTAACAACGTTAAGCTTTTCTCAAACCTTGCGAATATCGGCGATTCACGTTCGCTTATCATTCACCCTGCAAGCACAACCCACCAGCAGCTTTCGCCTGAACAAAGGCTTTCTGCTGGGGTAACGGACGATTTCATCCGTCTTTCCATCGGGCTTGAGGATGTGAGCGATATTATCGCTGACCTTGAACAGGCCTTAAACGCGTAACACCTCCTGCTTAAGCGGGAATTTTTGAATACTGTGAGTCTGGGCGGAAGAGGGGACTTGAATAGGGATACGCTCAGGCTCCGGTATTTGTTATACCACGGGCTTGCCTCTGTAAATAAGAAGACCGGGGATCGCCAGCCCGAAGGCAATTGCGCCCAGTATGAAAAACGTTTTTAACCCGTTCTCGACTGCCGACTGCATCATGTTCATGTCATAACCTCTGTCGGCAAGCTCCACTACAGCTATCATCGTTTTGTAAGCATAAACTCCGGGTATCATGGGAATTATAGATGCCACGCTAATCACGCGCGGGTGAACCATACTCTTTTGCGCCCAGAGGACGGCATAGAAACTTACTATCACCGATGCGAGAAATGTTGCAAGCGGTATCTGCACACCGCAATTCATCAGCAGTTCTCTGATAAGGTATCCGAAAGCACCGCCAAGCGCGCAGAATTTCAGGTATTTTGCGGGTACGTTGAAGGCAACCGCAAACCCGACGGCGGGAACGGCGGCGAAGAGGCATTTAATTAATATATTGTATATTTCCATTGTCATATCCCAAGAATTCCCATGGCGGAAAGTATCCCCAGCGCTGTTGCCAGTGTCAGCAGTGTTGCAGAGACGAGCCTTGCCACGCCCATGTTTTTAAATCCTTTCAGCATGTCGGAAAAGGAGTTCACCAGCGGAAACCCCGGAACTAGCATCAGTACGGATGAGTATATTGCTGTTTCAGGTTCCGTGCCGAAATGATTCAGCATTGCGAACCCTGCCAGAAGAGTGCAGGCGAGCGCCGCCGCAAAGGAGCCGATCAGCGGGTTGAATCTGTCTCTGGAAAGAGTGATGAAAATCAGCTTGCCAACGGAAGCCGCTATGAATGTGGTTATGAAAACGGGGATGTCGCCGCCTGCCAGCAGGCTGAAAAATGCGCATGAAAGTCCGATTGCCGGAACCGTTCCCCATCTGCCGTATCTTTTACGGCTGACGTTTCTTATCCGCTCCTCCATCTCATCGCGGGATATGTCACCGCGCTCGCACTGTACCACCGCCTGCTGCAGCTGTGTGACCACGGTCATGTTCACCCCGCGCTCGGGACATCTGGAAGCTAATGTCGTCCATTTTCCGCTCTTGTATATTGTCAGCACCATAGAGCTTGAGGAAAGGGAAATCTCCGTGTCGTCCGCGCCCATTATTCTTGCGGTGCGCAGCATCAGTTCGCGGATGAGATTGCTCTCCGCGCCGCTCTCAAGCAGTCGGCTGCCGAGGAATATCACAAGCTGTATGCATCTCTCAAGTTTGCTGCTGAATGTCGTTTCCTCTGTATTCATTGTCACCTCTGAACCAATTCATTTATGAGGTTTCATTTAAAGTCACGCTGGTGTATAATCTGCAAATAATGACGAGGCTTAGTTAATGAAAGACGTACTGCTTAAAAAAGAGCTTTTCGGCGGTTTCGTTGAAGCTCTTATGAACTCATATAAAGTTGCCGCACCCACAAGACGCGGTGACAAAAGTTTTGCGTTCGATTTTATAACCGATCCGGCGGAGGTCTGTCTTGACCACATCCCGACGATTCTGCCGCCGAAAAAATATTTTCTCCCGCAGCACGAAACCCTTCTGGAATATGATACCACCGAAGGGCAGAACATGCAGGCTTTTGTTGAGATAGA
>NZ_JAJOIL010000004.1 GCF_021209385.1 Seleniivibrio sp. | reverse complement strand
ATTTCAAACGCCTGTGAATCGCCATCCAGCACTTTTTCGATAATTGCCGTATCTTTCACATTTCCTCCGAATCGTATGGTTATAAGACTGACCACCAATCTATAAGTTCAAACAAAAATATACTACCCTTCAATTTTTTTTGAAAGGGTAAATTTTATTACATCACTGCTGATTAAGACTCTCACTCTCTGTCATTCTGAGTGTAGCGAAGAATCTCTCTTCAGGAAGACTCCTCACGACGCCCCTGTCCCTACACAAAAAAATCAAGCGACGGCATCTTCTTCAGCCTGCCTATCTTCACAGCGAGGCTGTAGTAGTTCAGCAAACCCTTAATATGGTTCTCCGAAAGGTCGTAGTTGATTATCTCCCAGTAGTCGATGATCTGATAGCTGGTTAGCCCCTTCATCTGATAATGGTCGATGAGCGAAGCCAGATTGCCTTTACTGTCCTTTTTTATCCTGCCCAGAAGCTCAACGAATGCTTTCGTCTCCTCACGGTGAGCGTCAGCCGTATCCTTGCGGATTATCCACAGGGCAAAAACGAACGGCAGTCCCGTAAACTCTTTCCAGAGCTTTCCGAGGTCGTAGATATATTTTGAAGTATCGTTGTAGTAGCCGAAAAGTGCCGTATCGCCGATGTGCACCTTTGCGGGTGCTTCGGGGTTTTCTTTGGTGAACTCCGGCACAATGCCGTAACGCTCACGCATGAGTATCTCGAACAGAATGACGGAAGTGCCTGATTCGGTGGTGAGATAAACCTCTTTGCCGCCAAGCTCTTCAATGGGAACGTCCGAAAAGAGCAGCACGCTCTTCACCTCGTCAATGCTGCTGATGGAAATATCGGGAATTATATAGTAGTTCTCGGGGTTTCTGGCATATTCGATACAACTGCACGGCGAGAGGTCTATGACTCCCTCACGGATGGCAGTGTTCAGATATGAGGGCACGCCTTTAATGAGTTTGAAACCCTTTTCTTTTTCAAGGTGATGGAAGATTGGATATACGTTTGCGTAATCAATCTGACCGATTCTAAGCATAGGTCTCTCCGGTTTCAGGTCCCATCCAGTTCGCATCCAGCCCGGCAAATTCACGCCTGCGCAGAATATCAAACCCCACAAGAGCTACTGCGTTGAAAGGTTCAGACTGCGCACCTTCCCCGTTGTGGGGATGCGGTAAAGATGTTCGGCATATTTCTTCTGCACGCTGTCGGGCAGTCCGCTGGTCTCCCGTCCGAAAATCAGCATCAGGTTAGGGTTGTCATGGGGTATTTCGGTGTAGTTCTTTGTGCCGAATTTCGAAAGAAAGGCGTAGGGATGGTTTCCGATGGGGTATTTTTCAAAAAATTCGTCAAGGGTGTCAATGGTCTCGAGTCTGACATGCTGCCAGTAATCGAGACCCGCACGCTTAACATATTTATCATCCAGACTGAACCCCAGCTTTCCCGCCAGGATCAGTCTGCTGTCCGTTGCAACACTGAACCGTCCGATGTTCCCCGTGTTCTGGGGAATTTCGGGTTCGAAAAGGACAATATTAAGTCCTGTCATATCACTCGTAAGGAATCTCCACTTTATCGCATCCGCCCCAGATAGACTCAAGATTGTAATACTGTCTTTCGTCCCTGCACATCAGATGCACCATAACCTCGCCGAAATCGAGGCATATCCAGCGCGAGCGTCCCTGTCCTTCAACTGCGAAAGGACGGATGCTCTTCTCTTTCATCTTCTCCAGAACGTATTCCGCAATAGCGTTGACGTGCGGTTCGGAAGTTGCCGTACCGATCACGATGTAGTCAGATATACTGCTTTTTGGAGCTATGTAATAGCAAGCAATGTTCTCGGTCTTGCGGTCAATCATCTCTTTCAGAATATCGTCCAGCAGAGCTGTTCTTGTCATTCGTTTCCCCTGTAAAGTCCGTTTTCGGCGATATATTCATAAACACCGTCCGGCAGATTCGCCTTACGGTAGCTCTCTTCAAGGATACTGCGTATTTCAGTACTTGATATATCAACCTCCGGCATTCTGTATAAAATTATTTTGCCGGATTTTTCATCTTTATATTCACCCGCATCCACAACCCTGTCAAGGAGCGTCTGCGGGATTCTTTTTAAAAGCTCTTCAAAGCTCATGGTGGATCTGCTGACCACAATGAAATTTACATAATCAAAAAGCGCTTCGGACTCGTACCAGCCGCCGATGGAGGCGAAGATATCTGTTCCGCAAGCAAAAAATATCGCATCTTCGGGGTATTCGTCCCTGAAATGCCTGAGGGTCTTAAGTGTGAAGGAGACCCCTTCCTCGTGTATTTCAAAATCGGAAACGACAAACCTGTCGCCAAGTCCCGCCGCAACAAGTTCAACCATGCGCAGACGAAGTTCAGGGGCAATAACCCCTTCCGTCTTATGCGGCGGTACCTTTGAAGGCACAAAGATCATCCTGTCCAGCTCAAAGCTGTCAGCGACATTCTCGGCAAGGGCAAGATGTCCCATGTGTATGGGGTTGAATGTTCCCCCGAAAAGCCCTATCCGCACTACTTTATCTGTCCGTTTCCGTAGATGCGGTATTTCGTAGTGGTAAGGTCGTCAGCTCCCATAGGTCCTCGGCAGTGGAGCTTCTGTGTACTGATGCCTATCTCCGCACCAAGCCCGAACTCTCCGCCGTCTGTCCATCTTGTTGAAGCGTTTACATAAACAGCGGCGGCATCCACTCTGTCGAGGAATTTTTCGCTGTTGGTATAGTTTTCAGTCACTATGCTTTCAGAGTGCTGTGAACCGTACTTGTTGATATGCTCGACGGCTTCGTCCACTCCGTCCACAACTTTTATGGAAAGGATGTAGTCCAGATATTCCGTTCTCCAGTCCTCTTCGGTTGCGGGTACGCATTTGATTATCTTCTGCGTTCTTTCACATCCGCGCAGTTCCACATTATATTCTGCATAGGCTTTTTCAAGCAAAGGCAGTAATTTTGAAGCAATTGCGCTGTGGACTAATAAAGTCTCCATGGAGTTGCACACGCCTACACGCTGGCACTTGGCGTTTACTGCAATGCTGACAGCCATGTCGGTATCAGCAAATTCGTCTATGAAGACGTGACAGATACCGGCGTCGTGCTTCACCAGCGGGATAAGGCTGTGTTCCGTGCAGAATTTTATGAGGCTGTCGCCTCCTCTGGGAACCATTATATCTATGTAGTCCTTCGCCTTAAGCAGTTCCATGACCACGGCGCGGTCTGTATCCTCTATAATGTTTACTGCGGCTTCAGGAAGTCCCGTACCTTTCAGAGCCTCTTTCATGAGCCTGCCGAGGCATCTGTTGGAGTTTATCGCCTCTTTTCCGCCGCGCAGTATGGAAACGTTGCCCGATTTCAGGCAGAGCGCCGCAGCGTCAATAGTTACGTTGGGTCTTGCTTCAAAAATAATGCCCACAACACCGAGCGGAACCTTTACTTTTGTTATATAAAGCCCGTTGGGTCGTCTGTAGCCTTCCACAACCTTACCCACCGGGTCTGTCTGAGCCTTTATCTCGTTGACCGCGTTTATCATCCCGTCTATGCGTTTGTCGTCCAGAAGTATCCTGTCGGTCAGTGCCGCAGAAAGTCCTGTCGCTTTTGCATGTTCGATATCTTTTGCGTTCTCTGATTTTATGAGTTCACGATTCTTATCAAGCATTTCAGCAACAGCGGCAAGCGCCCTGTCCTTAACATCAGAACGCATGCTCATAAATTCATATGTTGCTTCTTTAGCGGCTTTCAGCATTTTTTCCAGCATGGTCAGTCTCCGATGATATTGATGACGACAAGGTCATCGCGATGGATTATCTCGTCTGTAAACTTATAACCCAAAATATCAAATATGCAGATGTTTTTTTGCCTTTTATCCTGTCGAGGTCAAGGCTGCTATATCTGACCTTTCCGCGGGCTATCTCTTTTCCGCTCTCGTCGCAGACGGAAACTACGTCACCCATTTCAAAATCTCCCTCAACGGAAACAACTCCGCCTGGGAGCAGAGATTTCTTCTTATGAATAAGGGCGTTCACCGCACCTTTGTCAAGTTTTAATACGCCAGTAACACCAGCGGCATAGGCTATCCAGTGGTGACGACGGGAAAGTGCGTCCTCGGTGTGGCTGAAATAGGTGCCGATATCCCCGCCGCGGAGAAAATCGAGCATCGCACCCGGTTTGCGCCCGTTTATGATGCCCACACAGCATCCTGCATCCAGAGCTTTTGAAGCGGCAGTCAGTTTAGACTTCATACCGCCTGTGCCTACACCTGAAACGGAACTTCCTGCGAGGCTGAAAAGCTCTTCATTTATATACTTAACCTCTCCGATGCGGTGCGCATCGGGGTTGCCCGTGGGGTCGCTGTCGTAAAGTCCGTCAACATCAGACATGATCAGGAGCATATCCGCCCCTATCAGACCGCCCACAAGAGCCGAAAGGTTATCGTTGTCGCTGAAATTCTCTATATACTTAAGCTCTTCAATAACTACTGAGTCATTCTCATTTATTATAGGAACAACACCCATCTCAAGAAGACGTCGTATGGTATATCTTGCGTTCAGGTAACGTCTGCGGTTCGCAAAATCATCCTTGGTAATGAGTATCTGAGCAGGTATGATATTATATTTCTCAAATTCTTTGTCGTAATACCATATCAGTCTAGCCTGTCCCACAGCGGCACACGCCTGTCTGTCGGTTATGTCCTTCGGGCGGCTTTTAAAACCGAGTATCTTGAAACCCGCGCCGACAGCACCGGAAGAAACTATGACGATATTTTTAACTTTTTTCTTTATCTCGCAAATCTGGCTGACGAAAGAGGAGAGGAATTCGAGATTTACCCCTTTATCCTCCTGTGTGAGGATGTTGCTTCCAACTTTTACAACAAGTGTGTCAATTTGGGGTAAGTTTCTCATTTTAGACCTTCTCAGAGCAGTCTGTCCTGAGATGAAATTTAGATAAAAAATGGCAGGGGTAGCAGGACTTGAACCCACAGTACACTGGACCAAAACCAGTTGCCTTACCAATTTGGCTATACCCCTGCAAAGCAGAACGGGATTCTGCCGTAAAACATCGTGGATGTCAAGAACTTTTTTAAAGATTTTTTTAGGCGCTGTTTCCATCGGCTTTCAGCATAAATTTCTTGCAAATAACAATGTCTGAGGATATATTTATACTAATAGCATCTTATTAATACTATTCCCAAAGGAGACAAGATGAAAGTCACCAGAGCCAGCGATTACGCCATAAGAGCACTAATTCATATGGCACATAAGCCCGCAGGAACAACATTTATGCGCTCCGAGCTTGCAACGGAATGCGATATACCCGACAGTTTCCTTGGAAAGATTCTGCAAAACCTTGCAAAATCGGAAATACTCTCATCCGAACGCGGAAAAAAAGGCGGCTTCAGGATATCTAAAGATATATCGCATATAACTGTATATGACATAATAACCGCTATCGAAGGAGAACTCAGCTTAAACAAATGTATCTTTGACGAAGATTTCTGTAACCTTGTCCACTCATGCACTGCTCACGTCATGTGGACAGAAATTCAGGAAAACCTTATCAAAATGCTTAAAAGTTATACACTTGCAGGATTGGTTGAAAAATACTGAAAAACAATAAGGCAAAAGTCTGTATCCAGCAGGGGTTTTGAAGCTGAAAACAGAACGGCTATTTTTTAAACCCTGCTCTTTATATAACATTGATTGATTTCTATATAGCATGTTTCACTTTGTACATCAATGTGTTATCCATTTATCAATCACTTAGAAAAATTTACACCATCACCGAAAACGGACTTTACAAAGTTTTTAGTTGCATATAACATTACACATTAAAAACAAGTGCCGGAGGAAATATGAGTCTTAAGGACATCGAGAAAGTGCTTTCTCGTGAGCCGGAATTAAGCCAGAATGCCATAACTGTTCTGGAAAAGCGTTACCTGAAAAGGGATAACAACGGAAAACCTTCCGAAAAACCGATAGACATGTTCAGAAGAGTCGCTCTCAACATTGCAGAAGCCGACAGGAATTACGACAAAGACGCAGACATACTTGCCTCCGCCAAAGAATTCTATGACCAGATGGTCACTCTGAGATTTCTGCCCAACTCCCCCACCCTCATGAACGCAGGACGCGAGCTTCAGCAGCTTGCGGCATGTTTCGTTCTGCCGGTGGAGGACTCGCTTGAAGGTATTTTTGAAGCCGTAAAAAATACGGCACTCATACATAAATCAGGCGGCGGTACAGGGTTTTCTTTCTCACGCCTGCGCCCGAAAGACGACGTCGTTAAAACCACAAGAGGTGTGTCCAGCGGTCCAGTATCATTTATGACTGTTTTCGATGCGGCGACAGAGACCATCAAACAGGGCGGAACCCGCAGAGGCGCGAACATGGGTATCCTGCGCGTTGATCACCCGGATGTTATGGATTTCATCTACGCGAAAGAGGACAAAACAAAGCTCACAAACTTTAACCTCTCCGTAGGCATCACCGAAAAATTCATGCAGGCTGTCATAAACGACACCGACTATGACCTTATAAACCCCAAAACAAAAACTGTTGCAGGACAACTGAAAGCTAAAGAAGTTTTCGATAAGATGGTTCAGCTCGCTTGGGAAGGCGGCGACCCCGGTATCGTTTATCTGGACAGGATAAACGCCGAGAACCCCACACCAAAAGAGGGCGAGATGGAGAGCACGAACCCTTGCGGCGAACAGCCTCTTCTGCCCTATGAATCATGCAACCTCGGCTCTATCAACCTCGGTAAGTTTGTTAAAGACGGAAAGATAGACTGGGACGACCTTGAAAAAACTATAGCCGTTGCCGTGCATTTCCTCGACAACGTAATAGATATGAACAAATATCCCATCCCCCAGATTGACAAACAGACCAAACGCAACCGCAAAATAGGTCTGGGTCTTATGGGCTGGGCTGATATGCTTGCGCTGATGTGCATTCCATATAACTCTGACGAGGCAACGAAACTCGCTGAGGACGTTATGCAGTTCATCCGCGACACAGGACGCGTCAAGTCTGCTGAACTCGCCGTTCAACGCGGTGATTTCCCCACATTCAAAGACAGCGTATATCCCGGAAAGGGCTTCAAGAACATGCGCAACGCAACCATTACAACGGTTGCACCCACAGGAACAATCTCCATCATCGCGGGATGTTCCAGCGGTATTGAGCCTTTCTTCGCAATAGCTTTTTACAGACAGGTAATGGACAACAACAAACTCGTTGAGGTCAGCCCTGTTTTCAAAGAGATCGCAAAAAGAGAGGGATTCCTCACAGATGCACTTCTTGAACAGGTTGCCGAAACAGGTTCTCTGCACGGGGTAGACACAGTTCCCGAAAAATGGCAGGAGGCGTTTGTCACTGCACACGACATAACCCCTTTCTGGCATACAAAAATGCAGGCTGCGTTCCAGAAATTCACCGACAACGCTGTCAGCAAAACCGTAAACTTCCCCAACGAAGCAACAGTTGAGGACGTTCGCAAGACATACCTGCTCTCTTACAACCTCGGATGTAAGGGAACCACAATATACAGAGACGGAAGCCGCACCGGACAGGTTCTCAATGTCGGAACTAAAGACAAAGAGGCACAACCGGAAACAGTTTCTCAGGAACCCTGTGTGTTCGCTCCCAAACCCAGACCGAAAGTTCTGGTGGGACGTACTGTTGAGATGATGACAGGATGCGGTAAGCTCTATGTCACAATCAATCAGGACGAAACAGGCAAACCTTTTGAAGTGTTCACAAGCATGGGCAAAGCCGGCGGATGCGCCCAGAGCCAGTGCGAGGCTATCGGACGACTTATCTCCATCGACCTCAGAAGCGGCGGAGACATCGACCGTATCATCAAACAGCTCAAAGGCATCAGCTGCCATATGAGATACGGCTTCGGTCCCAACACCGTGTTGAGCTGTTCCGACGCTGTGGGCAAAGCTCTTGAACAGGCTATACGCGACAACACTGAAATAAAAGTGAGCGGGAAACAGGACGACAGCATAACCGTTGACAAGCTCCTTGAAAAAGCAGAAAAAGCGGAAAGCGGCGGCGTGAAGGTCAAAAACGGCGCATGCCCCGATTGCGGCGGACCTGTGGAACATGTGGAAGGCTGTGACATCTGCTATTCATGCGGATACTCACACTGCTCATAATCACTCTATAATTTCTCCTTATAAACAGAGCCTCCGTATGCTAAGATACGGAGGCTTAATTTTTTTCGGGGAGAACATGGAAAGTTCAAAAGCGGACATACTTATCTCCGCATACGGATCGGAATATTTTGAGCAGTGTCTGAAATCGGCACTGAATCAGAGAATGGCGGCATCAGTCATAGTATGCGACAACACACAGAACAATGCTGTCTCGGACATCATAAACAGATACTCATGCAACAAACTGAAATACTTTAAACCGGAAAAGCCTCTCTGGCGGCATACCTCATGCGTAAAACTCGCGGAAATGGCGACGGCTCCATGGGTCAGGTTTATTGATGACTGCGAAATACTCTCTGAAAACTCCCTCGAAAAACGCCTTGAGCAGTCCGATACTTTCGGCGGCATTTCAATGACATTTTCATCTTACATAACAGTGACACCGGACGGCAGAAAAGAACGCACAACGTACAATCTGCCGGAATATGTCAAAGGCACGGACTATCTTTTTAATGTCTTTACCGAAGTTCCTTTCAGAAGATTTACCAACGTTCTGATACGCCGTGACATAGTGGTTTCCTCCCTTTTTAAGGGACTTCCTGACAGACCAAACTGTTTTCCGTCTGCCGCTGCGATGCTCGCTATGGCGGAGGGCGACCTGGTCTACACCTCTGAAAGCCTCGTGTTGAGATATGAACCGGAGATTGAAGATACAACAGATATTGAGACCATGCTGGACGAAACAGACTGTATAATAGACATAATAAACTATGTGGAAAGCGCCACGGAGGATAAGAAGCGGGCGCTGAAACTCAGGAAAGAGCTGCTCTCACAGACATTCAAGCAAAATACCGTCCGCCTGCTGAGAAAAAAACAGTACAGGGAAGTCAGGGAATATATATACGAATCATGGCAAAATGACCGCGCATCCGTACTCAGCGGACTTTTCCATTTATCAGTAATGGGGCTTATTGCGAAGGCATTAATGAAAAGTCTTCGAGTATTTCACAAAGATTAGCAATGTATCTTTCCCATGAATAGTTAACAGCATTAATAGCGGAACTGGCACCTGTAACGGTTCTTGCGTGGTTATCTTCAAGCAGTCCGGAAGTAAGTTCCGCCAGAACAGAAGCGTCCGGTCTCTCCATGACATATTTCCGTTCATCACCTCTCAGAATCTCAGAAAATCCGGTCATTTTTGATGTTATTACAGGAACACCGCAAGCCGCTGCCTCAAGCAAAGTCATACCGAATTCTTCAATATGAGCCGGATGGAGAAGAATATCTATGGACTTATAATAATTCGCTATGTCGTCAACGGCACCGACCGCAATTACCTGTATTTCCGGATTCACCTCGGTGATGCGGCGTTTGTAGGCTTCTATCTTATCATCCTTGCCGATGAGCAGGAGAGAACTGTATTTTGAAAGATCCCTGTCCAGAAATCCCATAGCATCTATAAGAATATCCACTCCCCTTTTAAGGAGATTTCCTGAGGAAACAAAACCCAGCATATATTTTCTATCTATTGAGTGTCGTTCGCGTATCAGACCGGAAGCCTTTTTTACACCAGCAGTGTTAAAGATTGATTTGTCATACCCCGGATAAAGCACACGCACGCGGTCTTTGTCCAGATTATATTTATCAACAAAATAATCACGCATCATTATAGAGTTGCAGATAAGAACCTTATAATTTTGTTCGGAGAGTATACGGTCGTGGATGCGAAAAACAGAAGATTTAATAAAGCTGTTATCACCCTTAACAACACAATTTTCAGACCCTGTAAATAAAATTGTGTAAGTGCGATTAATCCGTTAGAAATATATAGGAGTAATTGCACATGGATCAGAAGAAGATTGATGAACTGGCAAGCATTTTTGCCAAAGAGATGAAGACCGAAAA
>NZ_JAJOIL010000029.1 GCF_021209385.1 Seleniivibrio sp. | reverse complement strand
GTCGAGTATATTGCTTATGGGAAAAAAGGATGCCGTTATCTCTTTTCCGTTGATGACAGCGTGCTCCGAAAAGGGTTCTCCTGCCGTGATACGGTTTTGGATCATGGGTTTGAAAAATTTCGCATGCATAAAGATATTCCTCAATGCTTCCGAAGACAGCCGCATTGTCCTGAAGATATTCATAGCTAATGTTTTCACGGAGATAGTTTTCCGCCAGTTCCGACTGGGCATAGCTGAATACCGGTTTACGGAACGCATCTGCCCCGACTGCCGACTTCTTAACGATGAAATCGTAAGTTCCCGAGCCGAACGAGTTCATGTTTTCCGCAAGATAAACAGCGGATACTCCAAGCTCCAGACTGCCTATGTGCAGGGAATTGTATACCAGCGGGTAGACGAATCTGAAGCCGTTGAACGTGTATCCCTCTTCAAACGCTTCAGTGTAGCGGACCATGCGGTTTGCTGTTTCCGCCGTATGTCTGGATGAGATTATCGAACTGTTTCCGTCTTCGCCGACAGCCATTAACAGGAAATTATCAGAATCTCTGGTGTGAAACTGAAGCTGTTTGAGTCCCAGCTTGACCTGCTGTTCATAGATAGAGCGGAGTTTCTGCTGCATGAGCTGTTTTATCTCCGCTTTCCGCTCAGGCGATGCATTGTCCGCCTCCGCAAAAAGCTGCAAGATACCGTCGTCGCTGTTTATTATTACGTTGTAGAATGCATTTGATATGTTTCTGGCGTTGGTTATGCTGGATGTATATGCTGATGAAAGCTGTGCGGTCTCGTTTTTCAGGTGTTCGTTCAGAAATATGTCTCTAGCCTTTCCCACTGCGAAAAAGAAGATGAGTTCGCACGCAATAAGAGTAATGATTATTATGACCGTCTTTGTTTTCATCAGATTTTTTCCTGAGTCATGCCTTATTCTTAATACTACCATAACCTTTAACTTGTTTTTGTGCAAATCCTGCACACTGTTGAGAAATGATTATACTCCCTGTTATTGTATATTATCAAGTTAATACTTTATTATAAATGCTTTGCATAAGCATAAATCTTGGCACGCATATTGGTATAATAAATGGCATCAAGACACGTTCAGGAGGAAAAGAACGATGAAACGTACAGTAATTTTTACTTTCGCACTGATGCTGGCAGCAACAATGGCATTTGCATACGGCGGCATGGGAAGAGGCATGATGGGAGGCAACGGAATGGGCGGCGGATGCGGCCAGTGCCCTCAGTTCGGCCAGAACGGACAGCCTGCTGTGAAGGCTCTCACCAAGGAAGAAGCTCAGAAAAAAGTGGATGCATATATCGCTGCGAACCTGAAAGGCTATAAGATAGAAAAGACTCAGGAATTCGAAGGCCGTATGCATACTATGTATAACTTCTTTGTGAAGGACTCTTCCGGCAACCAGTTCATCCTCAGAGTAAACCCCTGGGGCAACGTAATGGGACCTTTCGTATCTCAGAAATAATAAAAAAGGCGGAGTTTAGCTCCGCCTTTTTCTTTTACATATCAAGCAGTTCAAATTCTTTAAGGGTCTTCTCGTCAAAGTCCAGCGTATTCACGTCCTGCCCGTCGATGCTGATGGCCTGACCGGGTTTCATTGTGAAGGTTTTAACGTATTCCGTATACTGTTTCTGAAGTTCTGCCACATATTTGTCATATTCGCCCATCATCTTGCGGACATAGGCCTCGTATTCGTCCATGACAACCTTGCCGTGTTTGCGGAACTCGCCTTCAACGGAATCTACGGATATTTCGCCGTCTTTCAGATACACCTTGGCCTTGCCGTCTTCCGCAATGTCAATGAGGAACTCAGTGCCTTTAACACCGATAACGGCGGTTTTAAGACCGACTATTACAGTTCCGGTTTCAGCTCCTCTCTTTTTTATGCTGAAAACAACCTTGCCGCTTTCGGGTGAGTATTTATTGTTTTCGGAAAAAGTTACCACGGCATTTTCGGAAAGGGCTTATTTTATCTCCCGTAGTGAGAACAACCAGAGCGGTTGATGCTCTTTTTGAGGCGACTTTATTCTTTATGTTCAGTGCTGTGTCGGGGGCACTCAGCACAGCCGGACGGGGCGATGAGCCGTCGAATAATTCAATGCGTCCTGTATATTTTTTTACCGAGCCTATGCCGTCTGCGGCAAGGAGCGAGCAGGGGATTAGCAAGCAAATAATGACAAGTGTAATGTTTTTCATATGAATCTCCTATTCGATATTAGCGTATTTCACATTCATAGATAAGTGAAAAATACCTCATAATCAATGTTATTATATATCATTCTGTATAAAATTATATGGAAACATTTGCCTCTGTGTGTTAAATTCTACATAAGAGTCAAAGGATAGTTCGGAGGTAATCTTATGAAAAAACTCATCCTGTTAATGTCTGTGCTGGCTTTTGCGCTGGCGGGCTGCGGCGACAAACCCCAACCCCCCAAGCAGCTGGCCGATCCCTGTTTTGTCGGTGCACCTTCATGGGTTCTCATGCCCTCTGTTGAAGGTACTATTGCCGCTGTAGGTTCAGCTGCAAAATCCGCTGCCGGAATGCAGTTCACCAGAGATTCCGCAATGGCTAACGCCAGAAGCGAGCTTGCAAGAATGATAGATGTTAAGGTCAACACTATGATGAAGGATTTCACTCAGGTTACAGGCGTGGGCGATGCTCAGACTGTTGACAAAGTTACATCGTCTGTTTCCAAACAGATTGCAAGCCAGTCACTTCAGGGTACATCACAAAAAGAGATATGGATGTCCCCTTGCGGCGAACTCTATGTTCTCGTTGTACTCAACCCCTCAAAGGTTGCTGACCTTACAAAACAGCAGGTCACTTCCAGTCTGAAAAACGATGCCGCTCTGTGGCAGCAGTTTCAGGCACAAAAAGCTCAGGATGAACTCGACGCAGCTATCAACAAAGAGTTCCCTAAGCAGTAACAGAGAACGATCTCAAACACTAACAAAGGGCAGCTAGTCACTGCCCTTTTTTTATAGGTATGTATATGAATAAAACATTGACCTTAATAATAATGGCTGTTTTCTGCCTGACTTTTTCCGGATGTTTCGCCGACAAGACCGATGGCGTTAAACTTATCAACGGTAAACCTGAATGGTTCTACCATCCGTCTGACGGTTCAAACATCGGCGGGGTGGGCGTAAGCGGTATACATGTTGACGGAAAGACCGGACAGAAGACACTTGCCATGCAGAGGGCGCTGGAGGAGATAGCCCGCCAGATGGGTGTAAAAGTTCAGAGTTTTTCATCTCTGAAATCTGTTTCAGACTCCACAGGCTCAGCAGTCAGCGGTGAGAGCAGCTCCTTTTTCACTGTTGACGGCAGTGAGGTCAAAGCACGCATAAAAGCGATGTGGGAAGACCCTTACACAGGGGAGCTTTATGTTTGGATGGTGACTGAATGAAAAGATTACTGATACTTTCTTTTGTTCTGACCGCTTTTGTTGCATACGCCGACAGTTTTGACGATTTTAAAAAAGCGCAGACCGGCGGTTTTGAAAGCAGAAAAGAGGAATGGTCAACCTATAAGTCCGATACACTCAATAACTTTGAAGTGTATAAGGATATTATGGATAAAGAGTTTGCCAAATACAAAAATGATATCTCTAAAGTATGGGACGATGTTGTCGTTTCAGACAACTATAAATGGGTTGAATATCTTAACGGTTACAAGATAAGAAAGATTGTGGATTTCGATAAGCGCACCATAACGGTTGAGGTTGTTTCAGACAAAGCTAAACCGGATTTCACTCCTGTTGTCAAAGATCTGCTGAATGAAGATTCCGCAACTGCATTCCGCAGAGACCCGGTTACCTCAAACACAGAGCAGAAGCTTAAAGAACAGGTGCAGGGTGTTACCACGGATAAAGTGAGGGCGGAACCCATAATGCAGAATCTTTATTCAGATAAATCCATGACAGACAGTCAGGTCAATAACCTTGCGAAACAGCTTGTTTCCGGCGCTGATTATTCACAGAAACCATCGGACAAAACCGGACAGACCGTTTACAGCATGACGGTAAAACTTCCTGATGATATTTATAAGAAGGGTGCAGACGAAGTTAAACCCCATGTGCTGACATATGCAAAACAGTTCAATCTTGACCCCGCGCTGGTAATGTCAGTTATCTATACGGAGAGCAGATTTAACCCCATGGCAAAGTCATACGTTCCTGCATACGGACTCATGCAGATAGTTCCGCAATCAGCGGGTCTTGACGCAACCGAATTTCTTGAAGGAACGCAGAGAGTGCTTGCACCTTCGTACCTGTATAATCCTGAAAACAATGTCAAGATAGGCGCCGCCTATTTTTATCTGTTGTACTATAAATACTTCAAAGGCGTGACCAATGATACAAGTCGGCTTTACTGCTCCATAGCGGCTTATAACACAGGAGCTGGAAACGTCGCATACGCATTCAATAAGAACGGCGGCAAAAACAAATATAATGTTTCTGCGGCTCTGCCCGCGATAAATGCTATGTCTCCCGATGCTGTCTATAACCATCTCAAAAATAACCTGAGATACGAAGAGGCACGCAACTATATAGTCAGAGTGAATGGTAAGATAAAGGATTATACGGAGTAGGTTTATGAAAACTATAGCAGTTTTAATGATAGCGTCTGCAGTTGTTTTCGGATGCGCAGCAGAGAAAAAAAAGGTTGTCAGACATAATTCCGCATCTTCACAGCAGATGATGGCTGATGCGGCACAACAGGAGATGGAGGAGGACATTCAGAATGGTACTGTCACTCTTCGTGAACCGGTTTTGGGCGTTCCTCAGGCGGTAAAACCTGCCGAAGAGCCTAAACAGCCGCTTCCTGAGAAAAAAGTTTCCAGTGTAATGTCGCTTAAACCTGTTACAAAATATCCCATTAAAAACGGGTACCCCGAATGGTTCTACACTCCCACTTACGACGGTTATATCGGTGCGGTCGGGATAGCTCCAAAACAGCCGAACGGGGGGCTTGCCCAGCAGAAGAGAGTTGCGCGGATGAACGCTCAGAGCGGACTTGCAAAGCAGATAGATGTTCTTGTAAAGACAGAACTTAATCTTGAATCCACCAATGTTGACCGTGCTACTGTCAAATACTATGAACAGAAACTTTCCACCCTCACAAAAGAGAGTGCAGATCAGTATCTGTCAAATTATAAGGTTAAAGACGAATGGATAGACGACAGAACAGGAGAGTATTACGTTTGGATGGTGCTTGAAAAATAAATCCTGACAATAGATATAGGCTTCCATATTTGCTTGCTTTTTTTAACGGAATGAATTTAAATATATAACATACCATCTTAAATAAAATCAAAGGTTGGTCATGAAGATTACGATTGATGATAAAGGAAGCGCAAAGGTTATACGTCCATACGGAAAGATAGACATTCTTACATCTTCCGAGTTGCGTTCAACCCTCAGCGAACTCACTAAAAAGAAAGTTATGAAGATAATAGTTGACCTCGCACAGGTGACATATCTTGATTCATCCGGTCTTGCGACACTTCTGGAATCCCTTAAAAATCTCAAGGAATACGAAGGGAAGATGCAGCTTGCCAATGTGCCTGAAAGGATATTGAAGGTGCTTTCGCTTATGAAGCTGGATCTGATATTCGATATAATTCAGGACGACACGATATAAAAAAAGCCCGCTTGCTTAAAGCGGGCTTTACAGTTTGTTAATAAACTACATATTCATACAAAACCATTAGACTGCTTCGGGCTAAAGCCCTCGCAGAGACAGATTTTTCTTCTCGTCTTTGCGAGCACTAGCCGCAGGCTGAAAACATTTGCCTATTTTTGCAAATGTTTCTGTACCGAGCTTGCTGAAATGAGTCCACTTTAAACTATTTGTCGAATAAAGCGACGCAATCTAGTCTTTTCTCCTCTTGGTCATCAGCCTGAAAAGCCCGCTTATAACAAGCGGGCTTTACTTTTTTAGTCCTGAATGTCTGCTTTCCATCCGCTGAAAATGGAACTTATGTCACCGGAATGGGTTCTGAAGTCAACCAGAACAGCCGCATACAGGTGAACGATAAGGAACGTAAGCGTAACGTATACAACAAAATAGTGCAGATATCTTACCCATTGGTTCGACATAATACTGAATATTGAGCCGAAGAACGCGTAGTATCCGCTGTCGGTGTTTATCTGTGACCAGAGTGCGAATCCGCTGAATATCTGAAACAGGAATACCAGAAATATGGCTATATAAGCGTATTGCGCCATGGGGTTGTGTGTCAGCATGTGCGGAGCTTTATTATCCAGAAATCCGTAATATTTTAGATAGGCTATTATCATTTTCCTGTCTTGTTTATTAAACGGGTTGTAAAAGGTTCGGATATTGGAGTATTTGTTGCCAACGATGCCCCACCACATACGGGAAAGCACGCTTATGGAAAAAATAACTCCTGTGAGATAATGGATAAACCTTGCATAACCCATCATGTAAGGGAAATCCACCGGATTTGGTTTCAGGAAAGGGTAATGCATATAAAGTCCGGTCATGGCAAGAATGATGATGGAAAGCACATTCACCCAGTGTGTGATACGCACAACCGCCTGCCAGACATATACAAATCCCCTTGCCGGACAGTCCTGGCGGAGGTCTTCCGTTGCTGCTGCTGCTGACATGACATCCTCCTGAGTTTTTTATACATAAGTGTATAACTATTTTCGGAAAATATCCATCAAACCTTTGTTTAAAGCAAGAAAAATATGAACATCAGATAATATTATCCAGTTCCGGCAGGATAACATCAAGAAAGTATTTTACGCTGACCAGATCGGATTTTGCACATTTTTCTTTTATTTCAAGATACTTGCGTTTGAATGGCGAGTTGTTGCCCAGCTTGACCTCGGTGAGACATTCAAGCATTGCGTCTATGTAATCAGCATATTTGAGTATTCTGCCTTCAAGGGTTTCGTCCTTTCCGTTGAAAAGCAGTCCGTGGTATATCTCTTTGTAAGGTTCTTCAATGTCAGAGAAGAGCAGTTCATCCACAATCATGTTTTCGATATCGGCAACTGCAGCCTTCATCTTCGGAGTTTTGTTCTTTATATGGCTAAGGATATCTCCGGTATAAGCTTCTATAACGTCGTGGTTGAGTGCTTTTTTATAAAGAATCTCCCAGTTTACGCTGCTGCCGTGTTGTTCTTCTATGATTCCGAGCATTTGTGCTATTTGTGTCACGAGAAAAGAGTGTTCTGAGACGGACGATCGCACATGCATGAAATCGCTTGCCCATCTGCTGATATGATTAAGTTTTCTTGCCGCAAGAAGATATTGTCCAAGTCCCATTTCGTCCTCCCTAATTATGGTATCGCATAAAAATATAAGATGTTTAGTGATGATTTTTTATTTTTGAGATGTTATATTTATAAAAAAGCAAAGCGTGCAGGCAAATGATATTCGATAACTTTCTGGTGGGACGCCAGCCTATCCTTGATGTGAACGAGGAAATATTCGGTTACGAATTTCTGTTCAGAAAGGCCGGCTGCACTGAAAACAAAGCAGAAATATATGATTCGGTTGTTGCAACCTCAAGGGTGCTGGTCAACATATTCCAGAATTTCGGTATAAAAAGCCTTACAAACGGCAAATATGCTTTCATAAATATTGATGACGATATAATCGTGCAGGATGTTCTTGACGTTTTGCCGAAAGATAACGTTGTTTTTGAGATAGTTGAGACCACAAACGTCAAAAAAGACGTAGTTGAAAGGATAGCGGCTTATCACAGAGAAGGATATCTTTTTGCTTTGGATGATTTTGTTCTCAGTTCAGAATACTTTTCAATGTTCATGCCTCTGTTTCCATATGTCGAATGTCTGAAAGTCGATATGAAAGAGAACTGTCTGATGAAGATGGAGCGTGTTGAGAAGATATTCCACGGGCGGCATATGAAGCTTCTGGCGGAAAAAGTTGAAACGCGTGAGGATTTTGATTTTACGAGAGACTGCGGATTTGAGCTTTTTCAGGGATTCTTTTTCGAGAAACCGACGATAATGAACAAAAAAAATATCGAACCGGGAAAAGCGACCATACTTCGCCTGCTTTCGCATCTTTCCCAGAATGCTGAAATAGATAAGATAGAAGCGGAGTTCAGAATTCAGCCGGAGCTGACTCTTAAACTCCTTAAACTCATAAATGCCTGTTCATACTGCCTTCGCAATGAGATAATGAGCATCCGGCATGCTTTGACGCTTATCGGCAGAGAAAATATGCGCAAATGGCTCACCATTATGCTTTACGCCAGCACAGGCGGCAAAAGATTTAAATCCACAATGCTTGAAACGGCAATGCTTCGCGCACACACGCTGGAACTGCTCTGTGTGAGGGTTTTCGGTGAAAACTATCATGGAAGAGCCGATGCTTTCTTCATCGGGTTGTTGTCATATGTTGATGTGGTTCTGGGGATTACTAAAGAGGATCTTATGGATTCCATCAACGTAAAACCGCTTATCAAAGAAGCAGTGCTTGACAGAAAGGGAGAAATAGGGAATCTTCTTGCTATACTTGAAGATGTGGACGACAACAATTCCGAGATAAAAAAGAATAAGCTGGCAGTTCTGAAACTTACCGAAGAGGATATCAGCGATATCAAATTCAAAGGGCTTGACTGGCTGGCGGAACAGCAATCCGTTTACAACAGCATCTGAAAGCACTATACTTGTCCTGAAGGCGGGATATGGCAAAAACATCAAAGTGTTCCGGTAAAAATATCATAGTCGAAGACTCAAAATGTGCCCAGTGCGTCCACCTCAGAAGACTGCTTATACCGGAAATGAAAACCTGCTTCAGCCTTAAATGCGCTGCGGCGGATAAATATATGAAAACACCAAGAAAATCCTGCACCATGTTTGAACCTGAGACATGGGAGAAATTTCTCGATATCGGAGATGAAGATGAGAATTGAATATTCTAACAAAGTAATAAAAAAACTTACGGTTAAAGTTACTGATAAACCCGGATTTTTAGGTCAGCTTACAACTGTGATAGGCAGATGCGGCGGGCTTATAGGCGAGGTGTCCACAGCGCATCTTGGAAAAGGGTACAAGATACGCGCACTTGATGTTTATGCAGAGGACGAAAACGCTCTTAACGACATGTTCGCCGCCATTAAAACACTGGAAGGGGTTGAGCTTGTTTCTGTCACAGACATTGTGGAAGAGACACACGAAGGCGGAAAGATAGAGATACGCCCGACAGTTAACATCAACAGTCTGGACGACCTGCGCATTGTTTACACTCCCGGTGTTGCGTCAATCTGCCATAAGATACATAAGAATCCTGCTCTTGCCCGCAAATTCACAACCATCAGCAACAACGTTGCGATAGTTACCAACGGAACCGCTATACTTGGTCTCGGCGACATCGGACCTGTTGCGGGGATGCCCGTTATGGAAGGAAAGGGGATGCTGTTTAAGATACTTTCAGGTATCAACGGTATACCGATACTCCTTGATACCAAGGATCCTGAAGAGATAATAAACACCGTTAAGCATATTTCGCCTACTTTCGGCGCTATAAAACTTGAAGATATCAAGGCACCTGAGTGTTTCGAGATAGAGGAAAAGCTTGACGCAATGCTTGATATCCCGGTAATGCACGACGACCAGCACGGAACAGCCGTTGTTGTACTTGCCGCGCTTCTCAATATAGCCAAATATACTTTCATAAACCTTCGTGAATCAAGCGTCGGCATCATAGGTCTCGGCGCTGCGGGAACTGGTATCATGAAGCTGCTGAAAGCATACGGCGTGAAAACTTTCAACGGTGTCGACCTTGACGTTTCTGCTATGGAACGCTTTGAGACTCTCGGCGGAAACAGAAAAGACCTGCGCGGGGTGGTTGCGGAATCAAGAATTGTGATTGCCACTACAGGATGTCCGAACCTGATTACTCCTGACATGGTTCAGGAAGGGCAGGTGATTCTCGCTCTTTCAAACCCGAATCCCGAAATAGACCCTGACCTTGCTGTAAAACACGGTGCAATATTTGCCGCCGATGGTAAATCAGTCAATAATGCGCTCGCTTTCCCGGGGCTTTTCAAAGGAGCACTGACAGCAAACGCAATAACAATAAACGATCAGATGAAGATAGCCGCGGCAAAGGCGATCGCCGCGTTCGCACTGGAAGGCGACCTTGTACCTAATATCCTCGATAAAAACGTCCACGATGCAGTTGCAAAAGAAGTTGAAACTGCGGCATACCGCTCCGGAGCAGCAAAATTCATAGATGAATAATGCATTGTGGAAATTATAAAATTAATTTGTTATAATTTGCTTTGCCGTTAACAGATTAATTTTGGAGGATCGTATGAAAAAGTTTTTTCTATTCATTACTGCCGCACTTTTTGCGGTTTCGCTTGTTCCAACTGTATTTGCTAAAACTTTCGTAACCATCGGTACTGGTGGCGTTACGGGGGTCTACTATCCCACCGGCGGTGCTATCAGCCGTATGGTAAACAAGAAATCCGATGTATACGACATTAAATCCACTGTAGAATCAACAGGCGGCTCTGTTTATAATGTTAACGCTGTTGTTGCCGGAGACCTTGAGTTCGGTATCTCTCAGTCAGATATTCAATATCAGGCTTTCAAAGGTCTTGAATCATGGAAAGACAAAGGACCCCAGAAAAAACTTCGTTCAGTTTTTTCACTGCACCCTGAAATTGTTACTATAGTTGCTTCTGAAAACAGCGGAATCAAAAAACTTGCCGACATGAAGGGCAAAAGAATCAACATCGGCAACCCCGGTTCCGGTCAGTACATCAACTCCGAAGATGTTTTCGATGCGGCAGGTCTTAAATTTTCCGACGTTAAAGTTGAGAAAGCAAAAGCCGTTGAATCACCCGCTCTTCTTCAGGATGAAAGAATTGACGCTTTCTTCTATACTGTAGGTCATCCCAACAGCAACATAAAAGAGGCTACATCCGGTCGTATCAAAGTCCGTTTCGTACCAGTTGAAGGCGCACAGGCCGACTATCTCGTTAAAAAATTCCCTTACTATGTAAAAACATATATCAATATTAAAGATTATCCCACAGCATCAGGCGACGGTAAAAACGTTCCTGCTGTCGGCGTTAAAGCAACACTGGTAACTTCTTCCGATGTATCGGATAAAGTTGTTTACGCCATCACTAAGGAAGTATTTGACAACTTTGACGAGTTCAAAACCCTTCACCCTGCATTTGCTAACCTTACAAAACAGGAAATGCTTGAAGGTCTGACTGCTCCAGTTCACCCCGGCGCAATGAAATACTACAAAGAAGCCGGACTGGACAAATACATCAGCTCTAACCTCAGATAATTTTTCAAAAATCAATTCAGCGGGGTCGGTATTCCGACCCCCGTTTTATTTACTCGAAAGAGGTAATCTATGTCTAAAACTCAACGCACCGCAGAAGAGATACTGCGGGAAGAAACTGGAGAGATCAGATCCACGGGGCGGTTTGAAAAAGGACTCATTGGAGTCATTGCTATCGCCTGGGCAATTTTTCAGCTCTCTCTTGCCAGTTTTCTCATTCTCGACGGAACAACCATAAGAGCTGTCCACCTTGCATTTGCCATTGCTATTCTTTTTCTCAGCGTCCCCATGTTCAAACGCCCTAAAAAATGGATGGGCTTTTTCAGCGCAGTGCATAAAATTCCTTTCATCGACTATATATTTGCCGCGGCCGGCGCTTTTGCGGCAGTTTACATAATTCTTGATCAGGAGGGGCTTGCCATAAGAGCAGGCGATCCTTCCACAACGGATGTTGTCGTAGGTTTTCTGACAATTTTTTTCCTGCTTGAAGCGACAAGAAGAGCAATCGGTCCCGCACTTGTTATAATAGTCCTTGTATTTACAGGTTATTCTTTCTTCGGACCCTATATGCCTGATTTTATGGCTTTCAAAGGCGTTTCGATGAATAAATATCTGAATCAGATATCCCTTTCATCGGAAGGCATATATGGTATCCCGCTGGGTGTTTCCGCATCTATAGTTTATCTTTACGTTCTGCTGGGTGCTATGCTGGATAAGGCTGGCGCGGGTAAATTCTTTATAGACCTTGCGCTCTCTCTGCTCGGCAGGTTCAAGGGCGGTCCCGCAAAGGCGGCTGTGGTTGCCAGCGGTTTCACAGGGCTTATTTCAGGTTCAAGCGTTGCCAACATTGTGACCACCGGAACGTTTACAATCCCTCTTATGAAAAAAGTAGGCTATCCCGCAACAAAAGCGGCAGCGACAGAGGTTGCCGCCAGCACGGACGGACAGCTTATGCCCCCTGTCATGGGAGCGGCGGCGTTCATTATTGCGGAATATGTCAACGTACCTTATATCGACGTCTGCAAGGCGGCTATAATCCCCGCATTTGTTTCATATTTTGCACTGTTTTACGTTACTCACCTTGAAGCTTCAAAGCTTGGTATGAAAGGGCTTCCGAAAGATGAATGTCCTAAATTTTTTGAAACAGTGAAGCGCGGACTTCATTTCCTTATTCCTATCTTCGTTCTTATATTTGAATTGGTTGTAATGAGACATTCGCCTGAAAGAGCGGCTTTTAACGCTATTTTGCTTCTCATAGGCATCATTTTTGTACGTGAAATAGTTAACTTTGTAAAAGGCGAACAGAAGAGCTTTCTGGATATCTTCATAAAATCAATAAAACTTGTCGGACAGGGCTTCATAGCAGGTTCACGCAATATGGTATCTGTTGCTCTGGCAACAGCGGCTGCCGGAATCATTGTCGGTATAGTCGGTATGGGCATCGGCGGTATGATAACCCAGATAGTCGAGACGCTTTCACAGGGCAATGTATTTGTCCTGCTGATTATAACAGCAATTGCCAGTATGCTCCTTGGTATGGGACTTCCCACCACTGCTACATATATTGTTATGGCATCTCTCACGGCACCTATAATCGTTGAACTCGGCGCCACCTACGGGCTTATTGTGCCTCTTATGGCAGCGCATCTTTTCTGCTTTTATTTCGGGATTCTTGCGGATGATACTCCGCCTGTGGGGCTTGCGTCCTACGCAGCGGCGGCGCTTGCCGGCTCAGATCCGATACCGACCGGTATTCAGGGTTTTCTGTATGATATGCGTACAGCCATAATACCGTTTATGTTCATATTTAACCACGACCTTATTCTTGACAACATATACAGCTGGCCGCTTGCCATACTTATTTTTACAATGGCATGTCTGGGGGCATTCGCCTTTACGTCTGTCATACAGAAGTGGTTCATTACTAAGAATAGAATCTGGGAGATACCTCTTCTTCTTGTGGCTTCTCTGCTGCTTTTCAACCCTTCGGGCATACACGATATGCTTGGATATCATATTGACGATAAATATATTATGTATATTCCCGGACTGCTCCTTCTGGCGCTTGTCTATGCGGGACAGAAATTCAGAGTGAGAAAGGCTGTCGCATGACAGCCTTTTTAGTTGCTAAAAAGCAAAAAGATGAATACTGTAGCTGAAAACAGGGGGTAGCAATGCTTAACAAAGATCTGGTTTTCATCCTTGAGAACGGAAAGAACGCTCTGGTGATAAACCTGAACAATTTCAACACCATAGAGTTTGACGATGCTAATATGTCGGTTATGATTGACCACGGAACATCCGAAAGGAACGTGGACTTCGATAATAAAAAATCATATTCAGAATTCAAAGCTCAGATAGTCGGGGCTTTAATAGAGGAAGAAGAACAATAAGCAGAGGCGGAGCTTAATGCTCCGCTTTTTTTTTCGCCTTCTTTTAATCTGATATTGACAATCAGTATCAACTATGTAAGATGTGTCTGGTTACATCATTACATGTAAAAGGAGGTTGCTATGGGAAGCATAGGACTTTTTTACGGATCAAGCAGCGGGGTTACGGAGACAGTAGCGCAGAAGATTGCTGCGGCGCTTAATGCAAAGGGTTTTGTTGTGGATGTCATCAATGTGGCAAACGCTTCTAAAAACTCTTTTGAAAAGTATGACAAACTTATACTCGGCTCTTCCACATGGGGTATGGGCGATCTTCAGGATGACTGGGAAAATATCATAAGCGATCTTGAAGATGTTGATTTCAATGGCAAGACAGTAGCATTCTTTGGTACCGGAGATCAGGAAACTTATGCTGATACGTTCCTTGATGCCATGGGAACTATCTATGAGAAGGTGGTTGACAGCAAAGTGAATATTGTCGGATGCTGGCCTGTTGACGGTTACAGCTTTGGTGATTCAAAGGCTGTTGTGGATGGTGAGTTTATCGGACTTGCCATTGATGAGGACAACCAGTCTTCCATGACCAAAAAACGAATTGCTGACTGGGCGGAAATGCTCACAGCACAGATGGCATAAGCAGTTAAAAAAGAGACTTCTTCGGATAAAACAATAGCCCCTTAGTTTTTCTAAGGGGCTATTTATGTCAGAAAACCGGAATCAGTTTCCCTCCTCCCGTCAATGTAATTTCTTTTCCGCCCGTCCAGTTATTCATTGAATTATTTCCGTTGTAATAGATATTGAAACCGTTGCTGTTTATGTTTGCCAGCGTTTTGTCATCATTGCGGAACTCTGTTAAATATGTGTCCGCCGTAAGGTTCCACTTTGCGTCTTTTTCCAGTGAAACAGATATGAATCCGGCAGTTTTATCAGTGTTCGCCGCGCCTGTCCAGACAGTTGTTCCCTTCAGATAAGCTTTAACACTGCTTAAGCTGTCGCAAAGAATATTGCCCGCAGTGTTTGTATCCGTAACTGTAAAACTTGCTTCGGAACCGTTGCTGCCTGTTCGTCCCCATCTGTCCGCTGATGCACGGAAGAGGGTGTTTTCACTGTCTTTGTTTGTTATTTTAATGTTATTTATCATGAATTCGGCTTTAGTGTTTGTTGTGTAGAAAACCGCGCCTTCATATGATGTTATGCTTCCACCGTTCATGGTAAAATGGCTTTCTCCCACTTCAGCGTCGCCGGAGAAACTTTGATACAGCATTACACCGTTTCTTCTGTAACATGTCATTTCGCTGTCTGTGATGGATACACTGTTTTTGCCTTCTATAACAGCACATTCCGCGCCTTTTGATTCGCCTTTGACATTTTTAACGGAGATATTGCCTGTGGAATATATTGACGGCGAGCCTTCGCCTTCTGTTTTAAGAGTACCGTTTTCAACTGTAACCGTACCGCCGCCTCTGTCTGTTGCAAGCGCCGCGCTGTGAGCGCCTAGGGTGCTGATGTTGACATCTTTAGCGGTGATACTTCCCTCTCTTGTTGCGTGCAGTCCTCTTGATGAGTTTGCGGATGTTTTTATGTCTATTCCATTGATGGTAATATTGGCGCGCTTCCCGACTGCAACAACGGCATTAGCGCCTGCCGCATCAGTTGTGATACTTGTTTTGTCCATATTAAGTGCTGATCTGCCGATGACAAGCACAGCCGAGTTTATCCCGTAAAAACTGCTGGATTCCTCATCAGCCGTGCTTCCTTTTTTGGTGATAACGGTTTGATTGAGGTTGAGTTCACCGTTTATTTTAACCACTACAGCTGATTGATCAGGCTGTGTTGCATCATATGTTTTTCCGGTTTGTGTTTCGGAAGATCTTTGAACCACATAAACACCGTCTATCTTGTCAAGAATTGCTTTGGCTGTCTGAATTTTATTTCTGAAACCTTCAGGAGGCGGTCCCGGACGTTTTCCGTCCTGCGGAGGCTGACCGTCACCCATCGGAGGCATCCCTCCCTGCTGTGAGCCGAATCCGACCCCCATGCCCATTTCAGATCCCGGTCCGTAATTTCCGGCACGCGCGTTAAATGAGACCGAAGGGTCATTCTCTTCGTCATATCTGCCTGCACAGCCGAAAACAGCGGCACTCAGACAAACTGCGATAATCATACTGATTGTTTTCATATGTACCCCATATAAATAATATGAGTAACAATATCATGTGAATAGAAAGAAATTATGCCGGAAAAGGGGAATTGAAATGGAAAAGCCCCGCCTGTTAAGCGGGGCAGTGAATAATATGTTAAGCGCCGACCATGATTTTTTCGACGTCGCCAGCCACATCGCCGATGGGCTTGATATCGAAGTTTTCCACAAGTACTTTCGCCACGTTGGGAGAAAGGAAAGCGGGAAGGGTCGGTCCGAGGCGGACGCCTTTCACACCGAGGAAGAGCAGGGCAAGAAGCACTGCAACAGCCTTCTGCTCATACCATGCTATGTCGAATGAAAGAGGAAGTTTGTTTATGTCATCGAGTCCGAATACCTCTTTCAGTTTAAGGGCGATAACTGCAAGCGAATAGCTGTCGTTGCACTGACCTGCGTCGAGTACTCTGGGGATGCCGCCTATGTCGCCGAGGTTCAGCTTGTTGTAACGGTATTTTGCGCATCCTGCTGTAAGGATAACTGCATCCTGAGGAAGATTTTCAGCCACTTCTGTAAAGTAGTTTCTTTCTTTATGGCGTCCGTCACAACCCGCCATAACGACGAATCTTTTGATTGCGCCAGCCTTAACAGCTTCAACAACCTTGTCTGCAACAGCCATTACCTGTGCGTGTGCGAAACCGCCGACGATTTTGCCGGATTCAATCTGTGTGGGTGCAGGGCAAGTTTTAGCAAGTGAGATTATCTCGCTGAAGTCTTTCTGACCGCCGTCTTTTCTGTCGGCGATATGTTTAAGACCTGGATAGCCTGCCATGCCTGTTGTAAACATTCTGTTTCTGTAAGAATCTCTTACAGGTACTATACAGTTGGTGGTCATAAGGATGGGACCGTTGAAAGATTCAAATTCCTTGTCCTGTTTCCACCAAGCGTTTCCGTAGTTACCTACGAAGTTTTCATATTTTTTGAATTCAGGGTAGTAATGAGCGGGGAGCATCTCGCTGTGGGTATATACGTCCACGCCTGTACCTTTTGTCTGTTCCAGAAGGTCTTTAAGGTCTCTCAGGTCGTGACCTGAGATAAGGATACCGGGTTTTGCGCCTGTTCCGATGTTGACCTCTGTAACTTCGGGGTTGCCGTAGGTGGATGTGTTCGCTTTGTCCAGCAGAGCCATTGTTGTAACGGCGATTTCGCCTGTTTTCATGATGAGAGCGATAAGCTCGTCAGCAGAAAGCTCTTTTGTTGTTCCTGCAAGTGCTTTGAACATGTGGTCGTAGATTGCTGTGTCCTCGAAACCGAGAACGTATGCGTGGTCGGCATATGCCGCAACGCCTTTAAGACCATAGATAAGAAGTTCGCGCAGTGAGCGGATATCCTCGTTTTCCTGTGAAAGAACGCCGAATGAACCGCCTTTTGCTATAGCGTCTTCCATGCTTGCGGGAATCCAGTTTGCGCAGTCGCAAGTTACTGTGGTGCCTGAAACGGCTTTCAGCTCATTGCGAAGTTTAACACCTTCAAGGATAAGTTCATAGATGCGTGCATCGTCAAAGTTTGCGTTTGTGATGGTGGCGAAAAGCGCCTGTGATACGAAACGTCCGTATTTTTTATCGACGTTCGCGTTTTCGGCATAAAGGGAGATGCCTTTCAGTGTATAGACCAGTGCGTCCTGAAGAGCTGCACAGGTATCTGTTTTTCCGCAGACCCCTCTTACTGTGCAGCCTGTACCTTTTGCTGCTTCCTGACATTGAAAACAGAACATACTCATAATGTTGTCCTCCTTATGTTATTGCTCATAGGAGGACAATAATGCATTTGCGTGCAGAATAAATTGAGCTATGTCAAAAAAGCACTTAAAGCTGAAATTTCACTCTGAAAAGCTGACCGTACCTGTAAAGTGTCATTACGGTTTCTGTTCCCATGTTGTCCATTATGTAGCTGTTCAGGTGGTTGATATCCTTTATTTCAGTATCGTTTATCGCAACCAGAACGTCGCCTTCGTGTACAGTATCAGCTATTCCGGTGGAAGCTACGGTCAGATAGTCTTCTTTCTGTGTGAATGTCAGTCCGTATATATTGCGCAGAACACTAAGTCCGTAATTGTCAGGATAGGTTGTCAGAAGTATCTGACCTTTAAATGTCTTTGCTCCGCGCTCTACAACAACCTGAACTGCTGAACCTGGGGGATAGCTTCTGAGCATATTGCTCATTGCAAGTATTGATGAAACCGGAAGTCCGTTCACCTGCAAAATTCTGTCGCCGGATCTCATGCCGATGCCCTCAGCGTTGGAGCCTTTTTCCACCCGTGTCACTATAAGGCTGATGCTGTTTTTGTCTTTGACCTCTTTGGCTGAGAATCCCATATATCCGGCAGTGACCTTCCCGCTTTTAAGAATTTCAGGCAGAACTCGAACCGCCGTATTTATGGGTATTGAGAAGCCTATGCCCTGTGCCTCCTGAACAACTGCAGAGTTGATGCCTATGACCTCGCCGTCAAGGTTTATAAGTGGTCCGCCGGAGTTGCCTGGGTTGATGAGCGCATCTGTCTGTATGTAAAGTGAGTATCCGTTACCTATGTTGAGGATGCGTTTTACGGAGCTGACAACGCCGGTGGTTATGGAGCTGTTAAGTCCGTAGGGGTTGCCCATCGCTATTACTGTTTCGCCGAGCATGGCGCCGTCGCTGTTGCCGATTTTGACAGCTGGGAATTTCCCTGCGGTGATTATCTTAAGCACTGCGATGTCGAGTATCTTGTCGCCGCCCACAAGACGAGCTTCATAGCTTTTGTTGTCAGTTGTTATGACATATATCTTTGTGGCTGATTCAATGACGTGATAGTTGGTGATAATTGTTCCGTCTGTGCGGACTATGAAACCGGAGCCGAGACTTTGGGTTTTGTATGTTCTGTCGTATCCGAAAAAGTCGTTGAGGTAGTTCTCTCCGTGGGGTGTTTCCTGTCCGAAAGGTCCCACGGATGTGCGCACCAGTTTTTCAGTTCTTATGTTTACTACGGAGTTTTCAATGTTTTTAACCGCTGTAACAACAGGGGAATATCTGTTGCTTCCCTCTTTTGGCGGCGCGGGTGTCTCTGCCTGCTGAGTGGTTTGTTCCTGCGGCGTCTGCTGTCCCTGTTTCTTTTCCTCCCCGCATCCGAATATCATAAGGATCATGGCAATGAACAGTAGTAACTTTTTCATATAACGCCCTTCATTTTTTTGATTATCTAAAGAATATATTTGAACAGGCTGATTAATTCAAGTATTCTGTTTAAATGTCTGTTAAACACTTTTTTGAGGAGGGTGGCGAGCTTGAAAAAGCTCTCCCCAGATATCGCAAAAGACAGGCGCAGATAGACGCCTCAGAATTCATCTATTCATCCATGGAAAGCCGTGTTCCGGCTGTTCTGGAAGCCCCTACAGGTTCCGGAAAGACCATGGCATACCTTGTACCCTCCTTCGAGCTGAACCGCCGAATCATTATTTCCACTAAAACAAAGCAGCTGATGTCGCAGATTGCAGGAAAGGATATCAATTCCGCCCGCAGGATATTCGGTGACGACAAATACGTCGCTGTTCTTAAGGGTCGCAAGAATTATTTCTGTCACTTCCGTTTTTTTAAACTTATGTACCCGCATCCGGGCAGATACGAAAAAGTTATGGAATGGTACGAATCGGTCGCCAGACAGGAGATAATCGAAATGCCTGTGGGGCTTTTCAATATGGCGGAGATAGAGAACATGACCACGGATTCGTGGATGTGTACCGCTTCCAAATGCGAATTTTATGACATCTGCTCATTTTACCGCGCGAAACAGAATGCAAACGACGCGGATATCGTTATAACTAATCACTATCTGCTTATGAGTGATTTTGCTCTCAAAGCAGAGAGCGAACATGCAAGCATTTTTGATTTTGCAGACCATATAATAATGGACGAGGCGCACTCCATACCCGATATATTCCCCAGATTTGCGGGAACCGAACTTTCGTTGCGCAGTTTTCTGCGTGTGATGAACGAGAACAGACCAGTATTTGATCCGCGCGAGATAGAGATCACCGCCGGGATGCTTTCAGGACTGCTTGAAGATATAACGGAGCGCCGCTATACATCTGAGATTAAAGACAGACTTATCAGCTATATAGAATTTGCCAACAAGTCGATAGGCGAAAAGGACGTCGATGACCTTAAACAGATAAGCAAAAGACTGAACGACAAGGCAGAGAGCGTTCTGGGCGGCAGCGAGGGCGTGCGATTTGTCGATACGGAGCGTGGCGATATCGTTTTGCAGTATATTCCGTTCGATGCATCTGAAAAGCTTCGGGAAGGTCTGAAAAACTCCTGCCTGTCACCTGTTTTTGTCAGCGCAACCCTGTCCGTTAAAGGCAGTTTTGAATATTTCCTCAATGAAACGGGGTATGCGGAGGACGAGGTGCAGGCGAAGAGCCTTGAACCCGTTTTCAACATGGGTGAACAGGGCAGGCTGATGGTCAGGGATTGTGACGATGCATTCTATGAGGAGCTGGCTCTTAAGGCGAAAAGCTCGGTTCTTGTCATATGCAACAGTGTTTCCCGCATGAACAAAGTTACGAAATTACTGAAAAATATCATACCTGAAAGGGTTTTTGCCCAGACTGAGATAGATATCAGCGATACGGAAGGACTTACAGACGCTTTTTTTGTCGGATGCGCCGTCTTTCGCGAAGGTATGGATTTTGCACATACGGGCATCTCATTTGTCGTGCTTGATAAGCTTCCGTTTGAATATTTTGAAGATATAGTTCTTAAAGAACGCGCTGCTTCTTTGAAAAATAAAGGGCTTGACCCTTTTAAAGACTATTTTTTACCACGGGCTGTGATATACTATCGACAGGCGGTTGGAAGACTGCTACGTCACGAGGACGACCACGGTGTCTGGGCAGTTCTGGACAGCCGGATTGAGACCAAAAATTATGGAAAGTATTTCCGCGATGTGTTAAATAATGTACCGAAGATAGATTCAATTGATGATGCGGTTCGTTTTCTGGAGGTTACTGATGAAACGGATTAAAGTCGATTATAACTACGTCATGGACAAATTTGTTGCAGGCGGGCTCAGCGAGGAAAAACTCGATGAGTACAAAGAGAAGGCAAAGCTTGGGCTTTCACGTCTGCTTCGCATGTTCGATGACGGTCAGGCCGGATTCATCGGACTGCCTGAACAGAACCTTGCACCAATCAAAAAATTTGCGAAAGAGATAAGCGGTAAGTTTAACGACCTTATCGTGATAGGAATAGGCGGTAGCTCACTGGGTGTCGAAACCGTGTGCAATGCCATGCTGCCCTTTGGATATAATGCGCGTTCGTTCGCGGAACGCGGCTGCTTCCCGCGCGTGTGGGTGGCAGACAACGTTGACCCCACGAAGATAAGCTCAATCCTTTCCGAGTGCCAGCCGGAAGATACTTTCGTATGCATAATCACGAAATCAGGCAGTACGGTTGAAACTGCGGCAAATTTCGGCATAATTTACGAATGGCTTATGGCTAAGGTCAAAAATCCGAAAAAACAGATTTGTGCCATCACAGACCCTGAAAAGGGTGCTCTGCGCGCCATGGCAAACGAAAAAGGATTTGTATCGTTTGATGTTCAGCCCAACGTGGGCGGGCGTTTCAGCGTTCTGTCTCCGGTGGGGCTGATTCCCGCGGCGATATTGGGGCTTGATATCGACAAGCTGCTGGAAGGCGCTATGTCGGTTCATAAAGACAACTATGAACAGATACTCACACTGTCCGCTATCTATATGTATTTTATGGATCAGGGTAAAAACATAAACGTTATGATGCCTTATTCTTCAAGGCTCGTTTCTTTTGCCGACTGGTACTGCCAGCTTTGGGGCGAGAGCCTTGGCAAGAGCAGGACGACAGACGGTAAAGAGATCGCTTTCGGTACAACGCCTGTCCGCGCAACCGGAACAATAGATCAGCACTCGCAGGTTCAGCTTTACAAAGAGGGACCTAATGATAAGGTTTTCACATTCATAGAGGTTCTGAATCACGACAAGGACAGGAAGATAACTTCCCCATATGAAGCATACGATTATCTGAACGGTCACGGTATGGGAAACCTCTGCAACATTGAGCTTAAAGGAACGGAGGCGGCTCTTAAAAATGCCGGAAAACCATCCGTCAAGATATCTCTTGATCTGGTTGACGAATTTACTATAGGCGGACTTTTTATGATATGGCAGTATATTGTGCCTGTGATAGGTCTTGCCTGTGATATAGATCCCTTCGATCAGCCAGGAGTGGAAGAGGGTAAAGACTACGCTTACGCACTTCTGGGCAGAAAAGGCTACGACGCTACCAAAGCAAAATTCACGGAGATTTACAAAAAACAGGATGATTTTATCGTTTGAGAAAAAGCTGTCCGCAAGACTTGGTGAACTGAACGGTAAAAAACTGCTGGTGGCGCTCTCCGGCGGCAAGGACTCGGTGTCTCTGCTGCACTTTCTTAAAAAGAATGAAGGGATAAAGAGTTATCAGATTGCCGCTTGTCATGTTAACCACATGTACAGAAAGACCGCGTGGTGGGATGAAAAGTTCTGCTCTGACTATTGTGAAAAGCTTTCAATACCTTTCATATCATACAGGTGCGATGTACCCAGATACTGTGCAGTTAAAAAGCTGAGCTTTGAACACGGCGCAAGGGTGATACGTTACAGAGCGCTTCACGAGGCGGCGGCTCATTTCGGTTCCGACCTGATACTTACGGCACATACGAAAGATGATGTTGTCGAAACGTTTTTCATTCAGGCGGTTCAGGGAGCGTCTGCGTTCTCTCTGAAAGGCATAAGCGATCGCGACGGTCTGATTTGCAGACTGATGCTCGACATTTCTTCCGAAGAAATTTATGAGTACCTGAACAAATATGGCATTGCCTATGTCATTGATGAGACCAATAATGATGAGAAGTATCTCCGCAACTTCATCCGTAAGAACATAACGGCGAAGCTGGCGGAGTTCAGAAAAGGCTACGAAGACAATATTGTCTCTATAATGAAAGACAATATCAGGTTTGACAATTACCTGTCGGACAGGCTTGGACCTTTGATAGAAACGCCTGAAACGGGTGTTATGGCTGTTAAAACAGGCGTTTTCAACGGACTTTCCGAACTGGAACAGGAATATGTCCTGCACAGACTTGGTTCAAAATGTTTCAGGTTTGAACGCAGGCATCTTATCGAAATGCAGAAAATACTTGAAAACGAATTTTCCGTTCGCGGCGATATGCCCGACGGATATAAATTTGAGAAGAGCGATAAATACCTAAGATTGTTTCACGGCAGAAACGTGGCTCCTTTTGAAATATTCAAGCCTGCCGGAGCGGACAGAGTTGTCGTTCCGCAGACCGGAAAAGAGCTCCGGTTCACTGGAAAGTGGAAAGAAAAGGAACTTTTGATACGAAACAGGCGTATCGGTGACAGAATAAAGATGAAAAAGGTCAAAGATGTCTTCATAGACAGAAAGCTTGACCTCTACACAAGGGATACCGCACTAATAATTCTTGAAAAAAATGTGATCGTATGGGTTGAAAATATCTCACATGATGGTACTATAACCCTTTATGTGAAATGATACGGGAGAGATGGATTTGAAACCGCACATTCTTAAAGAGATGCTGAGTGAAGAAGTAATTAAAAAGAGGGTCGCAGAGCTTGGAAAACAGATAAGCGCGGACTACGCGGACAAGAACGTTCTTGCAGTCGGCGTGCTTAAAGGCTCTGTCATATTTATGTCCGACCTTGTTCGCGAGATGGAAGGTTCCAACGTTGAGATAGGCTTTCTCGCTGTTTCCAGCTATGAGGGAACCGACAGCTCCGGCAGTGTAAGGCTTCTTTTTGACCTCGACAGACCTCTTGAAGACACACATGTGCTGATAGTTGAAGATATACTGGATACGGGAAACACTTTGTCATATCTTACGAATATGCTGACGCTGCGCAATCCCGCGTCTATGAAGCTGGTTGCTCTTCTGGACAAACCGGAAAGACGTAAGGCGCAGATAACCCTTGACTACAGAGGGTTTGAAATACCTGACAGGTTCGTTGTAGGCTACGGACTTGATTACGACGGATATTACAGAAATTTAAAAAATATATGCACGGTCGAATTTACCGACTGATGACTGGAAAAAGGTGATTAATGAATAACGGATTTTACAAAAATCTGGCTTTGTGGCTGGTGATCGCTTTCATCATGGTGTTTCTGTTCAACGTGATAAGCGGCACACAGGCGGTCAAAAAGAATGTCAACTACTCTGAGTTTATGACTCAGGTGGCTGAAAACAAGGTTAAGACCGTCATCATAAAGCAGAACAAAATTGACGGTACATTCGTTGACGGCGGTCAGTTTGAATCATACGCGCCGGACGACATTGACCTTATAAAGACGCTCAGAGAACACAAGGTGGAGATAACAGCTCAGCCGCCCGACAAAAGTCCCTGGTATATGCAGGTTCTTGTTTCGTGGCTACCTATGATTATCCTCATCGGTATATGGATTTTCTTTATGCGTCAGATGCAGGGCGGAGCCGGAGGCAAGGCTTTCAGCTTCGGAAAATCTAAAGCGAAACTGCTTACGCAGGATCAGCATAAAGTTACTTTCAAAGACGTAGCAGGTATCGAAGAAGCAAAGGAGGAGCTTGAGGAGATCATTGATTTCCTTAAAGACCCGCAGAAATTCCAGAAGCTCGGCGGAAAAATCCCCAAAGGCGTACTGCTTGTGGGACCTCCAGGAACAGGTAAAACACTGCTTGCCAGAGCCGTTGCAGGAGAGGCAGGAGTTCCTTTCTTCTCCATATCCGGTTCGGACTTCGTTGAGATGTTCGTCGGCGTCGGTGCTGCACGCGTGCGCGACCTTTTCGAGCAGGGTAAAAAGAATGCACCCTGTATCATCTTCGTAGATGAAATTGACGCAGTCGGTCGCCACAGAGGCGCAGGTCTCGGCGGCGGACACGATGAAAGAGAGCAGACACTTAACCAGATGCTTGTTGAGATGGACGGTTTCGAGTCCAACGAAGGTGTTATCATGATAGCCGCAACAAACAGACCGGATGTTCTTGACCCGGCTCTGCTTCGTCCCGGACGTTTCGACCGTCAGGTTGTCGTTCCCAGACCCGATATGCACGGAAGACTTGAGATACTCAACGTCCACTCATCAAAAGTGAAGATGGACGAAGGAATAGACCTTGAAGTTATCGCGAAAGGTACACCCGGCTTTGCAGGTGCAGACCTTGCGAACCTTGTGAACGAAGCGGCGCTCATAGCCGCCCGCAAAAACAAAGAAGCCGTTCAGATGGCAGACTTTGAAGAGGCGAAAGATAAGGTCATTATGGGTAAAGAGCGCAGAAGCATGGTTATTAACGATAAAGAGAAAGAGAATACGGCTTATCACGAGGCAGGACACGCTATCGTGGCTAAATTCATTCTCGAAGCTGATCCGGTGCATAAAGTGAGCATCATCCCCAGAGGAATGGCGCTCGGCGTTACAACTCAGCTCCCCGTTGACGACAGACACATGTATACGAAAGAATATATGGAAGGTATGCTCGCTGTTCTTATGGGCGGACGCGTTGCGGAAGAGGTCATTTTTGACAGGCTTTCCACAGGCGCCGGCAACGACATCGAAAGAGCCACCGACATATCAAGAAAAATGGTCTGCTCATGGGGTATGAGTAAAAAGATGGGGCCCCTTGCATACGGTAAAAAAGAGGAGCAGGTGTTCCTCGGCAAGGAGATAGGACACGCGAAAGACTACAGCGAGACAACTGCAATAGCTATCGACGACGAAGTGAAAGCATTTGTCATGGACGGATATAACAGAGCCAGAAGGATTCTGGAAGACAACACCGAACTGCTTCACCGCACGGCGAAGCTTCTTCTTGAGAAAGAGACTATCGACGGAAACGAGATAGATGTTCTTCTCAAAGAACTCGGCGGAGAGACAGCCGCTCCGGTGGAAACTACTGTTGTCTAATGTCCTGACATCATCAAGGGGCGATCTGTCGCTCGAATATCCTCTCCTTATGGGGATATTGAACGTGACGCCCGACTCTTTCAGTGACGGAGGTTCTTTTAACAGCGCCGACGGACTTGTGAGCAGAGTTGATGAGTTCCTGTTTCATAAAGTGGATATCGCCGACATCGGCGGAGAGTCCACAAGACCCGGTTCCGATGGGGTAAGCATTGAAGAGGAACTGACCAGAGTGCTTCCCGCAGTGGTACATTGTGTGGGAAACGGTATATACGTTTCCGTGGACACTATGAAACCGCAGGTTGCCTACGAATCCCTGATGGCAGGCGCGGCTATGATAAACGATGTATCAGGCTTCCGCGATCCGGATATGATAGCCGTTTGTGCGGAGTTCGGATGCTCGGTGTGTATAATGCATATGCTGGGCGAGCCGAGAACCATGCAGGAGAACCCTGAATACACGGACGTTGTCGAAGACGTCAGAAGATACCTTACCGAAGCCGCCGAAAGGTGTGTCAAGGCGGGGATCAAAGAGAGTTCCATATGCGTCGACCCCGGTTTCGGATTCGGGAAGACGCTTGAAGATAATTATAAAATGCTGGCAGGTCTTGAATGGATCAAATCTGCCGGCTTTCCCGTTCTGGCGGGTATTTCACGCAAATCCATGATCGGAAACGTCGTGAACAAACCGCCGCTGAAACGTCTTGCGGGGACAATAACGGCTCACACTGCGGCTGTTATGAACGGTGCGGATATCATTCGGGCGCATGATATCGAAGAGACGGCTGACATGCTCAAGGTACTTCGTATGCTGAAAAAAGCGGGTGGCAAGTGTTAGAGATAATCAAATCTATCGGATTGTTTGACATTATTGACATGGCTATCATAGCCATAGTTGTCTACAATCTCCTTCTGCTCATCAAGGGTACAAGGGCGCTCCCCATGCTTATGGGCATCATGCTCATCGTAATTGTTTCCTTTGCTGCAAGATATCTTGGACTGAAAACCACAAGCTGGGTTCTGGACAATTTCACAGGTTACCTGTTCATCATCATTGTCGTCCTTTTCCAGCAGGAGATACGGCGCGCGCTCGCATTCATAGGCGAAACGAAGGTGTTCGGCACGCAGGCAAAGGCAAAATCCGTTATTCTTGACGAGATAGTGAAAGCCGCCACTGTACTTGCCAACAGACAGATAGGCGCACTTATCGTTCTTCAGAGAAACACAGACCTTGAACACTTTCTGGATGATACGGGTCAGAAGCTGGACTGTATGATATCCAGAGAGATACTTATAAGTATTTTTATCCCTTATTCTCCGCTCCACGATGGTGCGGTGATAATATCCAACGGACGTATTTCAACTGCTGGCAGTATTCTGCCGCTTACACGCAAGACAGACCTCGGAAAAAATTACGGAACGCGCCACAGAGCCGCCGTCGGTGTTACCGAGGAGACGGATGCTATAGCGATTGCAGTGAGCGAGGAGAAGGGTTCCATAACCGTTGCACAGAACGGTGAACTGAGCGAGGAGCTTAACGCTGACAAACTCAGAAAACTGCTGGATTCGATTTTTAATCAACAGGCAAAGAGCGTAAAGAAAAATGATAATAACTAACACACACTTAAGAATTATCAGCGTTGTCCTTGCCATATGTCTCTGGCTTTATATCGTTACGGGCGAGTTTCAGGAGATTTCACTCTATGTGCCTGTTAAACTTACAAATATCCCAGAGGGATCAGTAGCCGTTACTGATGAGAACCTCATAAATGTTATGGCGAAAGGTCCCAAGTTTCTCGTTAACAATAAGCAGTTCAATAAGGTGCAGATAGCTATTGACGTTTCAAAGATAGAATCAGGCACCAAAAGCGTGTATATAAATCCGGAGGACGTTCAGATGCCCGCCGGAATTGAAGTTACTAATATTCATCCAAAAACCATAGACGTGACCGTGGATTCGCTGGTTAAAAAGCAGATGAAGGTCACACCTACGTTTGTGGGCGAACCCATGCCGGGGTATAAGATAGGTTCGGTTGTTATAAAACCAGAAACTGTTGAGATAAATGCTGCTATGTCCAAAATAAGAGGGCTTAAATCCATTGAGACCATGCCCGTTAACCTTTCCGGTAAGAAAGATCCGATAACGTACAGCATCGGTCTTAAGTTCTATGAAGGCATACAAAAAACCGCGCCGGAGTTTGTCGAGGTCTTCGTTATGTTCAAAGAGGATATACAGGAGAAGACCTTTCACGAGATAGAGGTCGCTCCTGTCGGACTGAAAAGAGGTATGGATGCAAAAATCACCGGTGAGCTTACTCTGACGGTGAGCGGACGAGCAGATCTCTTAAACGAGCAGACAATTGCGAACGTTCTGAACCCCCATGTCGATCTCTCAGATATAGAAGCAGGGGGTGTATACAAGAGAACGGTCGTATTCAATGATTCAAAAATATTAAAAGTAATTGATGCAAAACCTGCACGCGTGCGGGTTGAGGTAGAATAAATGCGCAAACATTTCGGAACGGACGGCGTAAGAGGACTTGCAAATCAGTTTCCCATGACGGCGACTTTCGCGCTGAGACTGGGACAGGCTGCCGCCCGTCAGTTTTATACAAGCGGAAAGAAGACTCACAGAATCGTTATAGGTAAAGATACAAGAATTTCAGGCTATATGTTTGAATCTGCACTGGTGGCGGGCATCACATCCATGGGTATGGATGTTGTACTTGTCGGTGTTCTGCCGACACCTGCCATTGCTTTCATAACAAGAAGCCTCCGTGCAGACGCGGGAGTTGTAATCTCTGCCTCGCATAATCCTTATTATGACAATGGAATAAAATTCTTTTCGGCAACAGGGCATAAACTTCCAGATGAAGTGGAAGCCGAGATAGAAAAATTCACCGATGAGCTTATAGAAACCGGTAACATACCGCTTTCGGCAGAAAAAATAGGGAAAGCTTATCGGATAGATACTGCCATCGGGCGTTATGTCGAGTTTGCAAAGAATACATTCGACAAGGATATCGACCTGATGGGACTTAAAATGGTTGTGGATTGTTCAAACGGCGCCACATACAAGGTAGCTCCTCTTGCTTTTGAAGAGCTCGGAGCTAAAATCACCGTTATAGGTAACGAACCCAACGGAACTAACATAAACGAGAACTGCGGTTCCGTTTATCCCGAAGTTATGTGTGAGACCGTCAAAAAGAGAAAAGCCGACATCGGTATAGCTTTTGACGGCGACGGTGACAGAGTTATCTTCTCCGACGAGAACGGCGAAGAGGTTGACGGCGATATCATTATGGGAATCTGCGCCGCGCATATGAAAGAGAGCGGACTTCTCCACGGCGACACCATGGTCAGCACTGTTATGAGCAACCTCGGCTTCGAGCGTTCCATGAACGGGTTGGGCATAGACGTTGTGCGCACCGAAGTCGGCGACCGATACGTTATGGCGGAGATGCTGAAAAGCGGCTATAACCTCGGCGGAGAGCAGTCCGGACACATTATATTCAGCGATTACAACACAACAGGCGATGGCATGGTCAGCGCCATGCAGCTTTTAAAAGTGCTTGTCCGTTCAGGAAAACCTTTGAGCGAGCTGAAAAAGATAATTGAGCTTTATCCGCAGACGCTTAAAAACTATAAAGTTTCAAATAAGATACCGCTTTCCGAACTGCCGAAGACCACAGCGGAGATATCTGCTGTGGAAAAGGCACTGGGTAAGACAGGGCGCGTTTTCGTCCGCTATTCCGGCACAGAGAACAAGCTTCGCGTTATGCTTGAAGGTGCTGATCTTGCTAAAATAGAGGAATATGCCGAGAACATCGGCAATGTTGCTCTTAAAGAGATAGAGGAGCTTTCATAAAATGGTTAGACTGGGAGTAAACATAGATCACGTTGCCACTGTTCGTCAGGCGAGGTTGGCTGTTGAACCGGATCCTGTTCATGCGGCAGTTCTGGCGGAACTGGGCGGTGCTGATCAGATAACTATACATCTTCGCGAGGACAGAAGGCACATATGCGACCGCGATCTCGCTATTCTGCGCCAGACCATCAAAACAAGGCTGAATCTTGAGATGGCATGCACAGAAGAGATGGTTCGTATCGCACTTGAAACAAAGCCGGATATGGTCACTCTGGTTCCTGAAAAGAGACAGGAGCTGACAACCGAAGGCGGTCTTAACGTAGTGGGCGGCTATGACTCACTGGCAGAAAACGTTCAGAAGCTTAAGGATGGCGGTATATTCGTCAGTCTGTTCGTTGATGCGGATGCTGACCAGATGGAAAAATGCGCCGACATTGGTGCCGATGCTGTTGAGATACATACCGGACATTATGCAGACGCAAAAGGTGCCGCACAGCGCGAAGAACTTTCAAAGATCATTTTTGCAGGCGAAAAGTGCCGCGAACTGGGGCTGATACTCAATTCCGGACATGGTCTGAACTATCAGAACGTCGGCGAAATTATTACTATACCCGGGATGAACGAAGTTAATATCGGTCACTCTATCATCGCCCGTGCAATATTTGTTGGGCTTGAAAGAGCTGTCAGAGAGATGAAAGAAACGATCCACAGGGCATTGATGGATGCTGGGCTGTGATATTGCCGAAGTCGGCAGGATTGAAGCGGTATATAACAGACTTGGTAAACGTTTTCTTGATAGGATACTGACCCTGCGCGAACAGGAACTTTTTGAAGCGAAGGGAGCAAAGATACATTTCCTCGCCGGACGTTTTGCCGCTAAGGAATCAATTTCAAAGAGTTTTAAAACGGGTATCGGAGGCGATTACTCGTTTACCGATATAGAGATATTAAACGACGAGAAAGGCGCTCCCCTTGTTTATATCAAGGGTGTACTGCGTTCTGATATTGAGATAAGTATTTCCCATGACAGGCATTATGCCATGGCTGTCAGTTTGCTTAAGAGGTAGATCATGAGTGTTGTTGTTATCCCCGCCAGAATGGCGTCCACAAGACTGCCCGGAAAACCGCTGCGCAAGATCGCAGGTGTTCCCATGATACTGCGGGTTGCTGAAAACTGTCTGAAAACAGTTGCCGACAGAGTTATTGTTGCCACGGATTCAAAGGAGATACTCGAAACCTGCGAGGGTTTTTCAGGTCTGGAATCCACAATGACCGCAGATGATATTCAGTCGGGAACAGACAGAGTTGCAAAGGTTGCAAAGTTTGTTGACGACGACATCATCATAAATGTTCAGGGTGATGAACCGTTCATTGATCCTGAGCTCATCAACAAATTGATAAACGACCTTAAGGAGAACCCTCAGGTGCTCATGAATACAGCCGCCTGTACGTTTACTGAAGGTGAAGACGTAAAAGACCCGAACTGCGTTAAGGTTGTACTGGACAAAAACGGATTTGCACTGTACTTTTCTAGGTTGCCCATTCCTTATGACAGAGACGGAAGGGGCGGCGTAACATATTATAAACACATCGGTATTTACGGTTTCAGAAAAAGCTGGCTGATGCAGTTCGCATCCCTTGCGCAGACAGAACTTGAAAATATTGAAAAGCTGGAACAGCTCAGGGCGCTGGAAAACGGCGTGAGCATAAAAGTTATAAAGACCGATTATAAGCCGGTGTCGGTGGACACCGAAGAGGACCTTATTAAAGCAGAAGAAATTATGGGCAGGAAAAACTGATGGCTAAGTTTGTTTTTACAACCGGAGGAGTTTTATCATCACTTGGAAAGGGTATCACGGCGGCATCACTCGGCGCACTGCTGGAATCCAGAGGCTATAAAGTAGCCATAAAGAAATATGATCCCTACCTTAACGTTGACCCCGGAACGATGAGTCCCTTTCAGCATGGAGAAGTATTTGTTACTGAAGACGGTGCAGAGGCTGACCTCGATCTCGGACATTACGAAAGATTTCTTAACTTCAATACATCGAAAGTCAGCAACGTTACCACTGGAAAAATATACAAAACCGTTATAGATAAAGAGAGAAGCGGCGACTATCTGGGTGGTACAGTTCAGGTAATTCCCCACATCACAGACGAAATCAAAAACAACATATATAAAGAGGCAGACAAATACGATATCATAATCATTGAAATAGGCGGCACAGTTGGCGATATAGAATCACTGCCATTTCTTGAAGCCATCAGGCAGTTTAAATTCGATGCAGGTGAGGATAACGTATGCTACGTTCACCTTACACTCGTTCCTTACATCAAAAGTGCGGGAGAGCTTAAAACCAAACCCACCCAGCACTCCGTTAAGGCTCTGCGCGAGATAGGCATCCAGCCGGATATCCTTGTTTGCCGTTCCGAGTATCCCCTTGATGATTCCATCAGAAGCAAAATAGGTCTTTTCTGCAACGTATCAAAAGAATACGTTATAAATGCTATAGATGTCAGCACTATTTACGAATCGCCTCTTTCCATGAGAAAAGAGGGCATCGACAGGCTTGTTCTGAAGAAATTCAGAATGGAAGAGCGTGAATCTGACACTTCTTCATGGGAAGATATCGTGCACAGGATTAAACAGCCTGACGACGAAGTGACTATCGGTCTTGTCGGTAAATACATAGACCTTAAAGACGCTTATATCAGTATAAATGAATCACTTATCCACGGCGGTATCGCTAATAAGCTTAAGGTCAACGTTAAACGCATAGATGCTGAAAAACTTGAGAACGGCGCAAAACCTGATGCTTATCTCTCCGACGTTGACGGGATACTTATTCCCGGCGGTTTCGGCGAACGCGGTGTCGAAGGTAAAATAGTCGCTATAAACTTCGGACGTACAAAGGATATTCCCACTTTTGGAATATGCCTGGGTCTTCAGTGTATGGTGATAGAATTTGCCCGCAACGTTCTTAAAATGGAAGATGCGCACAGTGTTGAGTTTAACCCTAAAACTCCTTACCCTGTAATTGACTACATGAATGAACAGAAAAACATAAAACAGATGGGCGGAACAATGCGTCTCGGTGCTTATGCCTGTTCTCTTGAAGAGGACAGCACTGCTTTTAAAGCATACGGTACTAAAAACATTTCAGAACGCCACAGACACAGACTGGAATTCAATAATGAGTTCAAAGAAGATATGATGAAGAACGGACTTCAGATGACAGGTATTAACGAGGAGCGCGGACTTGCCGAAATTTTCGAGTCAAAATCCCACAGATGGTTCCTCGGATGCCAGTTCCATCCGGAATTCAAATCCAAACCGTCTAAGCCGCACCCTCTGTTCGCAAGCTTTATAAAAGCGGCTTATGCTTACAAAAAAGATAAGGAAAACGGCAATATTGGCTGATAAAGACATTCTGCAAATAGGCAGGGAAACAATACAGAGTGAAATAGACGCGCTTTCCGCCATTAAAGACAGGCTCGATGAAAGCTTTGTCAGGGCTGTTGATATCATCATGTCCTGCAAGGGCAGACTTGTCATAACTGGAATGGGCAAAAGCGGCATAATCGCCAGAAAGATAGCCGCCACAATGTCGAGTACCGGTACTCCTTCACTGTTTCTGCATCCTGCGGAAGGTGTACACGGTGACCTTGGCATGATAGTTAAGGGCGACGTATGTATTGCGCTGTCAAACAGCGGCGAAACAGCGGAAGTGATAAAACTTCTTCCCCTGATAAAGCGTTTCAAGATACCGCTTATATCCATAGTGGGCAGGGTTCCTTCAACTTTGGCGGAGAGAAGCGACTGTGTTTTGGATGCTTCTGTGGAACGCGAGGCTTGTTCACTCAATCTCGCTCCGACTTCAAGTACAACTGCGGCGCTTGCCGTTGGTGACGCTCTCAGTGTTGCACTCCTTGAAAAACGCGGGTTCAGCGCAGACGATTTTGCGCTTTATCATCCCTCAGGTTCACTCGGTAAAAGACTGCTTACCCGTGTCAACGACCTTTGCCACACAGGCGACAGCGTACCCGTCATTGACAACAGCAAGAAAGTCTCCGATGCAGTATTCGTTATGAGCGCGAAAGGTTTCGGGTGTACAGCGGTAACAGATTCCGACGGAAAGCTGGTGGGCATTATAACAGATGGAGATCTGAGACGCGGACTTGAAAAATATAAAGATATTTTCTCTATGAATATAAAAGATTTGCCTTTAAAATATCCCAGAACTGTAGAAAGGAAGGCATTAGCGGCGAAAGCTCTTCAGATAATGGAGGAATTTTCCATAACGTCTCTTTTCTCCGTTGACGAGAACGGCAGACCGGATGGTCTGATACATCTTCACGACCTGCTCAGGGAGGGTATAGTATGATAAAACTCCTTGTGCTGGATGTTGACGGAGTTCTCACCGACGGCGGAATAATTTACGATGAGAATGGTTTTGAAACAAAGCGTTTTGACGTTAAGGACGGACTGGGCATTAAGCTGGCTCAGAATTCAGGCGTTGAGGTTGCTGTAATATCCGGCAGAAAATCGAAAGTTACTGAGATAAGATGCCGCGAACTTGGGATAAGACGCTGTTTCACAGGTGTTAAGAATAAGTCCGAGTGTTTCGAGGCTCTTGAAAAAGAGATGGGTATCACGGCGGCGGAGACCGCTTTCATCGGTGATGATATTAACGATCTCGCTCTTTTGAGAAAGGCAGGATTTTCTGCAACAACTTCCGATTCTTTTGACTATATTAAGTCACAGGTGCATTATGTCACTGTCAGAACGGGCGGACACGGAGCCGTTCGTGAATTCATTGAAAAGATTCTGGAAAAGAACGGCGTATGGGAAAATATACTAAACTCATTCTTATAGTATCGGCGTTGGTTCTTGCTCTTGCTTCGCTGACACTTTTTTAAAAGCGACAAGAACAAGATCAAATTCGATCTGAAAGAGAATGAGGTTGTAATAGACGATTTTGAGATGGGCAAGGTTCTGGACGAGCAGAACAACTTTTACAAGGTGACCGCCAGACAGGCGAGGATAAACCGCGAAAAGGAAACTGCTAAACTTACGGACTTCGGCGCTGTCTACAAAAAAGGTAAGACCGATGTAGAGCTTTACGCTCCGGTCGGATATTTGGAAAAGGAATATATGGTAAGCGTCAACGGTACTATAAAAGGCCGTTTTAATGAACTCGATTTTTCATCGGGGAAGGACGGACGTTTCCACTATGATTTCCTTACAGGAATTGGCACTTTGCTCGGAAGATTTGAGATAAGCCATAACGATGGTACTATTTCTGCCGACAAGATGCTGGTATTCTCGAAAAATAATTATGCGGAGTTCATTGGTCATGTTCAGGTCATTTATAACAAATAGTTTCGTTGCTCTGCTTATGGTTTTCGCACTCACTGCTTATGCGGCGGAGGGTCTTGTTAAACCTGCCGGCAAAAAACCTATAAAGATACTTTCCGATTACATGAAATACACAGGCGACGACAACGTATCAAGGTTTTCAGGAAACGTTATCGTTACTGACGGCGAAATGCGCGTTACATCCGACAACATGGACGTATCGTTCGATAAACAGAATAACGTTAAAGAGATATATGCGCAGGGAAACGTAAAAATCGAGAAAGAGGGTCTTTTAGCTCTTTCGGATAAGGCAAGACTCTATGCTGCAGAAGAGAAAGTAATTCTTTATAACAACGTCAGGGTTTGGCAGGGCGATAATTATCTTGAGGGTGAGAAAGTTACCATTTATAATCAGAATAACAGGATATTTGTCGACCGCGGTTCAAACAAAAGGGTCAAGATCATCATAGCACCGAAAGAGGCGAAAAAGTAAATTGGGACTTAAAGCAGAACACTTAAAGAAAGTATACAAAAACGTGCCGTTGTTAACGGCGTCAGTATCTCTGTCAGCAAAGGTGAGATAGTGGGGCTGTTGGGACCTAACGGTGCCGGAAAGACCACGACGTTCTATATGATCGTAGGGTTGGTAAGACCGGACGCCGGTTCAGTGTTCCTTAACGACGAGGACATAACGAAAAGTTCTATGCACAAACGCAGCCACAGCGGGATTGCGTACCTTCCTCAGGAAGCGTCCATTTTCCGCAAAATGTCCGTTTACGACAACATTTATGCAGCGCTTGAGCTTAAATATGACGATAAAAAGTTTATGCAGGAGCGCACCGAGCTTCTTATCTCCGACTTTGGACTGGAAAAAGTCTGGAAATCACAGGGATATGCATTATCAGGCGGCGAGAGAAGACGTGTGGAAATTGCCAGATGCATGGCGGGCGAACCTGACATAATACTTCTTGACGAACCCTTTTCAGGTATAGACCCTATCTCTGTGAGTGACATACAGAAGATGATATTCGACCTCAAGAAAAGAGGTATAGGCGTTCTCATTACCGATCACAACGTTCGTGAAACACTTAAAATAACTGACAGAGCGTATATTATAGCCGACGGCAGCGTGCTGACCCACGGAAAACCGCAGGATATAGTACAGGATCCGCAGGTCATCGACAGGTACCTTGGCAAGGACTTCTCATTGTGAAAGGCGGCAAGCTTAACCTTGAAATAAGCGGTAAACTATCACAAAAACTTCACATCACGCCTCAGATGAAGCAGTCCCTTTCTATCCTTCAGATGCCTATCACTGAACTGCTGCAGGAACTGAACAGTTATCTTGAGGATAACCCTGTTCTTGAAGAATCCGAAAACAAAGAAACCGAAGAATCTGCCCAGTCACCGGAAGATAAAAAAGAAGAAGAACCGATTCGTGAAGATACGGACGGAGACGAGCTGGATAAGATAGATTGGGAAGAATTCTACAGGGATAACAATGATATAACCTTTACCCCCTCCGATGAGGAAGGGTATGATCTTGAAAAATTCATTTCAGGCGAAAAGACACTTTACGAACATCTTATAGAACAGCTCAAAATGTCCGGATGCCGCAGGGAAGTGGCTTTGGCGGCTGAAAATATTATTGGAAACCTTTCCGATGAAGGATATTTTCTGGACGAGTTCTTTGAGGTGGCTGAGGACGTTGACGTTGAGGAATCCGATGTCGAAGAAGCATTGGAACTGGTGCAGACGTTCGACCCGGCAGGTATTGCAGCCAGAAGTCTGAAAGAATGTATCAATATACAGCTTTCCCAGTTTGACGTGGAACAGGTATATGTAGATTTCATAGCTGAAATGCTTGAAAAACACGAGAAAGACCTGATAGCATATAAGTATGACGAAATAAGGTCGTCCCTTTCCATAGAGGACGATACTTTTGAATACATGATGTTCCTCATGCGCAAGACCGACCCGAAACCGGGGCTTAATTTCGGCGGCAGAGGAAATCAGGCTATAAAACCCGATGTTTATATTGTAAAAAAAGACGATGAGTACGATATTATACTTAATGAAGAGGGAATTCCATCACTCCGGATGAATACCTATTACCTGAACCTTCTTAAAAACAAGGCTCTGGACGGCGACACAAAGGAGTATATCGAAGAAAAAGTTAAAAACGCTCTCTGGCTCATCAAAAGTTTAAATAAGCGTCAGAAAGCGATATATCGTGTCGTTAAAGTTCTGACAGAAGTCCAGACAGACTTCCTCGAAAAGGGTATAAACTACCTGAAACCCCTTAAACTTAAAGATGTTGCCGATGAGACCGGACTGCACGAATCAACTGTCAGCCGTGTTACATCAGGCAAATATGCCATGACAGCGCAGGGACTGATAGAGCTTAAATCATTCTTTGTCAAAGGGCTGGACACAGATACAGGCGATATGTCCACCCAGAAGGTTAAGAACATGATAAAGGATATCGTTGACAGCGAGAATCCTGATAAGCCTTTCAGCGACCAGAAGATAGTCGAGTTATTGAATGGTCAGGGCATCAACATTGCCCGTAGAACCGTGGCTAAATACAGAGACGAACTTAGCATACCGACAAAATCACAACGTAAACGTATCAGGAGGTAAGTATGCAAATTCTAATCAACTCAAAAAACATCGCCGTCACCGATGCGATCAGGAGCTATGCAGAGAAAAAAGTGAGCAAACTCGAAAAATATTTTGACGGCTCAACAGAAGCAACAGTGCTTCTTGATGTTCACAAGAACCTGCATACCGTCGAAGTACTGATCTCAACTAAAGGCGTTTTCATGAAAGGTCTGGAAAAATCCGAAGACCTGTACGCTTCGATTGACCTCGCAACTGATAAAATTGAGAAACAGCTTGTCAAATATAAAGAAAAGCTGAAATCAAAAAAACTTCAGGACAAAGAGTTTGAAGCGCCCCTTAAACTGAACGTATTCGATACTGCAAGTGTTGAAAGCATGGATGAGGACAACAGGATTGTCATCACAAAAGATATACCTGTTAAGCCCATGGATGTTGAAGAAGCTGTTATGCAGATGGATCTTCTTAACAAACAGTTCTTTGTATTTAGAAATGCAGAAGACGGTCAGATTGCTGTTGTTTACCAGCGCGACGATGGCAACATCGGTCTGATAGAGGCGTAACAGAGATAATGGAGCTTACTGAACTTGTCTGCGAAGATTGCATTGTTTCTGGACTGAAAGGCGATTCCAAGTCCGACATCCTCCGGGAGATGATGAACACGCTGGCAAAAACAGAAAACAAAATAGATGCCGAAGCCGCCCTCTCCGCTGTAATGGAGAGGGAGGCACTCGGCAGCACAGGCGTTGGCGAGCAGGTGGCAATACCACACGCCAAGATAGCCGATATTGAAGAAGTATCTATAGTGATAGGCGTTAAACGTTCAGGTATTGAGTTTGACTCTGCGGACGGGAAACCGGTCAGGTTGTTCTTTATGCTTATATCACCTGAAAAGCAGATGAACATGCACCTGAAAACTCTTGCAAAGATAAGCAAACTTGTAAAGCTGACGGATTTTAAAGAACGCATTATGGCAGAAAACATAACCGCTGAACAGATATATGCTATACTTAGAGAGGAGGAGTCGCGACTGGGATGAAAAGTGTACCTGTTGCCGAACTTGTCTCGCCGGATGCTGAACATCTGGGACTTAAGGTTTTATTCGGCGAAAACATACTTGATGATAAACAGATAACGCATTTTCGCATCCAGAAGCCGGGGCTTGCCCTTGCAGGGTATTGCGACCATATACATAGCGGACGCGTCCAGATACTTGGAAATACCGAGGTATCTTACCTCTGGACGCTGGAACCGGAACTAAGAAGACAGTCAGTGGCGGGCATCTGCAAAAAAGATGTCTGCTGCTTCATTGTTACAAAAGACCTCAAACTGCCTGACGAAGTTACTGAAACCGTCATGGCATTCTCAATACCGCTTTTCAAGACCGACAGAGTAAGCTCGGAAACAATAATCGACCTTTCCGTGTTCCTTGAAGACAGACTGGCTCCCGACACAGTGTGCCATGGTGTCTTTCTTGACGTTTTCGGTATCGGAACGCTGATTACAGGCAGAAGCGGGATAGGAAAGAGTGAATGTGCCGTTGAGCTTATCAAGCGCGGCCACAGGCTTGTTGCGGACGATGCCGTCCGAGTTAAGCGTATACAGGACTATCTGGAAGGCTCAAGCTCCGACATGCTCCGTTATCACATGGAGGTCAGAGGGCTTGGCATCATAAACATAAAGGACATGTTCGGCGTCGCCGCTATCAGACTGCGGAAAAAACTGGAACTTGTCATCGAGTTCACCGACTGGAACCCCAATGTTTCATACGACAGACTGGGGCTTGATAACGTTTACGAAGAGATACTCCGGCAGAAGGTGCCGAAAATAATCCTGCCCATAAGCGCGGGACGCAACATGGCAGTTATCGTTGAGATAGCAGCCAGAAACCACCTGCTTAAGATAATGGGCTATAACTCCGCTCAGGAGTTTTCCGAAAGGCTGATGAATACTATAAGCGAAGGGGAATCCCAGACGATAATCTCCGATGAACTGGAAAAACGTATGGGAAGAAGAGGGGTTGAATAATGGAGAGTGACAAATCCCTTGTGGTTCTCACAGGATTGTCAGGCGGCGGAAAATCCGTTGCGGCGGCAACACTTGAAGATCTGGGGTTTTATACTATTGATAACCTGCCGCTAAGGCTTCTGGACAAGTTTGTTGAGCTTATGCTTATGTATGAAAATGAGCTGAATAAAGTTGCCCTCGTAATAGACAGCAGGAGCAAGGACATCTCCGCCGCTGTGGAGAAGATAAAAGTTTTGCAGGAGAAATATTCCGCAAAAGTTGTTTATCTCCATGCGTCCGACGATGTTCTCATAAGACGTTTCAAAGAGACCAGAAGGAAGCACCCTATGGGCGACAACCTCACCGAGGCGATAGCTTCGGAAAAGGAAAAACTCACCCCCATAAGGGATTACGCAGACCTTGTTATAGACACATCTACGCTGAACGTTCATGAGTTTAAAAGACGTGTCGAGGACTTTTTCTCAACCGAGATGCAGTCGGGACTTATCATAACAGTTCAGTCGTTCGGTTTCAAATATGGTCTGCCGCAGGATTCCGACCTTGTTTTTGACGTGCGCTTTATGAAGAACCCGTACTTTGTTGATGAACTGCGGGAAAAAACCGGACTTGAACAGACGGTCAGCGATTATGTGCTGTCCGACCACAACGCAAAACAGTTTCTGTTCAAACTGAAGGGGCTTTTGGGATTTCTTATCCCAAACTACATACGGGAAGGGAAAAAATTCCTCACCGTGTCCATAGGCTGCACAGGCGGACGGCACAGGTCTGTCGCCATTGCGGAATTTATTGCCAAATACCTTGATCAGAAAGCAAAGATCAAGGTAAATATCAGACATAGGGATGTTAACAGGTGATCAGATGATCGGAATAATCTTGGTTACTCACGGACTTTTTTGCGAGGAACTTATCAAAACAGCAGAGATGATAGTCGGACATCAGGACTGTATCGAGACTATCTCAATGCTGGACGGTTCGTCGCTTGCAGGTGTTGCTGACGAAATTGAAAAAGCTATAGAGAAATACGATTCAACCGGAGCAATAGTGTTTACAGATATGTTCGGAGGCAGCCCTTCAAATATATCAATGGCATATCTCGGCACAAAAAATGTTGAGGTTGTTTCAGGTGTGAATCTGCCTATGCTCATCAAAGCGCTGAGCGCCAGAAAGGAGAACAAATCACTCACGGCAATTTGTGAGGACTGTGCGGAATCCGGCAAAAACAGCATAATCGTTGCCGGACAGCTTCTGAAAGGAAAGGCATGAAAAAAATAATTTTCCGGGTGGACGACAGACTTATACACGGACAGGTGATCGAAGGCTGGCTCAAACACTTCAAGATCAACCATGTCATTATCGCAAATGATAAAGTTGCCCAGAACCCGCTGCAAAAGATGATATATGCCAGCACTCTGCCGCCGGGTACGGAGATATCTATTTTGACAATTGCCGATTTCATCAGCTCATTTCGTTCAGACCGGTATAAAAAAGACTACGTTCTCGTCCTTTTGGAGAGTGTTGACGACCTTTACGCCATCAAAACAATGATAAACGACGACATTTATGTGAATATCGGCTGTGTCGCCTGCCGCGAACACAAAATAGAGGTCTCAAACACAGTATTCCTCAATCCGGACGAGATAAAGAAGATATGTGAGATCAGACAGAACCACGAGGTGTTCATACACAAGGTTGCATGGGAACCCAGTGTGGAGATCAGGAATTTTAACAACATACTGGAGGGCAATCTGTGAACATAGCCTTTGCCGTTCTTTATGCAGGGGTAATCTCGGTGGACAGGTTCGCCGCGTTCAACGTGATGCTCTCTCGCCCCATCGTAATTTCGATGATAATGGGGCTTCTGCTTGGGAACAGCATGGAATGTTTCTATGTGGGTATAATTTTCGAGGCAATTGGTCTTGTGGATGTCCCGTTCGGTACCCGTGTGCCGAAAGAGGACAGTTTCGGAGCTTTTGCAGGCTGCGCGCTTCTGTCGCTTATGCCGCAGGCACACGAACCTAACTATGTTCTTCTGTTTCTTCTTATTTTGCTTATGATGTATCCCGTGACTCTTTCACTTTATATCACTAGAGGGGTTAACAAAGCCCTCTATACCCGCCAGCAGAGAGCCGGACGGATATATCCTCTGCGTCTGCTTGTTACAGGCTTCTGCTTTTCATACATGCGCGGGGTGGTATTTTACACACTTGGCACTTTCATCATTTACCATTTATATATGTTTCTGCACGGCAGCAAGAATACTGAGATGAATTTTTATATCTATTCGCTGATGCTGTTTGCGTTTCTTTCCGGTTATGTTTTGCGGTTTCTTTCGGCGAAGACGTACCTTAAATATGCGTTCTTTATGCTGGGACTTTTCATTGGCTGGGTGATCTTATGAAAAGCCTGATAGTCGGATTTTTCAGCTTTTTTTATCAGGCGAACCTTAACCATGAGAATATGCAGGGAACCGGCTTTGCATACCTTATAAGAAAGGCTGCGAGGCTCAAAGGCATGGAGCTTGAGGTTAAGAAGGTGTATGAACAGACTTCGTACTTCCATACCCACCCTTATCTGGTGAATTTTATAGTGGGTATGTGGGTACGCGAGTTTGAGCAGAACGGTGAAGAGGATTTTCATAAAAAGATATATTCCTCTGCATTCGGAGCGCTTGGCGACAGTTTTTTCTGGCACTCCCTTCGTCCGCTCTGTTTCGCAACCGCCGCAATCGCAGGGCTTTATAACCCGTTTGCAGGCATACTTTCATATCTGTTGCTGTATAACCTGTTTCACCTTTCCTTCCGTTTCACCGGATTCAGGATAGGCTACAGCCTTGGCAGAGACGTTATAACGTTTTTTAACAGAATACGTTTTAATAAATGGGCGACATATTTTGATCTGGGTTCTTCGCTTATGCTGGGTATCCTGCTGTCGTATATGGCAAAAACCAGTGCTGATTTCAGCTCTGTGCTGATCGGCACTCTCACGGTTTACATCATGCTGGGCATGGCACTGGCAAAGAAGCTGGATATTGTTTTCGGACTTGTGCTTATAATAATTACTACAGGATTTTTTCTTTTCATAACAGGAGTATAGGGTGAGTATTAAAAAGGAATTAGAGATCGTTAACGAACTCGGAATGCACGCAAGGGCTGCAGGTGCATTCGTAAAAACCGCCGAAAAATTCTCTTCAGAAATAAAGGTGGAGAGGGACGGGATGGAGGTCAACGGCAAAAGTATTATGGGACTTATGATGCTTGCGGCGTTTAAAGGCTCTTTCATAACCGTCTGCTGCACCGGAGGTGACGAAGAGGATGCTTTTACGGCACTTGAGGAACTTATCTGTAATAAGTTCGGAGAGGAACGTTGAAGGTTCTTAAAGGTATTGCTTCCAGCGAGGGCATATCTTACGGCGTGTGCTATATTCTGGACAGAGCGAAAGTTGCTGTCGGTAAATATACTATTGCCCAAAGTGAGATAGAGCCGGAGACCGAACGCCTTAGAAAAGCTGTTGAAAAGACCGCGTGGTTCATTCAGCAGTCCAAGAACATCAGCAAAGATTCTCTTTCCGAGGAAAATTCATTCATTTTTGATATTTATCTCATGCTTCTTAAAGATACCATGCTTATAGGCGAGGCGGAAAAGCTTATCGCCGAAAAGCTGATAAATGCCGAATATGCTCTTGAAACCGCCTGTAACGGTCTTGTGGAGCGATTCAATATGTCTGAAAACGGATATCTGCGCGAACGGAAAACTGACGTTATAAACGTCGTGCAGAAGGTTCTGCGGTTCATGACCGGCGGCGGTCCCGATTCAATCCTTAAAATTGAGGATGCTGAGATAATAATTGCTCACGACCTCACGCCTGCCGACACCTCCCATATGAAAAAGAACAATATCAGAGGTTTTGCAACCGATCTGGGCAGTAAAACCGCCCATACTTCCATCCTTGCCCGTTCGCTGGGCATACCTGCCGTTGTGGGGCTTGTGGACATAGCAAAAATAGCGCAGACGGGCGATTTCATTATCATAGACGGGTTTGAAGGACTTGTTATCATCAATCCGAACGATGAGACCCTTGAATCATATAAGCTGAAAGGCAGCAGATACACAGACTATGTGTGCGAACTCGGACAGATGCGCGGTGAATCTTCCGTGACAAGGGACGGGTGTACTATAAAGCTGTTCAGCAACGTGGAAATGAATGATGAACTGGAAAAAGCTAACGAATACAAATCCGACGGAGTGGGGCTTTACAGAACAGAATACATTTACATGCAGCATGGGGACGTTGATGAAGATACCCAGTTCAATATTCTTAAAGAAGCGGCGGAGCTTAATTACGGTCGTCCGCTGACAATAAGAACTTTCGATCTCGGCTCGGATAAGCTTTCAAAATATATGCCGCACCCGAAAGAGCATAACCCCGCAATGGGATTGCGGGCTATCAGATATTCCCTGAAATATCAGGAATTTTTCATGAAACAGCTTCGCGCTGTTCTGCGGGTCTCTGCCATTGCAAACGTTAAGCTGATGTTCCCTATGATATCAGGACTTGAAGAGCTGAGAGACTGCAAAACTGCTCTGAATGATGCGAAAAGACAGCTTCGTGAAGAGAATATGCCGTTTAATGAAAATATAAAGGTCGGCGTTATGATGGAACTTCCGTCACTGGCTGTCATAAGTGAAATGGCTGCGCTTGAGGTTGATTTTTTCAGCGTCGGCACAAACGACCTTATACAATATGCTCTGGGCATAGACCGCAACAACGAATTTGTTGCTTATCTCTATGAACCGTGTCATCCGGCGGTACGCACTCTGCTCAAAAAAAATTGTAGCAAGCGCCGACAGCGCTGGTATCGAATGTACCGTATGCGGTGAAATGGCTGGCGAGCCGAAATATATCCCCATGCTTATCGGTATGGGTTACAGACAGCTCAGTATGAGTCCTTCTTCAATTTTGCGGGCGAGAATGATAATTCGCTCACTTAATGTCCAAGACTGCGAAGAACTTGTACGTGACCTTAATTCGTGTGCGTATGCTCAGGATTCAGAGAGCAGACTCATGGAATTTATAAGGAATAAGTCAACTGACGTATATTTCCATTAAAAAAAATTTAGTGGATAAATACTTCTGATGGCTGTATAATCACCCCTTACAGAGGGAATTTAATTATGTCGTTATCAGCTCAGATGAACATTGCAAACTGGCTCACAATATTCAGGATAGTCATGGTACCCGTATTTATATGGCTGATGTATCTGGATACTTTCTGGAGCGATGTTATTGCCACTGTTCTTTATACAATTGCAGCCTCAACTGACTATGTTGATGGTTATATTGCCAGAAAATACAATCTTATTACTGACTTAGGTAAAATACTTGATCCAATAGCTGATAAAGTTCTTGTAACTGCCACATTGGTAGTGTTTGTTGAACTTCATAGGCTTGAAGCGGTGGTCGTTATCATCCTTATCACGCGCGATCTTGCCATAAATGCACTGCGCAGTTTTGCCGCCAGCAAGGGACAGGTTATCGCCGCCGGAATGGGCGGAAAGATAAAAACCGCTTTTCAGATGGTAGGGGTTGGCTGTATAATCTTTAAAAACCCGCTGTTTGGTCTGGATGTGATGCTGATAGGAAAAGTACTTGTTTACCTGTCAGTTATTCTTTCTGTCCAGTCCGCATGGGTATACTACAGGAACTTTATAAGATCCGAAAATGCGTAAACTATTCACCGCGCAATGCGGAAGCTATCAGGATGATAGCCTTAAAGAGCTGATAGACATATATTTTGAATCTGAAAAAGACAGACTTGCTTCTGCGTCCAAAATCCTCATAAAACCCAATCTACTTTCCGCAACGCCGCCGGACAGGGCTGTGACGACTCATCCCGACTTTGTTCGTGCCGTGATTTCATCACTTAAACATTTCACAAAAGCGGAGCTTATACTCGGCGACAGCCCTGGTGCAAACTTCGGTAAATATGAGAAAGTGCTTGATGTTACGGGTATAGGCAGGGTTGCAGAGGAAGAGGGTGTCGGAATCGTTCGTGTTGAGAGTTATGAGCCTGTTCAGAAGGACGGCTTTATGTTCTCCTCACTCGCAGATGAAGTGGACATAATTATAAATCTTCCGAAACTCAAAACTCACTCACTGACAGGGCTTACTCTGTCCGTAAAAAATCTTTTCGGGCTTGTTCCCGGTACGGCAAAAGTCGGCTTTCATAGAAAATATCCTTCCGATACAGAGCTTGGAGCTAAGATATACCAGTATTTTACGCTCCTCGGTGATAAAACGCTGCACATCATGGACGGCATAATCGCCCATGAAGGAGACGGACCCTCCAGAGGCACACCCATACAGCTTGGCATAGCCGCCGCCTGCTCGGATGCGGTCGGGCTTGATATTGCTGTGACCCGCATGATCGGACTGAAAGATTCTTTTTGTCTGACAACTGCTGAAGCACTGCGCACGGGTTATGACGCTTCATGGCTGGATGTGCCGGAAACGAATGTTTCTTTGATAAAAATACCCATGTCCAGAAAGGTTCGCGTACCGCTGTTCATGAAAAAATTCGTTGCGGAACAGGTCTATGTGAAACCTGTGGTTCTGAAGGAACCCTGCATAAAGTGCATGCTCTGCAAAAAGAGCTGTCCTGTTGACGCCATTTCGGTTGTAGATTCCTATCCTTTTATTGATAAAAACAAATGTATCGAATGTTTTTGCTGTCACGAGGTCTGCGAATCCGACGCTGTTGGTTTACAGAGGTCATGGCTGCATAAGATTATGGTGAGATCATGATAGTTTCTGTTTTACCTGCCGTTGCAATCATAGCGGCATGTTATGTGATCGGGTCTATTCCCACTGCATATCTGGTGGTGAAAAAGATCAAGGGTATTGACATCAGAACCGTGGGGAGCGGTAACGTAGGGGCAAGCAATGCCGCCCGCGTACTTGGAAAATGGGGATTCATCGGCGTGCTTTTCGTCGATATGATGAAAGGTTTCATCCCTGTATTCGTCATCAAACATTTTTACGGAGAAGGCTGGATAGTTCTTATCGGTGCTGTTGCGGTGATCATAGGACACAGCTTCACCTGCTTTCTGAAATTTAAAGGCGGCAAAGGGGTTGCCACAGGAGTGGGCGTTTTTCTGGCTCTGGCTCCATTTCAGCTTCTTGTGGCTGCCGTAATTTTCGGAATAATGCTTGCAGTTTTCCAGATTGTATCCATCGGTTCCGTAACCGCTGCGGCTTTTCTCGCTGTGATGGTGTGGTTTACTTCCGAATGGGATCATCTGCGGTATATAACCGTTGTCATTGCCCTGCTTATAATCTGGCTCCACAGAGGAAACATAGCCAGAATGGTCAGGGGCGAGGAGAGAAGAATTGGAAAAAGGACTCCTTAATCCGCTGGATGTGATGCAGGAGTGTGTCCAGCTTGCTCTTATGGGCAAGGGATATACGAAAACCAATCCCTGTGTCGGTGCTATAGTTGCGAAAGATAATAAAATAATCTCCCGCGGCTGGCACATGGCATACGGCGAGGCACATGCAGAGGTAAACGCAATTGACAGTTGCCCCGAAAGCGTTGAAGGCGCGGATATTTATGTCACCCTCGAACCCTGTTCCCACTTCGGGAAGACACCGCCTTGCGTAGAAAAAATCGTTGCATCAGGTATTAAAAGGGTTTTCATTGGTGTAGTCGACCCGAACCCAGTTAATGCAGGAAAGGGTGTTGAGTATCTGAGACAGCACGGAGTCGAGGTTTTCATCGGCTACATGGAAGAGCTTTGCGCCTCTATTATAGAAGATTTCTCAAAATTCATATACACTGGGATGCCGTACTTCACAGTTAAGCTTGCGCAATCTGTTGACGGAAAGATAGCTTCCCGCACGGGTGATTCAAAATGGATAACATCCCATTCCTCAAGAGCCTATGCACACTATCTGCGCGCCGTTTCCGATGCTGTTCTGGTTGGCGTTTCCACAGTTGAGCAGGACGACCCTGAACTCACCGTAAGGCTTATCAAATCCGATCGTGAGCCTTATAAAATAGTGCTTGATCCCAACGGTCGCATGAGTCTTGAACGCAAACTGGTTCAAAACTCGAAGGATAAACTTATATATGTTACGTCTGATCGCAATAAAAATATTGATAAATATGAAAAATGTGGCATAGATGTATTATCTGTTCCGTGCACGGAAAATGGACTGGATCTGCAATATCTTTCTAAGAAACTGATAGAAAGAAAGATTCTTAACGTTATGATAGAAGGCGGCGGCAAAACTGTCGGTTCATTTTTCGATGCAGGGCTTATTGACAAGGCGGATTTTATTATCGCTCCCATAGTTATAGGCGGCGACAGAGTGTCAGTTTGCGGAAACGGTGTTGAATCCGTTTCGCTTGCGCATAAATTAACAGATGTACAGACCAGAATGTTTGAGGGCGATATGCTCTACAGCGGCAAGGTGACGGATTTTACGAAACCTGTTCTGGAGCTTACTGAAAAAATAAGAGGGTGCAGTTCATGCGGATGTTCGGCACACAAGGGATAGATGTTTACAGGTATTGTTGAGGAGACCGGAAAGATCGTTTCCATCGAGCGCAGGGGTGATTTCGCCATTGTTATGGTGGGCTGTAAGAAAGTGCTGGAAGGTTCCGCTATCGGCGATTCAATAGCGGTGAACGGCACATGCCTTACCGTTACGTCTATGTCAGGAGACACTTTCAAAGCGGATATTTCTTACGAGACACTTAAAAAGAGCGCATTTGCCTCGGCACCAAACGGTACCAAGGTGAATCTTGAAAGGGCGCTTACACTTAATACCCGGCTGGGCGGACACCTTGTCAGCGGACACGTTGACGCCACTGGTACAATAGAAAAGCTTGAGAAGAAAAGCAATGCGTATATACTGACGGTCAGGTACCCGCAGAGCATAGACAGGTATATAGCTGAGAAGGGTTCTATATGTGTGGACGGCATAAGTCTTACTACGGCACGCGTCGGCGGGCTTACGTTCGATGTAGCCGTGATTCCGCATACATACGAGAACACTGCTCTTGCAGATAAAAAACATGGCTCCATCGTAAATCTTGAAGTGGATACGGTGGCAAGATATCTGGAAAAACTGCTGAAAAAAGAGAAAGGCAGCGGCGATTTTCTGGAAAATCTGAACAGCCTTATGGATTAAGGAGTTATCATGAGCGATATGAAAAAGGCGCTTTGCACTGTTGAAGAAGCGCTTGAGGACATAAGAAACGGTAAGATGATCATTCTGGTGGATGACGAGGACAGGGAAAATGAGGGCGACCTTGTTTTTGCCGCAGATTTCGTTACACCGGAAAAGATAAATTTTATGGCGAAATACGGACGCGGACTTGTCTGTCTTGCGATGCCGTCGAAAAGATGCGATGAGCTTGGTCTTGACCTGATGGTTCGGGAAGACCGCAATTCTGCTCGCTTCGGCACAGCTTTCACTGTTTCCATAGAGGCAAAGGACGGTGTTACAACAGGTATATCTGCGCACGACAGGGCGCAGACCGTGCGAGTTGCAAACGACCCCACCAAAAAAGCAGAAGACCTTGCCCGCCCCGGACATATATTTCCTCTGCGTGCGAGAGAGGGCGGAGTTCTTGTCCGCGCTGGGCAGACTGAAGGCTCTGTTGACCTTGCCATGATGGCAGGTCTTAACAACTACGGCGCTGTCATTTGTGAGATAATGAACGACGACGGCTCCATGGCAAGAATGCCTCAGCTTCTTGAGTTCGCAAAAGAGCATAATTTAAAAATACTCACAATTGCTGATATGATAAAATACAGAATGGATACCGAACAGCTCATCAAGGAGACAACAACAGCCCACCTGCCCACAGAATTCGGCGATTTCAACATAACCGGTTTCAAAAGCAGTGTTGACGGACAGGAAGCCGTTGTTATCTGGAAGGGTGATCTTAAAACACCGAATCCTGTTCTTATGCGTATACATTCCCAGTGTCTGACCGGTGATGTTTTCGGTTCGGAACGCTGCGACTGCCGAGACCAGCTCCACGCCGCTATGAAAATGGTGGAAGAAGAGGGCAGAGGCATGGTACTTTATCTCTTTCAGGAGGGCAGAGGTATCGGCATCCTTAACAAGATAAATGCTTACCACCTCCAGGACGAAGGACTCGATACCATTCAGGCAAATATTCAGCTTGGTTTCGAGGAGGATTTGCGCGACTACGGTTTCGGTGCGCAGATAATCAGACATATGGGCATCAGAGAGATAAGACTTATCACCAACAACCCTAAAAAAATGCGTTGTCTTTCCGGCTATGGACTTGAGATTGTTGAACGTGTGGGTATCACATGCGGTGTGAACCCCAACAACGAATATTACATGAAGACCAAAAAAGAAAAGATGGGACACCATCTGGACATATAGGAGAAAACGATGGAAATTAAAACCGTACAGGGGATATACAGCGGCAAAGGAATGAAGTTTGCCATAGTTGGCGGCAGATTCAACGACTTTATATCTAAAAGCCTTATAGGAGGCGCTGTAGACGCTCTGGTTCGTCACGAAGCTGCTGAAGAGGACGTTGTTGTTTATAAGGTTCCCGGCGCTTTCGAGATTCCGCTTATGGCAAAAAAACTGGCTATGACTGGAAAATATGATGCAATCATCACTCTTGGCGCAGTTATCAGAGGTTCAACCCCCCCATTTTGACTTTGTTTCATCCGAAGTTTCAAAGGGTGTGGCGAAAGTATCTCTGGATACAGGTGTTCCTGTAATCTTCGGTGTTCTGACAACAGACACTATTGAGCAGGCTGTTGAGAGAGCCGGAACAAAACACGGCAACAAAGGTGCTGAGGCTGCAATGTCCGCACTCGAAATGGTTAACGTGCTGAAGCTGGTATAATGAAGAAACAATACAAAGAACGCACAAAAGGAAGAAGATACGCATTTGAGATGATGTACAGGTTCTCTGTCAACGCAGATGAAAACCCTAAGGACATCTCCGATTCATACTGGAAATCTGTAGAGGAAGAGAGTGAAGATACGAAAGAATTCGCCTGTTCTCTTTTCCTTGGTGCGTCTGCGGGCGTGGATACCAACGATGAAATAATCAAATCTTTCATTCGTGAAGACTGGAATTACGACCGATGGGTGAGGTGGACAGAAGTATTCTGCGTGTTGCCGTTCATGAGCTTTTCGGAGGCAACGCTCCTTTTTATGCGGTTGTGAATGATTTTGTTACGCTTGCAAGAAAATATTCCGATGAAAAATCGGCTTCTCTGGTAAACGGTATTCTGGAAAATATCAGAAAGAAATATAATCTTGCGGAGGACAAGGTTGAGTCCTGATTTCCCCGCAACAAAAATCACTTTCAGAGACCTTGATATCTTCCCCGTGATTGTGGATTACGATATGGAAGCGGGCAAATGCAGAGGCATGAGTGCCCGCATCGACCTTTTCAGTTATGGCGCTCTGACCGCAGAGATTGACAAACTGAAAGGCGAAGGTCTCCGGTTTGCAGTGGAAGAAGGCGTAATAATCCGTAAAAAAGGTCTGATATTCAGTAGCGGATTCTTCTTGTTTGACTTTAACTATTATATGCAAAATATTGAAAAATTTGCAGAAAAAATAAACAGTCTTAATATGCCTCTTGTTTACATTGAAAACTCGGACAGGTTTGATCTTACACCGCTGATCGGTGCCGGTGTCAAATGCCGTATTGAGCTTCTGGAGTTTTAAATGCCGCATACTGTCAGAGTTAAATTCAACATCGATAAGCAGAATGTGCTTATCGTCAACAGTATTATAGATTCTCACGAGGGGATCGGACTGGTGCGTACTGTGGATGCAAAAAAAGGCGCTATGGTAATATACTCCACCGATGATCAGTATGAAAAAGTTCTTCTGGTTCTTGAAGATCTAAGAAATCATGGAATGACCATAGAGAATATCCATACCGAAGTGAGCGAAAAAATTGATGAATGGTAATTTCTCAGAAGCTGTCATTCACCGGATATTGAAAAAACTTTCAGCTCACGGGGTTTATGCGGAAGCATTTGCAGAGGAAACCGAACGGCTGGCGGCTGTTTTTGAAAACGGTAAGCCGGACAGATTTGAAAACACTGTTGAGCAGGGAATTGCTTTCAGGCTCATAGACGATGGAAAGACATTTTTCGGTTACACCACAGATACGGATGAAATGTCCATGTGGGACACAGCGGAAGCGCTTTTATATTCTGTTAAGAACGATGCGCGGGATATCGCTTTCGGGGCTCCGGTTTCCGTTAAGAACTATAAGACTCTGAGCAGACTGCCCATAGAAAAGAGAATAGCGATAATCTCCGAAATGGACAGAGCGGCATCCGTCGACAGCTGTATAATACAGAAAACCGGCAAATATATGGAAACTGTCCGCAATACACGGGTTATCAATAGCTTAGGAGATGATATATCCCAGAGTCTTAATTATGTGATTGCTCACTCCATCGTTACTGCTTCCAACGGTAAAGAAATGCAGACAGCAGTAATATCCGAAGGCGGTGCTTTCGGCGCGGAAGAGGCAGGAAAAATGGATTTCGCATCCATAGGCGATCGTGCCGGAAAACTTGCGATGCAGAATCTCAGGGCGAAGAACGCTCCGGCAGGGATGATGCCTGTTGTTCTTGGTTCCAAAGCGGGCGGCACTATGGTGCATGAGGCTGTGGGGCATGGGCTGGAGGCTGATATCGCCTGTAACGGCATGAGCGTTTTTGCCGGAAGAACCGGCGAGAAAGTGGCGTCAGAACTGATTACTGTTGTTGACAACGGAACACTGGCTGGCAAACGCGGCAGTTATTTATACGATGATGAGGGAACTTCTTCATCGGAGAACGTTCTTATAGAGAACGGTGTACTTAAAAGCTATATGTATGACAGACTGTATGCAATGAAAGAGGGCAAAAAATCCACTGGAAACGGTCGCAGACAGAGTTTCAGATACAGACCGATAGTACGCATGACCAACACATACATAAAACCGGGCGTGACAAAGCCCGAAGATATAATAGCTTCCGTTCAGAAAGGACTGTATGTTGCAGGAATGGGCGGAGGACAGGTGAACACTGTCACAGGAGATTTTGTTTTTGAGGTAACGGAAGGTTATCTCATTGAGAACGGCAAGATCGGCGAACCTGTACGAAACGCCACTCTGACGGGCAATGGTCCGGAGGTTATGGCAAACATAGATATGGTGGGTTCTGACCTTGGTTTCGGCATAGGAGTATGCGGAAAAGAATGGCAGAGTGTACCGATTACAGATGCACAGCCTACGCTGCGCATACCTGAAATAACAGTCGGAGGGCGCTAGTGGAAATACCCGGCAGATATATGCTTACAGACATCATCAAAAGCAAGACAAAGGACGGTAAACCCTACCTTCGGGCTATTATGTGCGACAGAGAAGGCAACAGACGCAACGGTATCATGTTCGAGAGCAACAAACTGGAATTTGACCCGCAAAACGGCGATATAGTGGATGCCGTGGGTATGATTCAGCAGTTCGGCGGACAGGATCAGCTCAAAATATCCACCATGACCGTCGTTAAGGATGCCGATCCGTCTGAATTTCTGCCGAAACACGGTATAAACTCTGAAGAACTGATTCAGGAACTTGAACTCCTCCTTCTGGAAAAGATAACAGACCCCTATCTGGCAGCGCTTGTTGACAGATTTTTTAAAGACACGGAAGCTCTTGAAAGCTTCAAAAAGATGCCTGCGGCAAAATCAGTACATCATGCGTATGTCGGCGGGCTTCTGGAGCATACTCTGAGCATCGTTCGCCTTTCAGTTCTTGTGGGCGATTACTATAAAGACCTTGTAAACACACAGCATCTTATCATGGGCGCATTGTTTCACGATCTCGGCAAGGTGAAGGAGATGCAGGCAGGAACAGGGCTTGAGTATACCGACAGCGGCAAACTCCTCGGACATCTTCTGCTCGGCGTTGAGATGCTGAATAAATACATTTCAGAAATAGACGGTTTCCCCGAAGACCTGAAATATCTTATATCCCACCTCATTGTGAGCCACCACGGACTTCTTGAATACGGCTCGCCTAAGAAACCGAAAACCCCAGAAGCGTTCATCCTTCATCATCTGGACGACATGGACGCAAAACTTAACACCTTTTTCTCTATCTTTGAAAGAGACGGGGTGGAAAAAGGATGGAGCGGTTACGACAGGCTGCTTGAAAGGCAGCTCTTTAAACATAGCTGATTATTTTTGGGAGGCATTAAATGCTTGGCAAGTTCCGGGTGTTCGTTCAGCGTTCGCTGATAACAGGTATTCTGGCTACGCTTCCTCTTATTGTGACCTTCTGGGTCATAAAATTTCTTTTTGAGAAATTTTCCAGCTTCTTTCTGCCTTATCTGGGTATGATAACCAGGCACATGGAAGTTGAGATACACATTTATATACAGAAGGTTATCTCATTTGTTATTATACTTGTCCTTCTTGTTCTGATAGGCGTTGCAGCTAAGCACTATATCGGCAAAGTCACGTTGCGTCTTGTGGAGCGTATTGCAGACAAAATTCCGGTTGTGCGCAGTATCTATTCATCCATCCAGCAGGTCGTACACGCTGTTCAGACGGCTGGGGGCGGAAGCTTTAAAAAGGTAGTGCTTGTGGAATACCCCAGAAAAGGGATGTACAGTATTGGGTTTCTGACCAGAGAATCCTGTGAATTCTTCAATAAGGCGACAGGAGAGGTCTGCATCAACGTATTCATCCCCACAACACCTAACCCTACCTCCGGTTTCGTGCTTATCATCCCGAAGAAAGAGATAGTGGATGCCGAAATATCTGTGGATGACGGAGTTAAGTTCATCATCTCAGCAGGACTTGTTGAGCCTGATGACGGCAAAAGCATCGAGGGAAAAGATGTTTCTTAATCTGGCGCTCATAGGGAATCCGTTAAGCCATACGTTTTCACCGTTTATCCAGACCAGATTTCTAAAGAGTTCCGGTCTTAACGGCGGTTTCTGTTGTTTTGAAACGGACGGCGGTCATGCACTCGCTGAAACTATTGACACACTTAAAAAATACTCATTCAAAGGCTTCAACGTCACTGTTCCCCATAAGGAAGAGATAAGACAATATCTTATCTCGGAAAACGAAGTCGCTTCAGGTGTCGGAGCAGTGAATACGGTTCTTAACGACAACGGACTGAAAGGATTCAATACGGACGTTTATGGTTTTGAAGAGATGCTTAAAGACGGCGGATGCGATATGAAAGGTTCAGAGGTTCTGCTTCTGGGCTGTGGCGGGGCATCGAAGGCAGTGCTTTATTCACTGAAAAACAGCGATGTGAAGCTCACCGTTGTCAACCGCGACACTGGCAAGGCCGAAAGAATTTTGAAAGCAATGAACTTTGACAGAGCATCTGTTCAGGATTATAATTTTATTAAGACTGACAGAAATTTTGACTATGTTATAAACGGCACCAGCATGGGGCTGAAAGACGGAGTTTTCGCAGATATGTCCAGTGTGGGCTGCGGAAAAGCGGCCGTCGATCTCCAATATAAGAAGGGGTTGACTCCGTTTCTGATGCAGATGTCCGGCTGCGGGTGCAAACTTCTGGACGGTTTCCCTATGCTTGTCTATCAGGCGGCAAAAGCTTTTGAAATATGGACAGGGCTTAGTCCCGTGTTCACTGTTAAGGAGATTGCCGGAGAGCTTGGTCTTTAGGAGGCGGATATGTCTTATAACTTGCAGGAACTGCTTACAAAAATGGTTGAGATGGATGCAAGCGACCTTCATATCACAGCCGGTTCACCGCCTGCATTCCGGATAAGCGGCGACCTAGTTAAGATGGACGGCGAACCTCTTTCAACCGCAGATACTAAGGCTATGTGCTACAGTATCCTGAACGAATCCCAGAAAAAGCGTTTTGAAGAAGAATGGGAACTTGACCTCTCGTTCGGAATAAAGAATGTAAGCCGCTACAGAGCAAATTTCTTTATGCAAAGGGGTGCTGTTGCCGCCGCTTTCCGTTTAATTCCTTATAAAATAAGAAGTTTTGAGCAACTCAATCTTCCGCCAGTGGTAGCAGGACTTTGCGATAAACCCAGAGGGCTTGTGCTTGTCACAGGCCCCACCGGAAGCGGTAAATCCAGCACACTTGCGGCAATGATAGACAAAGTAAATTCCGAAAAACCCGTTCATATTGTTACCATAGAAGATCCCATAGAGTTTGTGCATCCGCACAAAATGGCTACTGTGAACCAGAGAGAGCTAAACGCCGATACGAAATCATTCGCTAACGCACTTAAATACCTTTTGAGACAGGATCCTGATGTGTGTCTGATAGGTGAGATGCGCGACGTGGAAACCATCGAAGCAGCTCTCACCATAGCTGAGACTGGTCACCTTGCCATGGGGACTCTGCATACCAACAGCGCGGTGCAGACCATAAACAGGATAATAGACGTTTTCCCATCCCATGCGCAGTCGCAGGTCAGGGCGCAGCTGTCTTTTGTTCTTGAGGGTGTTATTTCCCAACAGCTTGTTCAGAAAGCTGACGGAAAGGGCAGAGTGATGGTTTGCGAAGTGCTTATCCCCACCTCTGCCATACGCAACCTGATACGCGAAGACAAGCTACATCAGGTCTATTCTTCCATGCAGGCGGGACAAGGTGAGCATGGGATGCAGACCATGAGCCAATCGCTTATGGATAACTTCCGTAAGGGGCTTATAACTAAAGAAGAGGCAATAAACAGAGCAATTTACCCAGAAGAGGTAAAGCAGTTGATGAAGCGCGAAGGTTTTATGTAAATACTCATGGCTGTTTTTACAGCCCCTTTTTTTCTGTTATTCTCTCTATTTCCGCAATGGCTTCATAGATGTTGTAACGGGCAGTGTTCTGGTTGCTCTCCGCGCGGGTGAGCATCACTCTGGCATCCAGCAGATCGGTATTGGTTGCCACTTTCTGCCTGAACCTGTTCTGTGTGATGCGGTAGTTTTCTGCCGCTGAATCCGCTTCGCTGTTTGCCGTTTCAAGGCTTGCTTTCGCCAGTGCCAGATTTTCCAGTGCGGTCTTAAGTTGTAATTCCATTTGAGATTTAAGTTCGGTCAGAGTATAAATCAGCGAATTTTTTGTCGATTCCTTCGCCATGATATTGTTCTTTTTGGTAAAACCGTCGAAAAGATTCAGATTGACCGATGCGGAAAGCAGTGTTTCTGAATCGTAAGCGTAATCCCTGTCCGAAGGGGAAATGTCCTGCCCGTATGAATAGAATCCTGCTCCGACATCCACGCGCGGCATATAACCTGCTTTAACAGCTTTTTTGGAGTATTCTGCCGACTCAATAAGTCTGCGTGTGTATTTTATCTCACTGCGGTTTTCAAACATTTCCTTTTTTAGCTCGTCATAAGGCGGAATATTATCTGAAAGCTGAAAAGCTTCAAATATTTCGTTGTCAGGGTAATCGGTTCCAGTCAGCTGTTCCAGAGTGAATACAGCCGTCTTGTAGCCGCTGATGGCAGAGAGTCTTGTTTGTTTTGAGGATGCCAGTTCCGCTTCAACTTTCAGCACTTCGTTTTTCGCGACGTATCCCACGGAATAGGAAAGGTTTATATCTTTAAGCTGGTTTTCAAGCAGAGCAACGGCACGCTCTGCCACTGTTATGTTTTCTTTTGCCTTGAGTATTTGAATGTAGGCTTTTTTTACAGACAGCTCAATGTCGTGTTCCATGGCTGTTTCGTTATATTTTTCTGCTTCATATTGTTTTTCGGCGGAAAGATAGCCGTATTTGTCAGCACCGCCGCTGAAGAGGTTATAGGATATTTCAAGCCCGACCTGAGAAAACTGTTCCTCAACGTAATTGAAAGCTTTTTCGGAACTGTGTTTATATGCGTATCCGGCATCTGCTTTAGGAAAATAACCGCTTTTTTGTGCCTGTGCCTGATATTGTGATGATTTGACCGTGTATCTTTGTGATTCAAGTGAGCTGTTGTTTTTAAGAGCTGAATCTATTGCTGTATCCAGCGTCATTGCGGACGCTGAAACAGCGGAAAGAAGAATTGCGCCGAGAATATATTTGTTCATACAAGCCTCTTATATTTCGATTATATCAGATGCAGGAAGTAAACGCAGTGATATTATCAAAAACTAAACGCCTGTTCAACATATTTAATCCGATTGAACACCGGATATTAATAGTTTTCTACAGCTTTGATATTTCTTATGAGTGTTTTAAGCACATTTTTAGCCGTTTCATATTCTTCTTCGGAGATATCTTTAAGAAAGTTCTCTGAGTAGAAGTTTATGATCGGTTCAACGGGAATGAGAGCATCTTTTCCTGCATCCGTGATAAAAACATGCGTAACCCTGCGGTCTTTACGGTTTTTAACCTTTTTGACATATTTTTTCTTCACGAGACGGTTGACAACTCCGGTTGTTGTGGGTTTGTCAAAATAAAGAAGGTGCCCCAGTTCGGTCATATTAAGCCCGTCCTGTTCGGAAAGGCGAATGAGAACCGCCCACTGTGCCGGAGTGAGGTCAAACTTACGAAGTCTGCCTTCAAACTCTTGTCTGGCAAGTGTTGAAGCCCTGTTGATCAGAAATGTGAGTGTATCGTCAAGTCCTAACATAGTGGTACATTAGAGATGTGTTTGGTTTTTGTCAACAGATTAGTTGTGTCAATAAAATAAATTTATACTATTTCTTTTACTATTTGCATCGCAAACATTACGGTGCTTTTCAATATTCAATTGAAAACAGAACGTATTTTGTGTATTTTAATTGTTTCCTGCAATGGATGGTGTTTATGAAAGATTGTAATGATATCGGCGGAATGCAGTATTTAATTGATGATATGAAGGTGGGTGACACCTGGCGTATCTTCAAAATTCTCGCCGAATTTGTAGAGGGATTTGAAAAACTTTCCGGAATTGACCCTGCTGTAACTGTTTTCGGTTCCGCAAGGGTGAAAGAGGGCGACGCAAAATACGAGCTTGCCAGAGAGATAGGCAGAAAACTTGCCGCAGAAGGCATCAGCGTTGTAACAGGCGGCGGTCCCGGCGTTATGGAGGCGGCGAACAGAGGCGCTTTCGAGGCTGGAGGGCAGTCCATAGGGCTTAATATAGAACTTCCGTTTGAACAGAAAATCAATCCTTATGTAAAAAAGTCAGTGACTTTCGACTATTTTTTTGTAAGAAAAGTAATGCTGGTTAAATACGCCAATGCGTTTATAATTCTTCCCGGCGGGTTCGGCACCATGGACGAACTTTTTGAGGCGATTACCCTCATTCAGACAGGAAAGATAATACCTTTCCCAATGATACTCGTCGGTACCGAATACTGGGGCGGACTTCTGGACTGGCTGAAAAACTCTATGCTTGAGAACGGCTTCATTAAAAAGCAGGATCTTCAGTATATCCAGCTTGTGGATACCCCTGATGAAGTTATAACAATAGTAAGACAGTTTCTGGATACAAACAGGACGGTGTAGCATGAAATTATATGACCTGCACACACACACCACGTTCAGCGACGGAGCGCTTATCCCCGCAGAATCGGTACGCAGGGCAAAAACCGACGGTTATGGCGGCATGGCTCTGACAGACCATGCTGACGAGTCCAACTATCTTTTGATTTTGGAGAATCAGCTCCGTTTCAAAGAACAGGTGAACGCTAACGGCGACGATTTCAAGGTCATAATCGGTCTTGAGCTGACCCACGTCAGCCCAGAGAGAATAGGCGAGCTTACGGTCAAGGCGCGCAAAGCGGGCGCTGATATCATCGTGGTACACGGTGAAACCATCGTCGAACCTGTGGAAGAGGGTACAAATCTTGCCGCTGTTGAGGCAGGTGTGGATATCCTTGCGCATCCGGGGCTTATAACAGAAGATGTTGTAAAAAAAGGTATATCTAACGGAGTTTTCTTTGAGATATCAACCCGCAAAGGACACAGCATCACCAACGGTCACGTTGCAAAAACAGTGCTGGAGCTTGGCGGAGAGCTTGTTATAAATAACGATTACCATGCACCCGGCGATAGGGTCAGCTTTGAACAGGCGAAAAGGATTCTCGCCGGAGCAGGGCTTAATAATGATCAGGTTGAGAAAGTAATTAATAATAATAAAGTTCTTTTTGACAGACTTTACGGAGGAAGAAAGTGAGCAAGAGAAAATCTGTTATTGACATCGAAGAAGAACCTATTGATAAGGTTGAGCATTTTTTAGCGAGAAACCTTAAGAAGATGGTTATCGGGCTTGTTGCCCTTCTTGTTCTGTTTGTGCTTGGTTATACGTTCACAAAAATGAACAAATCCAAAGATACTATGCTGGTTAACAAGGTCGGTATGCTTGAGCTTACCGCTATAATGAACAACTACGAAGCTTCAAAAGTTGCTGAATACAGCAAATCTGCATCAGAATTCAAAAATGCATCCGACTACATAAGTCTGCGCTCAGCAGAGATGTATGTTCAGGGTAAAAATATCAAAGCCGCTGACGAAATGCTGGCAAAATCAGGCGGTGAGATGAAAGAACTTGCCGACAGCCTTAAAGCGGATATCGAAGGTCAGGGCGTTGACCCGAAAGCCTATATAAATTCCGGTAAACTCGGTTCCGTATGGTATTACAGAGCTTGCCTTGCAGCCAACGGCGCAGACAAAGAAAAACTGATGAAAGAGTTTGAAACTGCGTACCCCGAAAGCGAACTTCTTAAACAGCTTAAAAGGTGGAATGGCTGATGAAGAAGGTTTTAAGCGGTAATGAGGCTTTTGCCCGCGCAGCATACGAAGCGGGCGTGGGTGTTGTCAGTTCTTATCCCGGAACACCCAGCACTGAGATAACTGAGAACGTTGCACACTATAAAGAGATATATACCGAATGGGCGACAAACGAAAAAGTCGGTCTTGAGGTTGCCATAGGCGCGAGCCTCGGCGGAAAAAGAGCTATGTCCTGCATGAAACACGTCGGGCTTAACGTTGCAGCCGACCCGCTTATGACCCTTTCATACACAGGGGTTAACGCAGGTCTCGTTGTGATAGTCGCAGATGACCCCAACATGTACAGCTCTCAGAACGAGCAGGACAGTAGACATTTTGCCCGTTTCGGCAAGGTGCCGATGTTTGAACCCTGCGACAGCCAGGAGGCCAAACAGTTTACAAAAGACGGATTCGCGCTGTCCGAAGAATACTGTACGCCCGTACTTGTGCGCTCAACCACAAGAATTTCCCATGTTCAGACAATAGTTGAACTTGAAGACAGAGTTGAGGCACCAAAATTTGCACCTGAAAACAATATCGCCAAATGGGTTATGATTCCTGCAAACGCAAGGAAGAAACACAGGTTTGTGGAGAACAGGCTCGAACTTCTCAAAGAGCTTGCCGAAGGCGATAAATATAATAAAATAACCATGAGAGACAAGAAGATAGGTGTTGTATGCTCAGGTGTTGCTTACACTTATGTAAGAGAGGCGATGCCCGAAGCTTCAACACTTAAACTTGACCTCGCCTGGCCGCTTCCCATGAAGAAAATAGCAGAATTCGCTGCGTCAGTTGATAAAATGTATGTGGTTGAAGAGCTTGATAAATTTTATGAAACCGAGATAAAGGCGGAAGGTATTGCGGTTGAACCTCTCGACAGAGACCTTTGCGGTGAGCTTTCAGTTGACGCTGTCCGCGAACTCTTCGGGCTCCTGCCTGTTGAGGCTGACGTCGATACAACACTTCCTTTCCGTCCGCCAAATATGTGTCCCGGCTGTTCCCACAGAGGCATTTTTTATGCCATCAGCAGACTGAAACTTTTTGTAACTGGCGACATCGGCTGTTACACTCTCGGTCTTCTTCCGCCCCTTCAGGCTATCAACACGACAGTCTGTATGGGTGCAAGTATCGGCATGGCGCACGGTCTGGACAAAGCTACTGACGATATGTCCAAAAAATCCGTTGCCGTTATAGGCGACTCCACTTTTCTGCACACAGGTATAAACTCGCTGGTGAACACTGTTTACAATCAGGGTCACTCAACTGTGGTAATCCTCGACAACACCATCACCGGCATGACCGGACACCAGCCCAACGCAGGCTCAGGAAAGGATATCCACGGCAACCCCATGCCTAAGATAGACTTTGCGGCTATCTGCAAGGCAGTCGGTGTTAAAGAGGAGAATATCCGTGTTATCGACCCGTTTGATGTCGCAAACGCAATGGAAGTGCTCAAAGAGGAGACATCAAAGCCTGAACCCAGCGTTATCATCACGAACAAACCTTGCATCTTCGCTGACAGAACAGTCATTGAAGAACCTTATTTCATACACGAGGACAAATGCAGCGGGTGCCGCGTATGCACTAAGCTCGGCTGCCCAGCGATAGCCTGGAACGCTTCAAAACGCATAGCGCTTATCGACGAAAACCTCTGCACAGGATGCCATCTCTGCATAAAAGTATGCAAATTCGGCGCTATTGAGCAAAGGAGCAAATGATGAAACTGGATATACTTATGGTAGGCGTGGGCGGACAGGGTACCGTCCTTTCCAGCAACATCGTGTGTGATGTTGCACTGGCAGCGGGATACGACGTTAAAAAAAGCGAGATTCACGGTATGGCGCAAAGGGGCGGCAGTGTTGTTACCCACATACGCATAGGCGAAACGGTTGATTCGCCGACCATCCCACTCAAAAGTGCAGATATTGTAGTTTCGTTTGAAAGAATGGAATTTTTAAGATATTCTGAATATATTTCGGACAACACAACGCTTATTCTTAATACACAGATGATTCTTCCTCCCTCTGTGGCGGATGGTGCGGCGGAATACCCGCAGAGCAAGGTTGATTCTGTTAAATCGAAATTCAGCAAAGTGTACGAAATTGACGCCATATCCAAGGCGATAGAGCTTGGCAATCAGAAGATTGCCGGCATGGTGGTTCTGGGTATTCTGGCGAAATCGGTTCCTTTCGCAAAAGAGGTATGGGAACAGGCAGTTAAAGACCGCGTTCCTCCGAAAACCATCGAACTGAACCTTAAGGCATTTGACACAGGATTTAACTATTAAAAATTACTGACGGAGGTGTGGTTTGGAATATTCTGTGGGCAGTTTCGATCTGCATATACATTCCTGCCACAGCTCCGATGGTGTTCTTACCCCTGCGCAGATACTGACTGTTGTTCGCACAAGGGGAATAAGCACATTTTCCATAACCGACCACAACACTTTGACAGCCTGTAACGAGATGAAATGGAACAAGGGACGGTATGGTTCCGAGACCATGTTCATCAACGGAGTGGAGCTTTCCACATACCACGGTGACAGAGAGATACACGTTTGCGCATATGGCTTTAACGAGGGCTGTCATGCACTTCTCGGGGTTCTTGAGATATTTAAGCAGAACCGAGACCTACAGACTCAGATGCGTGTGGAAAGGCTTCAGGATATGGGATTCAATATCGAATATGCAGAGCTTATGAAGGCAGCGGGCGGAAAGACCCCCTCGGGTGTAACGTTTCTTACTGTGCTTTCAAAACACCCCGAAAACAGGGAAGCGCTCAAAGATTATCTTGAAGGCGAAAAGTCAATATCACCGTTTACTAATTTCTATTTCGACTATTTCTTTAAAGGCGGAAAGGCATGGGTGGACGTTCGTATGCTGGATTATTACGACACCATAGAAAAGCTGAAGGACAACGCTGTTCTCTGCATTGCTCACCCCGGACTTTATAAAGACAGGGATATCGAAGAACTCATCACCGACGGAATAGCCGGTATTGAAGCATACAGTACATATCACACTCCTGAACAGGTGCAGAAATATCTGGATACGGCGAAAAAGCACAACCTGCTTGTAACAGCCGGAAGCGATTTCCATGGGGAACGCATAAAACCCGGTATCCACATCGGCGGGCACGGATGCACAGACCCGACGTTCGTGGACGGATTCATCGAAAGAGTGGTTGACCTTAAATATGGTTTCTATTTTATCTGAAACCGCTTTAATCGGGCATTTTGAAATAAAGTGCTTGCTATTTAACCAGTCGTGTGCTAGAAACAACCTCAGGTGGGCATAGCCCGCCAATTTTTTTGTGTGGTATACACAGCTATTCGGAGACAGATGAAGAACCCTGTTAGCAAAATAATTCTTGATAAGATAAGACCACAGGTCAAATCTATCGTCCAAAACAAAAGCTGCGAGCTTTTTGATATGACACTCAGAAGCGAACCGGGCGGCAAAATACTGAGAATCACCATCGACAATGAGAAGGGGACATGTATTGAAGACTGTTCCGAGATCAGCAAGCTTATCTCTGCATATCTGGATGCTGACGAAACTCTCATTCCTTATGAAAGCTACATGCTTGAGGTTTCCACACCCGGACTTCTGCGTCCTTTGCGAACAGAAACCGAGTTTAAAAGGTTTGTCGGGCGCAAATGCAAAGTAGTTACAAAAAGCAAAGACGAATCAGGTAGGTCAAACTACACAGGCGTTATCAGAAATGCCGAAAACGGCGTTGTCGATCTGTTCGTTGAAAAAGAAAACAAGACATTTAAACTTAATATAGAAAATATTTCCAAGGCCAATCTGGAGATTGAGTTTTAGGAGGACTAATGAGCAAGGAACTGACGAAAGTTGTCGATGAACTGGGCAGAGAAAAAGGCATATCCAGAGATATTCTCTGTGATGCTCTCAGAGAAGCTATTCTGGCTGCCGTTGCAAGAAAGATCGGCAAACTTCTCGAACCCGACGTTGAAGTTGACATAGACAAAGGTATTATAGATATCCTGCTGCCTAAAGAGGTTTGCGAAGGTGTTGACGATAAATGGACTGAGATATATATAGATGATGCTCAGCAGTATAAAGAGAATGCGCAGCTCGGCGACGTTATCATGGTTCCAACAACACTTGAGGAACTCGGTCGTCAGGCAGCCCTTGTTGCTAAACAGAAACTTTTTGAAAAAATACGCGAGGCTGAAAAACAGGTTGTCCTCGACCAGTTCCAAGACAGGGTCGGCGACGTGGTTAACGGTGTCGTGCTTAAGACAGACAGAGACAACCTTATTATAAATATTGGAAAAACAGAAGCTATCCTCCCCAAGAGAGAGATGATCGGCGGCGACTTCTATAACCGCGGCGATTATGTCCGTGCGCTGCTTCTGGATATCAAAATAGTGAAAGGCTGGCCTCAGCTTATCCTTTCCAGAACACATCCCCAGTTCCTTAAGAAACTGTTTGAAGTTGAGATCCCTGAAGTTTACGAAGGAATTATCGACGTTAAGGCTGTGTCCAGAGAACCCGGCGACAGAGCGAAAGTGGCTGTTTACACAATGAACAGCAGTATTGATCCCGTTGGTGCATGTATCGGTCTTAAAGGCGTGCGTATTAATGCCATCAGTAACGAGCTGAGAGGCGAAAAAATAGATGTTATCGAATGGTCTCCGGATCCCATCAAATTCGTATGCAACGCTATTTCCCCTGCGGAAGTTGTTCTCACGAATGTTTTTGAGGACGAGGACACCATAGAGATAGTGGTTCCCGACGACCAGCTTTCACTGGCAATCGGTAAAAAAGGTCAGAACGTAAGACTGGCTGCTAAACTCTCCGAATGGCGACTTGATGTCCTGAAAGAATCCGAATACGCTGAAATCAGAAAAGAGCGTATGCAGGATCAGGAACAGGAACTTAAAGAATTTTATGAAATATATAACCTTGAGAACCTTTCCGTTCTCTCTGCCGATGAAGTATCAAAGCTCATCGAAGCGGGGCTTGATGATATAGAAAAACTGTCAAACGCCAGCCCTCATGAGGTTGCTGACGCGGTAAGCAGAGGCGAGGACGAAGCGGTGAATATCATCAATGCCGCAATTGACTTCCTTGCAAGTAAATTTGAAGATATGGATTCTGAGGAGCAAGAAGAAAATTAGAAGATCATGAAAAGGGTCATTAGAACCTGCGTGTCCTGTGGTATTAAAAAGGAAAAAACAGAGCTTGTTCGCTTCGTCTATTCCGATAAACCCGAAGAGGATGCAAATGGGAGCAGGCACGGGCGCGGAGCCTATGTCTGCGATAACGAAAAGTGCAGAGATATCGGGCTGAAGAAAATGAAGCTGGCAAGATCACTGCTTTGCAACCAATTTAGACGAACCCGCTGAACAGGTGAAATTATATGTCTGGAATCAAACTGACTGATGTAGCGAAAAAACTTGGAAAAAATGAAGACGAGATTCTGAATAACGTACAGGGAGCAGGACACAACGTGGCTGACGACGGCACCATATCTGATGACGCCGTTAAGTCGCTCGGGCTGGACCCGAAACACCTGCATCTTGACCGCAGACAGGAGATGCTTAAAAAAGCTATGGAACGCCATAAAAAATATCCTAAATCCAGAGAAGTTAAAATGGGTTCTGGAGATAATGAAGCAGTCAGAAAGATTTCCAAACAAGAGCTTATCGATAGAAAGAAAAAACTTGAGAATACAATTCGTACTGTTGACGAAATAAGAGAAACTACTCGTGATGATGTTGCGCAGGCTCCTTTTGAAGAGAAAACTGTTGCAAATTCTTCACCCGCTGCGGAAGAGGTTAAAACCGTGAAACCGGAAGTTCAGGAAACTGCCAAGCCTGCTGCTCAGTCTGAATCTGCTGAACCTGTTAAACAGGCACAGCCCCAGCAGCATACACAGGCTCCCCGTCCCCAAAGAGAGGATCGCCCCCCAGTATAACAGAGACGAAAACCGCCAACAGGGCGACAGACCCCAATATAACCGCGATAATCG
>NZ_JAJOIL010000008.1 GCF_021209385.1 Seleniivibrio sp. | reverse complement strand
CCCCCCTTTACTAAAGGAGGGAGTTTTCATTCCCCCTTTATTAAAGGGGGATTAAGGGGGATTTACATTCTGATTTTACGGGTGTGGAAGACTGCTTCGTCGCGTTGCTCCTCGCAGTGACGGAATTGGTGCTTTCTTAAACTTGGTGGTTAGAACCGAGCAGTTCAAGGCGGAGGGCAAAAAATATGCGCAGTGTACACATTGTACATGAGCAATTTGTTTTCAGCCAGCTTGGTTCAGAAACATTCGCAATGATAAGGCGAATGTTTTGTTCGACAACGCAGAAATGCGAAGTGTTATAACTGCCAAGGCAGAACTGACTCAGTAATGCGCCGCAAATAACCGCCAATAAAAAACCCGCACAGAAACAAGTTCCACGCGGGTTTATATATGTAATGGCGGAGCAACTCCGCCCTACGGGACGTTATTTTTTGACATAAGCCTTGATTATCTTCTGTTCCTCAACAGGTCTGTCGCCATAACCCGTGCGGACGTTTTCAAGTTTCTCAACAACGTCGTAACCTTCAACAACTTCGCCAAAGATAGTGTGGCGGTTGTCCAGCCAAGGAGTGGGTACAGTTGTTATAAAGAACTGGCTGCCGTTTGTGTTGGGTCCTGCGTTCGCCATTGCGAGCAGTCCTTTTTTGTTAAAGATAAGCTGGCTGAATTCATCCTCAAACTTGCCGCCCCAAAGAGATTCGCCGCCGCGTCCCGTACCTGTTGGGTCGCCGCCCTGAATCATGAATTCCTTGATGATGCGGTGAAAGATGATGCCGTTGTAATAGCCTTTATTCACAAGTCCGACAAAGTTCTCAACGGTTTTCGGAGCCTCTTTCGGGAAGAGTTTGAAAACTATCTTACCCTGAGTTGTTTCAAAAACCACCATAGGCGCTTTTACCGCTTTGGGTTTTGTAGCCTTCGGTTTTTCTGCTTTTGCCTCTGTTGTTTTAGACTTAGCCTCTTTTGCCTTTACGGGTGTGTCCGCTTTTGCTTTTCCTGCCATGATAAACATAACTCCTAAGAAAATGATAAATAATTTTTTCATTTATATCCCCAGATACGCTTTTTTGACCTCTTCATTCACCAGAAGTTTCTGCGCCTCGTCCTCCATAGTGATATGTCCGTTTTCCATGACATAGCCTCTGTGAGCCACTTTCAGAGCAAGGTTCGCATTTTGTTCAACAAGGAAGATGGTTGTACCGTCCTCCTGATTGATACGCTTGATGATGTCGAAGATCTGCCTAACAATAAGAGGGGCGAGACCCAGAGAAGGTTCATCCAGAAGCAGCATTTTCGGACGAGCCATAAGCGCCCTTGAGATGGCAAGCATCTGCTGTTCGCCGCCGGAAAGGGTTCCGCCCTGCTGGTTCTTTCTCTCTCTAAGTCTTGGAAACAGGTCAAAAACATGTTCCAGATCTTTTTTAACGTTGTCCTTATCCTTGCGCAGATACGCGCCGAGGTCAAGGTTTTCCATAACTGTCAGATACGGGAAGATGTGTCTGCCCTCGGGAACGTGAGCAAGCCCCATCTGAACTATCTTATCGGGCTTTTTTCCGCTGATAACTTCACCGTTAAAGCGTATTTCGCCGGATTTCGGGTTCACAATGCCGCTGATAGACATAAGCGTAGTAGTTTTCCCCGCCCCGTTCGCACCGATAAGGGTGATTATCTCGCCCTGTTTTATATTGATGGAAACGTTGTGCAGTGCCTGAATGTTTCCGTAAAACGCATTGATGTTGCTTATCTCAAGCATCAATATCCTCCCCCAGATACGCTTTGATTACCTCAGGATTGTTCCTGATCTCAACAGGCGTACCGTCAGCGATCTTCTGTCCGTGATCCATAACATATATGCGCTCGGACAGGTTCATAACGAGCTTCATATCGTGTTCGATGAGCAGGATTGCTATCTGTTCCGTATCCCTTATCATGCGGATAAGGTGTGTCAGATCGACAGTTTCCTGCGGGTTCATGCCTGCCGCCGGTTCGTCCAGAAGGAGCATCTTCGGCTCTGTGGCAAGCGCCCTTGCTATCTCAAGCTTGCGCTGGTCGCCGTATGGCAGGTTGCTGGCAAGCTCGTCGCACGTTTTTTCAAGCCCCAGCTTTTCAAGAATGACATAACATTCCTGCGCTGCTTTAAGCTCTTCCGCACGGGTTTTCTTGTCGCGGAAAAGAGCGCCGAAGATCTTTGCGGAAAGTCGGCAGTGTTTCCCTATCATAACGTTCTCAAGAACGGTCATGTTCGGGAACAGGCGAATGTTCTGGAAAGTTCTTGCCAGTCCTCGCTCCGTAACCCTGTTAGGCTTAAAACCGTTTATGCGGACGCCGCCTCTGTTCGAGTTCACAAGTATGTCCCCTTTCGTGGGAGTATAGATACCTGTTACACAGTTAAAGAAGGTGGTCTTTCCCGCACCGTTGGGACCGATGAGCGCCACTATCTCTTTCGGTTTAACATATAAATCCACGGAGTCAACGGCGCGTAGACCGCCGAAATCCATGGTAAGTCCTTTTACTTCAAGTATATTTTCCATATCAGCCGCCCAGCCTTTCGTCAACGCCGTGGAACGAGTATTTCCTTCGGAAATTGCTCACAAGTCCCTGCGGACGGAAAACCATCATAACAACCATCGCACCGCCGAAGACCAGCATACGGTATTCGGAGAAGGTACGCATATACTCGGGCAGCAGTATCATGATAAGCGCGCCGAGGATAACACCCGGGATTGAACCCATACCGCCGAGAACCACTATAGAAAGGATGATAGCAGACTCAAGGAATGTGAACGAAGCGGGGTTGATGAACGATGTCTTAGCTGCAAATACCACACCCATGAGACCAGCCCATGTTGCGCCCAGTGCAAAAGCCATGAGCTTTGTTCTGGTACGCCCGATACCCATCGCCTGACAGGCTATCTCGTCCTCGCGGAGAGCCAGCCATGCACGCCCGATACGGGAGTTTTGCAGTCTGCCGACGAAGAATATGGTAATGATGGTGAACACCACCATCATGTAATATACGCCGTCAGTCATCTGGTTCAGGTTCAGTTCCAGACCGAAGAAGTTCGGTTTATCTATGCCAGCGATACCGCTGGGACCATGTGAAAAATCGTTCCAGTTTTCAAGCACCAGCCTGATTATCTCTCCAAAGCCCAGTGTAACAATTGCGAGGTAGTCGCCGCGCAGACGAAGCACGGGAAAACCGAGCAGTATGCCGAATATCGCCGCGAGCGCTCCGCCGATGGGAAGCACAATCCAGAACGACATTCCGAATGTCGTGTTAAGAAGCGCATAAGTGTAAGCACCCACCGCATAGAAAGCAACGTAGCCGAGGTCAAGAAGACCAGCCAGTCCCACAACTATGTTAAGTCCGAGACCAAGCACGATATACATAAGCGCAACCGTGAATATGTTTATCTGGTAAGCGTCCATGAACATAGGGAAAAAAAGAAGAGCCACAAGCAATGCGCCCTGCAAGGCTCTTTTTGAAATGGGATTTTCGGCTAAATATGCCTGCGTGCGTGTTGAAATACTCTCTTTTTTCGCGGAGGGCTTATCCTTGCGTTCAAGGAGCCAACGCCAGACAAAGGAACCCACAAAAACCCCTACACCGATGAACACCATGTTCATCCAGCGCCATTCTATTGTTTTGTAGACCGTGTTAACCTTTATCACCATTATGGGAAATGTCAGAAACATAAACCATATGGCAGCTTTTAACGATTTAATTATCTCCTGTGCTATCATACCTTACACCTTCTTGGTCTCAGACTTGCCGAGAAGTCCGGCAGGTCGGAAGATAAGTATAAGTACGAGAAGAGCGAAAGCGAACACGTCTTCATAGTCGCTGGAGACGTATCCTGTTGCAAAGCTCTCTGTCCAGCCAAGAATCAGTGCGCCCAGAACCGCGCCGGGGATAGAGCCTATCCCGCCCAGAACAGCCGCTGTGAACGCTTTGATACCGGCGATGAAGCCGATATAAAAGTTTATCTGACCTATGTGGTTTGCGATGAGAACGCCGCCAAGCGCTGCAAGGGAAGAACCGATGATGAATGTCACCGAAATAACCCTGTCAACGTCTATACCGATGAGCAGAGCCATTGTCTTATCCTGTGCGGTTGCGCGCATCGCTTTGCCGATGTTGGTGAATTTGATGAACACTGTCAGAAGCACCATAACAACCATTGTGGTCACCACAATGACCAGCTCGGCAGAACTGAAAATATGTGAAACAGGTTCCATGAAAGCGAACTCAGGTATTAATCTAGGGAATGGCAGGAAATCGGATGTCTGTGCAAGAAGCACATAGTTTTGAAGAAATATGGACATACCGATTGCACTGATAAGAGGCGAAAGCCTCGGAGCGTTTCTCAGCGGTTTATAAGCTATTTTTTCGACTGTGTATCCGTATGCGGAGGAATAAACTATCGCCGCCGCAGTGGCTATAACTAATATCGCGGCGGAGTTCAGACCGAAAATGGTCAGAACACTGGCTACTATAAGTGCCGTGAATGCGCCTATCATGTATATTTCGCCGTGGGCAAAGTTGATAAGCTGAACAATTCCGTACACCATGGTGTATCCAAGTGCGATAAGAGCATATATGCTGCCCCTCGTCAGTCCGCCGAGGAACAGTTCAAGGAAATAATCCATGATAACCTCTTTATGGTTTTATCAAGCCGGAATAAAAAAAGCGGGGAACGCAAGCTCCCCGCAGTTCTTCTTTTGAATTGTTACTTAACTTCGACGTATGCGCCGTTCTGTACCTGATAAACAGAGAACTCAGCGCCGATAGCATCGCCTTTCTCGTCAAACTTGATTTTGCCGATAGGTGTTTCAACATCTTCAGTTCTGAGAGCGTTGGTGAGCTTGTCATAGTCGGTTGAACCTGCTTTCTCGATAGCGTTTGTGATAGCGAGCATAGCAGTGTAAGCGTTCAGATAGAACGCACCGGGATCTTCACCGTAAGCGTCTTTATGTTTTTTTGTGGCTTCGATTGCAAGAGGGTTTTTGGACACGTCTTTGGGACCTGTCGCATAAACGCCTTCAGCATAATGACCTGCAACTTTGATAAATGTGTCGTCTTTAACGCCGTCATCGGAAACAAACTTAACGTTGAGTTTTTTCTTAGCAAGCAGGGTAACGATCTTAGCCGCTTCGGGGTGGTAACCGCCGTAAAGAACAACTTCAGCGCCGGACTGTTTGATCTTCTGAACTATGGCAGAATAGTCAACCGCGCCGGGGGTGATACCTTCGTAAAGGACGATATCAAGTTTTTTGTCTGCTTCTGCAAAGCCTTTTGCAAATTCTGCAAGACCTTTACCATAGTCGCCTTTGTCGTGGATGATAGCTATTTTTTTAAGTTTCAGAACGTTTGTGATGTAGTCGATTTCAAGTCTTGCCTGAGAATCGTCGGGAGCGATTGTTCTGAAGAAGTTAGGATATTCGCCTGACTTTGTGAGTTCGGGGCTTGTTGCAGAGGGAGACATAACGGGGATTTTAGCCGCAAGGTATGTTCCCATAGCTGCTTTTGTTGCGCCTGAACAGATGTGACCGAGAACGGCAACAACGTGTTCGGAAACGAGTTTGTTAGCAGAGCTTACTGCTACTTCGGGTTTACAAACGTCGTCAACAACAACAAGCTCAACTTTTTTACCGAGCAGACCGCCTTTGTCGTTGATATCCTTAACAACAAATTCAGCAGCTTTCACAGAGGGAAGACCATAGGAAGCAAGGTCGCCTGAATGTGCGCCTGCAACACCTATTTTGATAACATCGCCTGTTGCTGCGGGTGCCGCAGCTTCGGCAGCGGGAGCTTGTTCCGCAGGCTTGGCCTCTTCTTTCGGTTTCTGGCTGCATCCTGCAAAAACGAACATTGCCGCAAGGGCAAAAAGAAGCAGTTTCTTCATTTTTTCCTCCTATTGGTATCTTTTCAAGCGTAAAGGGGAATTGTAAAGAAACTTAATTTGACAGTCAAGCGCTATATAAAGGACTCATTAACTTATTGATAACTTTAGATATCTAATTTCAATATAATTGAACAAGTTTCAGGGAAACTGCACATATTCTTTCCACAACTGTTATTGGAATCTCTGTGCCGCCGAAAACAGGATTATCAGAAAACAAAATAAATAAAGAATCTTATTTTTGATTATGACAAACGGATAGTCCGCAGAAAAAAGAAAAACAAGCATAACTGTCATGGAAGGGATTACTGCGAGCGCCCCGACACCCTGAGAAAAATACATGACAGCAAGTCCTAATGCACTCACGAGAGCCTTGAAAACCACAAGACGGTCGTATTCATAGACGAAAAGCACTCTGCCGATGTAATAAAGGAAATAGCACATGATAAAGAAGAAACTGTAGATAACAATTTGTTGTCTGATACCATCGAACCATCCCCGCACATGCGACGCGCTGTAAAACCACGACCAGAAATCAACACTGGCATGCAGAAACAGGATGACAAGGCAGAACGATGACAGCACTGCAAGCATTTCATATCTGCCGAGACTGCCGTCAGGTTCATTCCGCATAGGGAGTGCTTTTTCAAAGGCTATGCATACAGCCGCAAGCAATAATGCTATGACAAAAAACGGAATGATGTATCCAGGCACCATTGTCGATGTCAAAAAACCGGATGAGAGGCTGAATACAGAACCTCCGCCGGATGCCGCTGTGAAAACCTGCGAAAAATAATCCCCAAGAGCGCCGTGTCTGTTGAGAAACAGCATGAACAAAGCAGACGGAAAAAGACTGCCGAAAGCATAAACCATTATACCCGCGAGCCTTCTTGTTTTGACTCCCTGTAAAAATATCACGACAAATATGGCAAGCGGAACGAAAAGCCCCGTGGTCTGTTTGGTAAGGAAACTAAGTCCGCCGAAGATGCCGCCCAGAAAAAGCAGCCGCAACGACGCGCGGGAAAAAAGGTCAACAATATAAAACGATGCGAAAAAGCAGGAGAACAGTGCAAACGTCAGACAAAGCTGGTTATATGACATAATTCCGTCGGTGGCTGCACCGGAATAGACCATCAGCGACGTGACAAGTGCAGTGAAGACATATTTGGGTTCAAAAAAAACGTGTCAGAAGGAGATATGCGGATGAAAGCAGAAGGATACGTTCAAAAATGCCGTAGATCCTTCCGACCATGAAACCGTCACCGAAAGCTCCGACAAGGAACGCGTGTATATAAAGATAAACAGGTTGGAAATGAGAATAAAAATCCTTATAAGGCATCTGACCTTTGAGTATATTTTCGCCGAAAAGCTGAAACCAGCCCTCCTGAACAGGCATAGCGTGCCTGAAAAATAAAAGGTGATAAACAAGCGCAAACGTAATAACAGCGAATAAACCGACCCTTTTTTCCATCCAACCCCTCTAAATTGTTACAAATCAGTAACCTTTTTAATCTTCGCTGTCAATACCGCATAACGTTCAAATTGATTTCATACATTATTTTGTGATATAGCAACCGGAATGAAAAAAGCTGTTATTTTAGGCATCGCGGGGGCATTTTTCTTCGCGTTCACATTCGTTCTGAACAAAAGTATGCATCTTTCAGGCGGAAACTGGATATGGAGCGCCAGCCTGCGCTATCTTTTCACACTGCCGATACTCGCTGTGATTGTGGGACAACGCTACGGATTCAGAAATATTCACTCAGCCATAGGGAACACTCCGAAGCAATGGCTTCTGTGGAGTACGGTGGGCTTCGGTCTGTTCTATGCACCTGTAGCCTTTGCCGGAGACCACGGCGAGGCATGGCTTGTGGCGGCATCATGGCAGATAACCATAACCGCAGGCGTGCTTCTTTCGCCTCTTTTCAATACAAAGATATCAATGCGCAACCTCGCTGCTTCCGCTGTGATACTTCTGGGTGTTTTCATGCTCCAGACACGCGAAATACATGAATTTGGTGCATCTTCCGCAGTTTATACTCTTGTGCCGATACTTATAGCCGCTTTTGCATATCCTCTCGGTAACAGGAAGATGATGCTCGTCTGCAATAGTGAAATATCAACAATGGAAAGGGTATATGGAATGACGCTGTGCAGTATGCCTTTCTGGCTGATACTGAGTGTTTACGGTTTATTCGCAAAAGGAGCGCCATCGGCGGGTCAGAGTTTTCAGGCGTTTCTTGTAGCTCTTTTTTCCGGTGTGACAGCCACTCTGCTCTTTTTCAAAGCAACGGATATGGTTAAAACAAACATAAGATGGCTCGCCGCTGTGGAATCCACACAGGCTTTCGAGGTTATCTTTTCTCTTCTGGGCGGCATGCTGCTGCTTGGCGAAGCGATACCGGATATGTCAGGAATTGCGGGTATATCCCTTATAGTGGGCGGAATAGTCCTGAACAGTCTGTTTTCGCTCAGGCATTAATTACTTATCGGATTTCTTCTTAAACGCAAAGTGGTCTGTAAAACCGAAAACCTCTTCTGACCATTTCAGCGACCATGCGCCGAAAGGCAAAAGAAGCTGAATCAACTCTCTGCCCCTTTCCGTAAGCTGATAACCGTCCAGTGTTCTCTCAACAATATCAGCATTGCGCAGGTCCTTCAGACGGGTATTAAGTATTGACGGTGAAATGGATTCGCACCTTTCCTGAAGCTCTCTGAATGTAAGGGCATGCCCGTTCAGGTTCCATATGATACCCATAGCCCAACTTCTGCCCAAAAGATCAAAAATTGCCATTATAGGAGCTCCTGAATGTGAGCCTCTTACGGGTTTGCCAGGTGACGGTATAGACATATGAACTCCTTAAAAATCTGCCGCCCTCCCGAAAAGAGAGCGGCATATCGTAGTTTTTTGTTATTTTCCGGCTCGCTTTTCCGCCAGAGTCTGTCCGCCGACGCCGATGCTTTCATAGTCGTACTCATCAACAAACACAACGAAAGAAGCTGAGGGAATCTGCGTGATCTCAGAAGCTGCCGCAGTTATCTTTTCTACAAATTCTTTTTTCTTATCAACTGTCATTTTGCCCATCTGGATAGTTATTACTGGCATATTCAACCTCTAAAATTATTTATTGCAGCACTGCTATTGTTTTAATAGCATGCTACGAATTTAATAGCAAGAGATTTTACCGGAAAATAACCTTTAATTATACAGTTCCAGCAATACAGCACTCTCCACATGGTATGAACCGGGAAACATGTCCGCCACGGTGAGCTTTGCCACACGGTATTTTTCTGAAAGTCTTTTTATGTCGCGCGCAAGGGTGTCGGGGCTGCATGAGATATAGACTACCTTTTTCGCACCGCTGTTTTTTATAAAATCCGTAACACTTTTATCAAGCCCTGTTCTGGGCGGGTCAACAACAACCATGTCATACTTTTCCCTCAGTCGTCCAATCAGAGTTTCACTGGAAACAGCCATCCAGTTCACGTTCTTAAGTTCCGCGCGTCTTGCGAGTGCAATGGATTCCTTCGCTATCTCCGCCGCCGTCACACGCTCACATTTCATGGCAAGCGCCAGCGTCAGAAATCCGGAACCGCAGTATAATTCCAGTGCGTTTTTCCCTGCGGAGTTCTCGTAAACGAAATCCTGCAAATAGCCGGAAAGATACCTGTTCCCCTGCAAAAAAGTGCTGAATCCTGCATGAAAAGTGCCGTATTTAGTCCCGAACAGGATGGTTTTCAATCCGCTTACGCCATCTTCAGTTTCCAGACCTGAAAAGCCGCATAACCCGTTCACTGAAGCATATGTTTTACCAAGCGCCATCCCCTCTTCGTTCTCTGTGACATAAAGAGTGTGGCTTCCGCTTATTTTTGAAGCAAGAGCCTGCGCTTTTTCAACTATGCTTCTTTTTATGACGGGACAGTCATTCACAGGCAGAAAATCGTTGGATTTGAACTTAAAAAAACCTATTCTCCCGTCTCTTATGCGGAAAGTTGCCCGATTTCTGAATTCCCTGAAATCAGCTGACAGCACTTCCGGTTCAGTGTGAGCAATACCAGCTCTTTTAAGCTGTCCCAGCACAAAATTCTTCTTTATCTCCGTCTGATGTTCAGCCGCTATATGTCCGAACGTACAGCCGCCGCATATGCCCAGATGCGGGCAATAGCGCTCGCCCCGTTTATCCGATGCAGTAATCACTTCCGCAAGCTCTCCGTATGTGAAATTCTTTTTATCTTCCGCTACGCGGTAGCTCACAGTATCGCCCTCAACGGTATGCGGAATAAACACAACCCGACCGTCGGGCATGGTTCCCACACCATAGCCGCCGTATGCAGTATCTTTTATGTAAGTTTCGTATTTCAAATCCATTCTCCTGAAAAAATATTTTCGTGCATCGGCGAAGGTACGCCGTTTATCTTCTGGTAAAGCGGCGCCTCAAATGAAAGCTCCCTTTTTCCGCCCTTGCGGAATTCCATGAGTATCACTTTCGGTTTAACGTTTATATCCGGACAGACAGGCATCAGCCTTTTCGCCTCAAACCCGAACTTATTCGCCGATTCAAAAAGCACGGGCATCATATCAGCATCATAGCTTAAAAACAGTCCTGCGCCGAACTTCAGAAAACTGCGGCAGAAAGAAAAAATATCATCCGCTGTCAAAGTGGTTGTAAATCGGGCATTCAGTTCTGTTTCATCAGTCGGAACCCTTCCGGATGACGGGTCGCGATATGGAGGGTTGCACACTGCGCCATCGTACTGGAAATCCGGTCTGTATGACCTTATGTCGATATTCATTTGTTTAACGTTGTTTTGAATTTCACAAAGCCCCACAGTTTCATCCAGACAGTTAAACATAACAGGCTGCATTTCAACAGCATCGCATTGTTTAATTCCTTTAAGCTTCACAAGCAGTGCCGTAATAACGCCGCTGCCTGAGCCTATATCAACAATTCTTTTATTACCAGATAATTGAGCAAACCATGCAAGATACACCGAATCCACTCCGAATCGGAAACCGTTCTCCGGCTGGCATATTCTAATATCGCTTTTTATTATCGGGTCTATAGTTTTCTGCATTTTGGAATTACCGTTCTATAATTATTATTGACATTATTTTTGCACAGTAACATAATCGCAAAGTTTAAACATATTGATTTATAAATATATCACAATACGGGTTTGACCATGAAGAAAGAAAAACGCATATCCATCAGCTTAAAATTATCATTCATAACTCTTTCCGGCTTTATAATGCTCGGTCTTATTGTCACTCTTGTCTCAGTCAACAGCAGTATAAACAGTCTGACAGAAGCCACAACACAAAAGCTTGATTCCATCAGCCGTTCGCAGAAACTTGCCATCGAAGAGTTTTCGTCAAACGTCTCCGCATCTCTGCAGGTCATCGCTTCGCAGGAGGGAACACTTGTTGCCGTTGAAGATTTCACCGACGGCTTCGCAAAACTTCCGCAGTTTCTCAATACCGAAGAATCGAAGCTGGATTCTATGCTTTCTTCAATGTACGAAAAGGACTATCTGGAAAAGATAAACTTCAGCATACTGAACTCACAGCAGAAACAGGCTCCGTCGGCGTATCTTCCGCCTTCGTACAGCGGAAAACTTGTTCAGCAGATAATGATATACGAAAACCCCAACGACGTAAACAACAGGATGAAACTGGACAGGGCAAAACATATCTGTTCCTACTGCACAACCCACGCCCAGTACCACCACCAGTTCAGAAGTATAATGGAAAAGCTCCACCTGAAAGACATCTATCTCATAGATAACGAAGGAAACGTTCTCTACTCAGTCAGCAAAGAGATGGATCTGGGGCTCAACCTTAAAGAAGGATACATAAAAGACACGGGTCTCGGAAAACTCTTCGCATCCATGGAAAACGAAGAGGGAGACAAAGTATATTTTTCCGATTTCGCACCCTACCTGCCAAGCTGGAACACTCCATCCGCTTTTGTCGGAACAACCGTAAGGGTTGAAGACGAAAAGATAGGCTACATAGTATTTCAGCTCGATCCTGCCAATATCACAGATATAACCAACTTCGGCGGAGCATACGAAGAGGCTGGGCTGGGCAAAACAGGCGAATCATATCTCATAGGAAAAGACGGGTATATGCGCAGCAACAGCAGATTTGCCGAAACCATGGATTTTCCTGAAATAAAAAAAGCAGGAACCACCGTCTCCGTCATGAAGGTGGATACCGATTACGGGAAAAAAGCCGTCAACGGTGAAACAGGTTCTGTAACAGCCAAATCTGCCAGCGGGAAAACTGTAATGGCTTCCTATCTGCCGGTAAAATTTTTCGGTGCGGATATGGAACTCATCGTAAAAATGGACAGAGACGAAGCTCTCGCAGGAGCCTATAAGCTCCGAAATATGATAATCATCACGGCATTAGTCCTTATAGTCATTTTCACTTCAGTAGCCCTCATTTTCATTAAAAAGTTCGTTGTTGACAAGATACGGGGACTTACTAAAGTAACCAAAGACATCGCCACAGGCGACGGCGACCTTACCCAGCGCATCCCCATCACGGCAAACGACGAGATAGGCGACCTGTCGGGCTATTTCAATAAATTCATTGAAAACGTGGGGAATATCGTCCGAGACGTACAGAATTCTTCCGCCACTGTATCAAAAGGCACAACAGACCTCGCCACCACAACCGAACAGCTCAGCGGCACATTTGCGGAACAGGCACAAAGCATATCGTCCGTTGCATCCGCAATGGATGAACTAAACGCCACTACGGCAGAGATAATGAATAACTGTCAGTCCGCAATGCAAAAAGCGGAAAACGCCGCCAACATCACCAACAACGGAAAAGGCATGATAGACAAAACTGTCGGCAAGATAGGCGACATTAAGCAGAAAACAACTGAACTCGGCGAAACTATACATAATCTTTCGGAATCATCCACAAAGATTTCGGACATAGTAAACGTTATTAATGACATAGCAGACCAGACCAATCTGCTTGCCCTTAACGCAGCCATCGAGGCGGCAAGAGCAGGAGAAGCCGGACGGGGCTTCGCAGTTGTAGCAGACGAAGTACGCAAACTGGCAGAGCGCACACAATCGGCAACAGGCGAAATACATTCAATTATCATGGAATTTCAGTCTGAAACAAAGTCTGCAACGAAAAATATGGATTCAGCGGAAACGTCTGTCAACGAAGGGGTTCATATGATGGAGCAGACCAGAAGCGTTTTTGATACCATAGTCAGCTCCGTTACGGATATTAAAGAAGCTAACACATTTATAAACAACTCAGTTTCGGAACAAATGACCACAATAGATTCCGTGAACAGCGACGTGCAAAGCATATCAGCAAGTATCGAAGAGAGCAACGCCGCGCTGTCGAACGTGTCGAACACCATCTCCGATCAGGAACAGGAAGCTGCGAGCCTCCACGATGTTGTAAACAGATTCAAAGTTTAAGGTCTTTTAAAGATAAGGAACGAACCAGTGCCGATGAGGGCTGCACCCGCGGCACGGTTCAGATTCCGTCCGCCCTTTCCGCTGATGAACCTGCCTGTTCTGTGCGCCGCATATGCATAGATACCCATAACACAGCTTATTACGAACGCCACCAGAACAGCAGTTATCATTGCATCCCCAAGAGACAGCTTCGTCAGATCCATGAAGTTGGGCAGAAAACCGCAATAGAAGATTATGACTTTGGGATTTGTTATTGTTATGAAAAAACCGCCGAAAAACCTGCCCTTTCCGCTAGGAAGTGCGGGTTTCTGTGTTTTCTGCTCCTTTGAGAAGAGCAGTTTTATACCCAGATAAAGAAGATATACGCCGCCCGCTATGCGGATATACATGAACGCTTCGCCCATGACAGATGCGACTGCGGCAAGACCGAAGATAGCAAACACGAGATAAACCATATCGCCTGCGATCATCCCCAAAATAAAATACGCCGCGCTTTTCAGCCCGTTGCGCATACTCTCCGCCACAACACCCAGTGCGCCGGGACCGGGGCTTGCAACAAACAATGACATTGCAAGAACAAAGGCTATTGATGTCTGTATGGTCATATCACTTCTCCGCTGAGAATCTTTTCAAGTTTTTCCGTATTCTTTTCTATGTCAAACAGATCAAGACACCTTTTCCGTGCCGCCTGACCGTATTTTTTTCTCATATCTAAATGTTCCGCAAAGAGCCTTATTGCATCATAAAGCCCCTTTGAATCGCCTTTGTCAAGGATTATGCATGCATCACCCGTAAGCTCCTTAACAGCACCCGCATTGAAGGCAACACAGGGAAGCCCAGTGAACATAGCTTCCAGCAGGGTGTTGGGAAAATTCTCCTCAAGACTGGGCAGAGCGAATACATCAAGGCTTTGCAAAAATGCTGGAACATCGGTCTGGAATCCGCAGAACTCAACAAATTCGTTAAGTTCCTGAATTGCGACATACTCTTTAAGCTGTGCTTCATTACTGCCAGTTCCGGCTATGAGCAGTTTAAACTTCACACCGTCATCAGCAAGCATCCTTGCGGCATCCAGAAGGTATATGTGTCCTTTTGTCACAGATAACTGGCTTGAAACGCCGATGGTTATGTCAATCTTATCAGAAGGCATCTTCGGTTTGAATTTTTCTCTGTCCTTACTGTTGAAAAGGACGCTTATTATATCAGCCCGCATCCAAGGCAGTTTTGATATATCTTCTTTGAGTCCCTGACTTGGAACGATGATTCCTTTTATGAACCCGTGCAGTCTTTTTTCTTCAGAGGTGTTTTTATAATCCTGAGGCAACCCCACACGGTGATACACCGGAACGCCTGCCAGCTTACATGCAACAGCGCCTATATTGACATCTTTTGAGATATTGACCACAGCCGCGTCAACTTTTCTGCTTTTGAGGATTGAGAATATCTTTGCTATAGTCACAGGGTTATATTTCATACCGGGTCGCATAACGTGAGTTTCAAAACCTGCGTCGATGCATTTCTGAACGAACGGTGTGTCCGGACGCACAACAGCAACGACCTTATGCCCGCGCTTAACCAGCTGGCTGCCGTAGTCTATCGTCCAGGTTTTTACTCCGCCCCAGCGTTTGTTAAAGTTGATGAAACAGATGTTCATGTAGCGCACCTATAATAAGAATAGACTGCCGCGTCGCTGCCGTTCCTCGCGGAGACCGCATCAGCATCTAAATTTAGCGTTTATATGCAAGCAGTACAAGGAAGATTTTTAATCACGAAGGGGAGTGTACATATAAGTACATGACCCGAGAGATTATAAAGCTGACGCCGTAATGCTCCGCATATAAACGCTAAAAGCAAAAAGGGCAGCCGTTAAGCTGCCCTTCGATTTAGTTGTTAAAGAAGTCTTACTTGGCTCCCTTATACTTCTCAGCGATCTGCACTCTGATGAGCTCTTTCATAAGCTCAATCTCCACAGCCTTGAATGTTTTTTCGTCAGCTTTACGCTCACGTTCAAGTGCTGCTTCCGCTTTAAGTTTTCGCTGAACAGCCTCTTCAAGGTCAATTTCATGACCGAGTTCGGCGTCGTCTGCAAGCACGATAACCCTGTTGTTGTTCACTTCAAGGAATCCGCCGCCGACTATCGCAACGTATTCGAGTTTGCCTTTAATTCTGTAGGCAAGCTCGCCAACTCTCAAAGCAGTAAGGAGAGGTGCGTGGTCGGGCAGAACACCAAGGTCGCCCTCTACGCCGGGTGCTATCACTTCGTCTACATCCTCGGAGAGAATTTGTCTCACCGGAGTAACAAGTTCAAGCCTTACAGTCTCTGCCATTATTTGCTGCCTGCTTTAAGTTTTTCAGCCGCTGCATAAACCTCGTCAAGTCCGCCGACCATATAGAATGCCTGTTCGGGCAGGTGGTCAACTTCGCCTGCGAGCAGAGCTTTGAAAGCTTTTACAGTTTCTTTCAGAGGCACATACTTACCGGGTGTACCTGTGAACTGCTCTGCAACGTGGAAGGGCTGAGAAAGGAATCTTTGAATCTTTCTAGCTCTTGCAACGGTATTTTTATCAGTTTCAGAAAGCTCTTCCATACCAAGGATGGCGATGATGTCCTGAAGCTCTTTATATCTCTGAAGTACAGCCTGAACACCGCGGGCGATATCATAGTGTTCCTGACCAACGATGTTGGGGTCAAGAATACGTGATGTTGAATCCAGCGGGTCAACTGCAGGGTAGATACCAAGTTCTGCGATCTGACGTGAAAGAACTGTTGTCGCGTCAAGGTGCGCAAATGTCGTAGCGGGAGCGGGGTCGGTAAGGTCATCCGCAGGAACGTATACAGCCTGTACGGAAGTAATAGAACCTTTTGATGTAGATGTAATCCTTTCCTGAAGCTCACCCATCTCTGTACCCAGTGTAGGCTGGTAACCAACCGCAGAGGGCATACGACCAAGCAGAGCCGAAACCTCGGAACCTGCCTGAGAGAAACGGAAGATGTTGTCAACGAACAGAAGCACGTCCTGACCTTCAACATCACGGAAGTATTCCGCAATGGTAAGACCTGTAAGCGCAACTCTCATACGCGCGCCGGGGGGCTCGTTCATCTGACCATACACCAGGGCAACTTTATCCAAAACGCCCGATTCGGACATTTCAAGGTAAAGGTCGTTACCCTCTCTGGTACGCTCACCAACGCCGGCGAATACGGAGTAACCACCGTGCTGTTTCGCGATGTTGTTGATAAGTTCCATGATGATAACCGTTTTACCAACGCCCGCACCGCCGAAAAGACCGGTTTTACCGCCTTTTGTGTAGGGTTCGAGCAGGTCGATAACTTTGATACCTGTTTCAAGTATCTCATATCCTGTATCCTGATCCTCAAGCAGAGGAGCGGGTCTGTGGATAGGCCAGCGCTCTTTGCACTCGATAGGACCTTGTTCGTCAACAGGGTCTCCTGTAACGTTGATGATACGTCTAAGAACTTTGTCGCCTACGGGAGCTGATATGGGCTTACCCGTGTCGATGGCATCCGATCCTCTGACAAGGCCGTCTGTAGAGGTCATCGCAACTGAACGTACGATGTTCTCTCCAAGGTGCTGCTCAACCTCACAAATGATTGTGCGGCCGTCACCCTGGATTTCAAGGGCGTTGTAGATTTCGGGAAGATGGCCTGTCTCGAACTTAACGTCCACGACAGGGCCGATAACCTGAACAATTTTGCCTTTGTTTTCAGCCATTTCCTGATCTCCAGTTTATTGTAATTTTCTATTATCCGTTGAGTGCTTCAGCACCGTTCACAATGTCCAGAATCTCGTTGGTGATTGCAGACTGACGAGCCTTGTTGAAGGTGAGCGTCAGTTTTGTGATAACTTCGCCTGCGTTTCTTGCGGCGTTGTCCATAGCAACCATCCTTGAGCCGTGTTCGCCCGCAATCGACTCAAGAATTGAGAAGAATACGGTGAAGTTGATGTATCTGGGCATTATCTCTTTCAGAAGAGCTTCGGCCTGCGGTTCGTAGATATAATCTGTCGTATCCGCAACTGCCTCCTGCTTTTCCAGAACGAGGGGGAGAACCTTTGTAACCTTCGCAACCTGAAAAGCTGTCGATTTGAACTCGTTGTGTACGATATGAACTTCGTCCACGTCTTCGCTCAGAAAGTAAGCTACCAGTTTGTCGCCGATTTCGTTCGCTTCGTCGTAAGTTATCTTGCCGCCGAAGGAAACGTATTTTTCAAGTACCTCAAACTCTTTTTTGCCGAGGAAATCATATGATTTCTTTCCGATGCAGATGAGTTTGATGTTCTTGTCCTGGTTTTCCCTTGCAAACGCAAGCGTCTTTTTTACCACGTTTGAGTTGAACGCACCGCAAAGACCCTTGTCGCTGGTTATAATGGCGAGGCAAACGTTCTTAACCTCTTTTCTGGCAACCAGAAGAGGATGGCTGTCGGCCTCCACTCTGTCAGCGATTCCGCCGACAAGCTCATAAATCTTATTCGCATAAGCTCTGGCGTTTGTCATAGCCTCTTCCGCCTTTCTCATACGGGCGGCGGAGACCATTTTCATAGCCTTTGTGATCTTCTGCGTGTTCTTAACGGATTTGATTTTCCGTTTTATGTCCATTACACCCGGCATTTACAGCTCCTTATGCTGTGAAGACTTTTTTGAACTCCGCAACAGCAGCTTTCATTTTAGCTGTAAGTTCGTCGGAGAGAGCCTTCTTAGTGTTGATTTCCTCAAGAATTTCGGGTTTGCTGCTTTTAAGGTATGAGAGATACTCTGCCTCAAATTTAGCAAGTGCTGAGGTAGCAACATCATCAAGGAGACCGTTAACACCAGCGAAGATGATTGCAATCTGCTCTGCAACGTTGAAAGGTTTGTACTGACCCTGTTTAAGGATCTCAACCAGTTTAGCACCTCTGTTAAGCTGTGCCTGAGTCGCTGCATCAAGGTCGGAACCGAACTGAGCGAACGCCGCAAGTTCACGGAACTGTGCGAGGTCGAGTCTCAGACGTCCTGCAACCTGTTTCATAGCTTTGATCTGCGCTGAACCGCCAACCCTTGAAACTGAGATACCAACGTTAACCGCGGGACGGATACCTGAGTAGAAAAGGTCTGTCTCAAGGAATATCTGACCATCGGTAATGGAGATAACGTTTGTGGGGATATATGCGGAAACGTCACTCGCCTGTGTTTCGATGATGGGAAGCGCGGTAAGAGAACCTGCGCCCTCTGCATCGGACAGTTTTGCCGCTCTTTCAAGCAGACGTGAGTGAAGATAGAAAACGTCGCCGGGGAAAGCTTCACGGCCGGGAGGACGTCTCAGAAGCAGAGCCATCTGTCTGTAAGCCGTAGCCTGTTTAGAAAGGTCATCATAGATAACCAGTGCGTGTTTGCCTCTGTCGCGGAAGTATTCGCCCATTGTTGTTCCTGCGAGGGGAGCGATATACTGCATTGATGCGGGGTCTGAAGCGGAAGCTGAAACTACGATAGTGTAGTCCATTGCGCCGTGTTTCTCCAGAGTATCCACAACTCTTGCAACAGTTGATCTTTTCTGACCGACAGCCACATAAACGCAGATCATGTTCTGACCTTTCTGGTTTATGATGGTGTCGATAGCGATAGCTGTTTTACCTGTCTGACGGTCACCGATGATAAGCTCTCTCTGACCGCGACCGATCGGGATCATAGCATCGATAGCTTTTATACCTGTCTGAACGGGTTCGTGTACGGGTTTTCTTTTGATGATACCGGGAGCGATTTTCTCGATAACGTCAAATTCTTTTGTATCGATGGCGCCTTTGCCGTCGATGGGTTGTCCAAGGGCGTTAACCACACGTCCTATGAGAGCTTCGCCAACGGGAACAGATGCGATTCTGCCTGTTCTTTTAACGGTATCTCCTTCACGGATGTGGGCATATTCACCCATAATAACGAGACCGACGTTGTCCTGTTCAAGGTTGAACACAACGCCGTAAACTCCGCCGGGAAGCTCAATAAGCTCTCCCGCCATAGCATTGTCGAGACCATATACTTTAGCGATACCGTCACCGGCAGTGATGATAGTACCGACTTCCTGCATCTCAACTTTCTGGTCGAAGTTTTTAATCTGATCACGAATGATCTGGCTTATCTCTTCGGCTTTGATCTGCATTAGCCAATCTCCTTAAATTATTTATACCAACTGTTCTTTAATCTTATTAAGCTGTCCTCTGACGCTTGCGTCATAAAGACTGCTATCCACCTGTGCGACAACGCCGCCAAGGATAGAATTGTCAACTTTTTCCAAAATGGTAATTTTCTTACCTGTAATCTTGTCCAGAACGGCTTTAAGAGTGCCTTTGGATTTTTCATCCATAGCAACAGCAACTGTAACAACAGCTTCTGCTTCGCCCTTAGCTTTTCTGTCCATTGCCTTAACTTCAGTGGAGATCAGCTCAAGCAGGTTAAGTCTGTTCTTGCTGACGAGAAGTTTAAGGAATTTGTAAAGAAACTCGTCGATCATTCCTTTGGATTTCAGAACGTCAACAACAGCCAGTTTTTCATCTTTTGAGATGAGCGGGCTTTTGATGAGCATTTTGAAATCTTCTGACTGCTCGTACGCCAGCGAAACATCAGCAAGCTGAGCAATGACCTGATCCAGTTTGTTCTCTGCCTGAGCCTCCTGAAAAAGAGCTTCGGCGTAGCGTGCGGCAACTATATTCTCTTTCACCCTGCCACCTCGATTTTCCTGATGTAATCATCAAGAATCTTTTTCTGTCTGTCGGCATCAAGCTCTTTACCGATCTTCGCCTCTGCAGCTGCGATTGCAGCCATAACGGCATCTTTCTTAAGCTGAACCTTGGCTCTTTTAAGCTCTGAATCAATGAGACTCTCAGCAAATGACTTAAGCTTGTCTGCCTGTTTTGCAGCGTCTTCCAGAATCATTGCTTTTTCTGCTTCTGCTGCTTTCATAGAGTTTTCTTTCATTGTTTCAAGATCTTTTTCAAAACCTTTCATCTTAATCTCATATTCGGCAAGCTCCGCTTTTGCATTTGCAGTGGCATCCTGAGCATCTTTGATAGCTTTTTCGATGTCAGCGGTTCTCTTGTCGAGGAAATCAAGAAGAGGTTTTTTAGCGAGTTTAACAAGGATAACAACAAGAAGGACGAACACGAGAACTCTGAAACCGAAGTTTTTCCAGAGAGCGTGCATGTCCGGTGCATGTTCGCCGCCGTGTTCGGCTGCGAAAGCTGCAAAGGACACAAGTCCAAGCGATAGTGCTGTAAGAACCTTTTTCACTATATCCCCCTAAAGGTATTATGCGGAAAGCATTATTCTGTCTGCGATAAGGTCTGAGATCTCTTTTATCATAGAATCCATTTCAGCTTTTGCTTTTGCAGATTCAGACTGGATCTCAGTACGGGCTGAGAGGATCTTCGCATCGACATCCGCTTTAACAGCGGCGATCTTTTCTGCGGCCTCTTTTGAAGCGGCGTCTTTAAGTTTTTTGTGATGGTCAGCAAGCTCTGCGCGCATCTGAACCATTTTTTCGGTGTAGTCGGCTTTATATTGCTCAACTTTTGCTTTGAGGCCTTCTGCCTCCTGCTTCATACCTTCGATTTTGGAATCGCGGGAATTCACAGTTCCCATGACGGGATCGAGTATCATTTTCTTTCCGATGAAGATGATCACAAGAAACTGAACAATTTGGATGGCTAAAGTGTAATCGATGTAAAGCATGGACGCAATCCCCTCCGGTAGGTCAGAATTTATAAAACGGTATTCTGTATACAGTGTACAAGTCAGAGATTTTTTATCAAAACTTGCTGTATAAGTCAACAGATACTTTGCCCTTTTACATATGAAAAATCAAGCAGAGAAACATGTGAGCAATATAGTTAAAAATTACATAATTTTGTAGTTGCATCACTGTCGGTTTTGTCAAATAATACAAAAAACGAATTATAAGGGCGGAGAAATGGCGGACAAATCGGCTTATATAGCGTCTCAATTAGGGCAAATTGTGACAGCTGTTCTGAAAAAAATGGCTACGGAAAAATCAAAAGTATCATCCTCAAGTATTTCAAATTACCTGTCGGAAAGCAATGAATTCAGAAATCTGGTTCATACAGTCATGACCGGTGGAGACAAATCCGACGTTTTAAAATACGTCACCCCTCTGCGCGGCTTTGTTTCAGATCAGGGACTTAAAACTGTCGAAGACATGGTTTTCGACCCGAAAAGAACCCATGATGAAACCATGGATGCCCTTTTGCGCACGGTTTCCGACCACCTGCTCTCGCTCGAAAAACGCCAGCACAAATTCAGCGCCTTCATAGATGATGTTTTCTCAAAATTCGTAAATTTGCAGGCCGACCTTACAAGCAGTCTCGGTCATAATATCGAATTTGTTGAAAAAGACCTCGCCATGGACAAAAAGCTTCTTAACGAAGCACAGGATATGCACAGAATCCTTAAAAGCGAAGATTCAATTGAATACCTTAAATCCAAAATGCTGGATTCTTTCTCGTCATTCGTCAACACCTTTGACCAGAAAACAACCACAAAAAGAGATCATCTCGGAACAATCGCAACAGAGTATTCAAACGTTAACAATGAACTGGAACAGTACAAAAATCAGGTTAATCAGCTCCAGTCCGACCTGAACAGGTATAAAAACGAGTCAATACAGGATCACATGACAGGGCTTTACAACCGTAAATATATGGATATGAAGCTGACAGAAGAGATAGAGCGATTCAAAAGAATGGGAACCCCTTTCAGCATTGTAATGGCGGACATTGATAAATTCAAATCAATCAACGACACTTACGGACATCAGGTGGGCGATCAGGTGCTTAAGCATATGTCGCAGCTTATTAAAGAGAACATAAGAAGAACAGACTTCGCTTTCCGCTACGGCGGAGAGGAGTTTATGATATTGCTTGTAAACGCGGACGCAAGAAACGCCACCCACGTTTCTGAGATGATACGCAAGAAACTTGAAGCTACGAATTTCAGTCTGAAAGACTGCTCTTTCAACGTAACGGCAAGCTTCGGTATCGCCCAGTTCAAGCCTGATGACACTGCGGAATCAGCCATCAAACTTGCCGACGAAAGGCTTTATACTGCTAAACAGTCAGGGCGTAACAGGATAGTAAGCAATTAAGGCAATCTGGCGGAAATCGTTCTTATCACTCTGAGAGCGGTTTCAAGCTCGTCTGACCCCAAACTTCCGCCGTGTTCGTTTGCCCAAGGAATCTGCTTTTGCATAACAGAATTAAATCTTTTTAAACCTTCTTCTGTGGGAACGATCTGCTTTGCCTTTTTATGGTAGGGGTTATCCTTAAAGACAACCAGCCCCATTTCGCATAACTCATTGACGATTCTCTGAACCCCCTGCCTTCTCAATCCCATTCTGGAAGCGATGCGGGAAACGGTGATATTCTGCTCGCCGAAATATATCAGCGCACCCATAACATGCCATTTCGCACTGGTAAGCCCGTCCTCTTTTGCGAGCCTGTCACCCTCAAGCACAAGCTGTCCGTTCAGTCTGAAAACCGCCAATATCAAGTCGGTGTATTTTAATCCGGCTTCCGTATGCTCCACTCTTTCACCTCAATTTTTAATTGACAGTATAATGTCATTATGACAATATATTGTCAATTGCCAATAAGAGGATAAAAAATGAAACTCAGCACAAACGGACAAAAAGCTTTAAAAACGATACATATTTTTACAGCGGCATGCTGGGCTGTCGGCGGATTCACAATGTGCCTTATGTATTTCATGAAACAGGGGGTTACTGACGGAGGCGAGCTTTACGGCATAAACAGAAGCCTTCATTTTATTGACAGCTATATAGTAGTTATTTTCGGAGCTATAGGCTGTCTGATAACAGGTTTTATCTATTCCATGTTCACCAACTGGGGCTTCTTCAAACATCGCTGGCTGACTTTCAAATGGGTTGTCACCATCTCGGCCATCCTTTTCGGAACTTTTTACCTCGGTGTTTGGGAAAAGAATATGTTGCATATTTCAGGTAACATGGGATTAGCTGCCCTTTCCGACCCCGCTTACCTCTATAATCAGAGAATGAACCTGATATTCGGTTCGATTCAGAATGGGATAATAATATTCACTATTTACGTTTCAGTATTTAAGCCATGGAAAAAGAAATGAGGAAAAAAATAGAAACTTAAAGGAAATGTTACACTTAATTGCTTTTTAGAACCGAGCAGTTCAAGGCGGACGATGAAAAATCAACGAGCATACAAAGAGTATGTGAGGCAGATTTTTCTGAGGACAACGAAGAAATGCGAAGTGTTATAAAAGGCAATAATTGCTGTTCAGATGCGAGCAGAACAAGGAAGGCTTACTTAAAACGAGCAAAAGCATACATACGGAGTATGTGTTGCGAGTGAAAGTAAACTGACGCGGTTATGCGAAGCATATCAACAGCAATTTCAGAGGATCATGCCGTCGTAAGCGGCTACCGAATTCGGAAACAATCGTCTCGCCAATATCTGCATTTCGTCCAGCATAATATCGTCGTAATCAGGATTATGGTGCGCCATGACCAGATTTTTCACGTTAGCTTTCTTGGCAAACTCGATACCCTGAAGATATGTTGAATGTCCCCAGCCGACCTTACCGGACTGCCCGTTTACACCTGCATACTCTTCCGGAAAGTAGGTTGTATCGTAAATCATATAATCACAGCCGTACGCGAACTCTATGAGAAAATCGTCTACAGTCGTTCCGTGTTCATAGTCTGATGTATAAAGTATACTCTTAGATGGAAACACTATCTTATACATAAGCGCACCGTCGGGATGGTTGCCGTCTGCTGAATGAACCTGAATATTGCCGAATTTGAACTGGTCGCCCCCTTCAATGAGGTTCAGCTTTATATCGGCTCTCAGTTTTGACTTCGGAACCGGAAAAAAAGGCGGATTGAACAGCACATCCAGAATATCAGTGGAGTGCAATGTCTCTTTATTCTCAAGATAGATGTTAATCTTTTTTTTGGAGTTATAAAATGCCTGAAAGATTGGAACACCAACAATATGATCCCAATGCAGATGTGACAGGAATATGTGAAATTCCTCGAAATTATCGTATTTATTAAGGCTCATGATTCCTGTGCCGCCATCAAATATCAGACAGGTCTTCTCGTCCACCGGAGCCATGAGACAGGTGGTATTTCCCCCGTATTTCACGAACTTCTGTCCTGAAACAGGCAGTGTGCCTCTGGTGCCGAGAAGATAGAGCATCAGAACCTCTTTGAAAGGGAAACAAGATTCCCTTTGTCGTTATATTTCACTTCGTCAAAGTACATTCTGGTGATGAGTATCCCGCGCCCGTGGAGTTTCAACAGGCTTTCTGGATCTGTGGGGTCAGGAAGGCTGTTAACGTTGAATCCTTCGCCTTCGTCCTCAAGGCTCATTTTCAATCCCAGCGCGTCAACATAATATGTGAAAGTGGCATGTCTGGACATGTAGTAGAAATCGTTCATTCTGGTGCTGACAAGGTCGTAATAGGTACCGTTCTCTGTGGCATGCATCTTCTCTTCGCCCGTGATGCCGAGATTGCCATGCTCGATGGCGTTTGTAAGCATCTCCGCAAGCCCCACCCGCACCTTTTCAAGCGACTGAAAATTAAGGAAATACACAAAGTCCTTTGTAAGAGCATAAACTATGCGCTCAACGTTAAAAATGTCGTTCTTTATCCTGAAAGACTGATGCAGAAATTCCGGCAGAACGGAAGCGATGCTGGGTTCAAAACATCCGTTGTGGATAACCGCATCCACCAGAAGACGCATATGGATGAATTTAAAATCCGAAGGCATAAAGAACATTTTCGCATCTTTCGGTCTTTCCTCTCCGACATAGCATACTTTTATATCTTTAATACCATCCGGTGCGAGAGCTTCGGAATCATCTGTGATATAAAGCACTGTTGCAACGTCATAGACAAACTGGGAAGGGTCGCAGATTATCTCGTCCTGAAACCTTTCCAATGCGCAAAATTCCTTAACTCTCTCCAAGAGGTTGCTATCATTAATAAAACATGCTATTTTTTTCATGTGTAGATTATACCACAAAGATTTTCCGCAGGTCAATAATGTTACAGATTAAAGAAATTTTCAGAAGCTATGATATACGGGGAATTTACGGAGAGAAATTAACGGATTCTGTTGCCAGAAGCGCCGCACGGGTGTTTGCGGAACATACGCGTCAGGAGACGGGTAAAAATCACCCGCTTATTTCAGTAGGCAGAGATGTCAGATTTTCATCCGAATCTCTGGCAAACGCCGTTTGTCTCGGGCTGAAAGAAGGCGGAGCAGATGTCCAAATGCTTGGAATCTGCCCTTCACCACTCACCTATTTCTCAATGTACTGCACTCCTGCGGATGGCTACGTTATGGTGACAGGCAGCCACAACCCGCCGCAGTTCAACGGATTAAAGGTCGGAACGAAGAACACCGTATACCACTCGGAAAAGATAATGCGCATCTATGAAGACATCGCGGCAGGCAATTTTCCTAACCCTGACAGACAGGGCAAAAAAACTCATTTTGACATAAAAACAGCATACATCGGATATATTCAGGAATCTTTTGCAGTATTGAAAAGGGACATAGAAAAACTTGGCAGGGAGATAAAGGTTGTCATAGACTGCGGAAGCGGCACGGCATCCACAATCGCTCCCCGGCTCTTTGAATATTTGGGTGTTAAAGTGCTTCCGCTTTACTGCACGGAGGACGGCAGTTTTCCCGGACACCACCCCGACCCTACTGTAGAAAAAAATCTGGCAGAAGCAAAAGCACTTCTGCTGAAAGAAAAAGCTGATCTGTGCGTAAGTTACGACGGCGATTCCGACAGGCTCGGCGCGCTCAACTGTAACGGCGAAATGATATGGGGAGACGAACTGCTCTGTATCTTCGCAGACGACATAGCAGCCGAAAACAGAGGGCGTAAGATAGTCGCGGACGTTAAAGCCGGACAGGGACTTTACGAGTTCATAGCGGCGAAAGGGATGGAACCCGTTATGTACAAATCGGGTCATTCCATGATAAAAATGAAAATGAAAGAGGTAGGCGCGGTCATAGGCGGGGAGATGAGTTCACACTTCTTCTTCTCCGACGGCTATTTCGGATTTGACGACGGGATATACGCCTCTCTGAGGCTTTTACGGGCATATGTGAACGGGCTTAAAAGCGGCAGATTCCGCAATTCGGCGGATATGACGGCGGAGATACCGGAATATGTCAACACGCCGGAGATACGGGAAGCCTATCCTGACGATAAGAAATTCGCGCTGATTGAAAAACTTGCCGAAGTCTTCGGAGAATACCTGAAAAACGGTACTTACGGTACAAAAAGCATAACGGATATAGACGGTATCAGGGTGCAGTTTGAAAAGGGCTGGGCGCTGGTGCGGGCAAGCAACACGGAGCCTCTGCTTGTTACACGCTACGAGGCGGTCAATAAAGCGGAGCTTGAAAAAATAATGGCAATAATAACTTCCGAACTGGAAAAACTGAAATGATCACAAGAAGAAACACCAGACAGATACATATAGGAAACGTTGCCGTTGGCGGCGGCGCACCGGTATCGGTGCAGTCCATGACCAACACCGACACAAGGGATGCGGAAGCCACCATATCCCAGATAAAAAGGCTTGAAACGGCAGGATGCGAGATAGTGCGCTGCGCTGTCGTTGACGAAGCAGCGGCAAAGGCTTTCCGCGCCATACGCGACGCTGTGAACATACCTATAATAGCGGACATCCACTTTGACCATAAACTTGCCATCGCTTCCATGGAACACGGGGCGGACGCAATACGCATCAATCCCGGAAACATCGGCTCGCCGGAAAAGGTGCGTGCGGTTGTGGACGCGGCAAAGGCTAACGGCTCCGCGATTCGGGTTGGCGTTAACGCCGGATCACTTGAAAAAGATATTCTGAAAGAACACGGCATAACAGCCGAAGCGCTTGTCAAATCGGCGTTCAGAAACATACGCATGATAGAGGACATGGGCTTTAACGATATGAAGGTCAGCCTGAAAGCGAGCAGTGTTCCGCTGACGTTTCAGGCGTATAAACTTTTCTCGGAACAGTCGGATTATCCTCTGCACATAGGAGTCACGGAAGCGGGAACCTTCTTCGCGGGAACTGTCAAATCAGCCGCTGGGATAGGCGCACTGCTCTTAAACGGCATAGGCGACACAATGCGGGTTTCGCTCACAGGCGACCCTGAACAGGAAGTGCGCGTCGCATGGCAGCTTTTAAACGCTCTGGAGATACGCAGGCGCGGACCCGAAATAATCTCATGCCCCACCTGCGGGCGCACGGAAATACAGCTTGAGGCGCTGGCGAAAGAGGTGGAAGAGACCGCCGCCGCCTTAAACGACACCATAAGCATCGCCGTTATGGGATGCCCGGTGAACGGTCCCGGCGAAGCGAAACATGCTGACTACGGCATAGCCGGAGGACGCGGACAGGGCATTATTTTTAAAAAAGGCGAAGCTATAAAAAAAGTAGCGGAAACTGAACTTGTACGCGAATTGTTCGATATAATAAAAAAAGATGGTGTACGGTAGCTCAATTTTGATCTATAACAAAATATGGATTACTTTCATCTTTGACCGGAGGACGGCGTGAATCTTGCTGAACAGATCGCTAAAGCGGCAATTTTTGAAACCACTGAAAAAAACGACCTTGAGAGGCTGGCAAGCTTCTGCAAAATAAAAAAGTTCGCAAAAGACGAAGTTGTGTTCCACAAAGGTGACGTAGGAACAGACCTTTATGTGGTGATATCCGGCAGTTTCCGCGTCGTGCTTGTTGACGGCAACGGAGATGAAATCATCCTTTCGGTGATTTTCCCCTGCGGTGTTGTGGGCGAAATGAGCATGATAGACGGGCTTGGACGCACCGGAACACTCATCGCTGACGAACTTTCAGAAATCGTTCTCATCCCCAGAAAAGCCCTTAACGAGCTTCTGCAAAAAGATTTCAACGTAACGCTCTATCTTCTGGAAACTCTTACCGAACGCTTAAGAAAAGCCGACGAACTCATAGAATCACTGGCGTTTCTGAATGTTAAGGAACGTATAATGAAGTTTCTGCTGGACAGCGTTAAAGACGAACAGGATCCGGTGAACGGATTTTACACCATCAGAAAGTACACCCATCAGGAGCTTTCAAACATGATAGGCGCATCAAGGGAATCTGTGACGAAATGCCTCAAGATACTCTCTCTGGAAGGCGCCATAAAAGTCAAAGACGACAGCATGCTGGTCAAGGAACCCGTTATTCTTTATTGAATTTCTTCTCTTTGAACTGCAAACAGTCCATTCCCGATGTCTGAAACACCCGAACAGACGGCATCGTCTGGGTTTTAAACCCCAGCGCCCTACATCCGTAGGGAAACTGTTTATCCCATGTCACATAAAAATGTATGCATTTACGGCAGTTTATCCTTTCCAATCCTGCCTCCCGATATTATATGTATTCTAAAGCCATTATCAAATCAAGAGGAGAAATTATGTTTAAAAACTACAGACCCGATCAGCTCGAAAATGCGAAAACCGAGCTTGATAATATACTGAAAACAAACAAACAGACCATTGAAGAACTTTTACGGATTCCGCAAAAACATACATGAACTTCATCCGCCCGATGATGGAGACCGACATGCTGATAAATGAGTTCATCACTCCCGTGTCCCATGTCAACTATGTCAACAACTCCGAACAGACTCAGGACGTATACAACTACTGCATGCCGGAAATAACCAGATACGGCACGGAGCTGGGACAGCGCACCGATATCTATGAAGCGGTTCTGGACATTTTTGAAGCTGAAAAAGAAACGTTAAAACCGGCTCAGGTGAAAGTGCTTGAAAAAATGCTGAAAGGCTTCAGACTCTCTGGCGTACACCTGCCCGATGAGCAGAAAGCAAGGCTCATGGAGATTAACCTTGAACTGACAAATCTTTCCACCGACTTTTCTCAGAACGTGCTGAAAGATTCCGATTCCTTTGAACTCCTCATTGAAGACCCCAAAGACGTGGAGGGCATACCGGCACCCGACCTGAAGACGGCTGAATGTGAAAAGGGATGGTGTTTCACTCTGAAACTGCCAAGCTATATGGCATATATGGCATACGGTCCCAACCGCAAAATACGCGAAAAACTGTATCACGCATTCTGCACACGCGCACCGCAGAACGCCGAAATAATCGAAAAAACTCTGAAACTCCGCAAGGAGATGGCAAATATACTGGGGTTCTCCAGATTCTCCGACCTGTCCATAGAGCGCAAGAACGCGAAAAAACCCGAAGAGGTTCTGCAATTTCTCACTGACCTTGCCGAAAAAGCATACGCGCAGGGAAAAAAGGAGATGGAAGAGCTTAAGAAGCTGGCAAACCTTAAAGATATTGCAAGCTATGACACCGGATTTTATTCTGAAAAACTCCGCCGTATCAAATGCGGATACGACGAACAGGAATACCGCCCGTATTTCGAGCAGGATTCCGTTGTAAAAGGTCTTTTCGACTTCGTGAAAAAACTCTTCGGCGTAAGTTTCAAACAGGTTGACGTACCCGTCTGGCACGAAACCGTAAAAGCATACGACATGTCAAGGGACGGCAAAGTGTTCGCAAGGCTGTTCACCGACCTTGAGGCACGCAAAGGCAAAAGAGACGGCGCATGGATGAACGAATGGCAGACACATCACAAAGATGCGGACGGCAATACTGTCCTTGCTTCCGGTCTGATATGCGGCAACTTTCCGCAGGCGGCGCCCGACAACCCTTCCCTTCTGCGCCACAGCGACGTTGTGACGCTGTTCCACGAGACAGGACACGCTCTGCACCATCTGTTTTCAAAAGTTGACGAAGCAGAGGTCAGCGGCGTTAACGGGGTTGACTGGGACGTAATAGAATTTCCTTCGCAGTTCCTTGAACTTTTCGCTTATAACAGGGAAGTGCTTAAAATGTTTGCAAAACATTACCGCACAGGCGAGGTTCTGCCTGATGAAATGATAGACAGGCTGGACGGAGTGCGCACGTTTATGGCGGCTTCTGGGATGCTTCGCCAGCTTGAGTTCGGCATATTCGACATGACAATCCATGCCGACGCATACACAGCCGACGAAGTGCAGAAGATACTGGACGAAATAAGAAAAAAGACCTCAATAATTCTGCCGCCGGCGTACAATAAATTCCAGCACGGTTTCAGTCACATATTCGCAGGCGGTTATGCTGCGGGATATTACAGCTATAAATGGGCAGAGCGCCTTTCATGCGACGCTTACAGCATCTTCGTTGATAACGGGGTGTTCGACGGCAAAACAGGCGAGAAATTCATGGATACGGTTCTCAGCAGCGGCGGAAGTATGGACATGATGGAACTCTTTGAGCAGTTCGCAGGCAGACAGCCCGACAACGACAGCCTGCTCAGGGTCAACGGAATAAAGTAGACGGGATAAAGAGATCGCTTCGTCCTTACAGTCCTCGCGAAGACGCGTTCCGTCTCTGCGAGCCAAGGGCGAAGCAGTCTCATTTGATTTATAAATCAGCTCAACTTATATACATTTCTCAGGGATAGGGAAATCCATTCCGAAAAGTTTCCATGAGTTTCTGACGTAGTCAAAAGACCTCTGGACAATGTCGCTGTTATAGAAATCCTTATCATATTCGTCATACTCGAAAAAGGCGGTTTCTTCAGCTCTTGAGCCGTATTTCTTCTTCTCGAAAATACTGTTGATAAACTCAGTCATCTTGTCACCGTACTCAACCAGCAGAATATTGCCGAGGGGTCTGCACTCGCGCACTATGGAAGAGTAAAGGTTTGCCCACATGGACATAACTTCCAGATGGTCTTCTCTTCTCACTTCCTCACCTGTGTTTTTCGTAAGGGCGATGGCGCCGGGGTGACGTACAGTCACGACATACTGCGCCTGATCTGCAAACAGGTAGTTAAGCATTTTTATTGCGTATGAAAGGGGTGTGCTTTTTATAAAAACATGCTGGCTGTCCGGCGCTTCCCGTTTTGCATAGACAAGGAACTGGCAAAGCTCAAAAACCACGTTGTTAAAATTCCACGGAAGTCTCCAGCCCATGTCAAACTCTGAATAGGGGTTGGGCTGAACAAACAGTGCGTTTGGCATCATGTTGTGGGTCATGGAGAAAAGCAGTTTTTCCCATGGCCAGCCGTAAGCGGATGAAAGAGCGTTATAGACAGTTGTTCCGCCTGTTCTGGGCATACCGAGAACAAAATTGAACTTTTTACCGCCGGTATAAGGACTCATAGTTTCCTTGTCGCCTTTAGTAATCGCCTGAAACAGTGTCACTGTCTCTTTCATAAATTCGCCGAGCTTCTGTTTATATTCTTCAGTCTGCTCAGCTTCTCTTATCATCTCAAGATGCTTGTTGCCAAGCGCTCTCTGTCCGTCCTCGTCGATATCTTCGCCAAGAACAGGCGCCCATGTCTCTTCCGGATTGATCCCCGCGATATATTCCACTGTGCCTCTTGCGATGGGCACTTCCATTGATGTCGTCATTGTAATTGTTCTGGGTCTGATCTTCTTTTTTTCCTGCATTTGCCGTTCCCTTTTTATATTTCGGTTCAAAATCTTACCCCTATGCAGTTTCAATATCAATATTTTATTGGAAACTGCACAAAAAAACAGCATCCGCCCTTTACACAGTGGCTTCTTTCGGATAAAACCTATAGGCATATAGGAGAATCCGATGTTCAGAGAATACGCAGACAACAGAATAATCTTATTTGACGGCGCAATGGGTACGTCCATACAGAAATACGAAATAACCGACGATATCTGGCAGGGAAAACAGGGGTGCAGTGAATGGCTGAACGCTGCCGCGCCGGATATCATCCGCGAGATACACGAACAGTACCTTGAGGCGGGTGCAGACGTGATAGAGACTAACACGTTCGGCGGAACAGAGCTTGTTATGTCCGAATACGGACTTGAGGAGATGACATACGAGCTGAACCTCAAAGGCGCGCAGATAGCCCGACAGGCAGCCGACAAATACGGCAGGTTTGTAGCAGGTTCTATAGGTCCAGGGACGAGACTTCCCAGTCTTGGGCAGATAACCTATGACGAGCTTTTTGAAATGTACAGAAAACAGGCTCAGGCACTTCTGGAAGGCGGTGTCGACCTGTTCATAATAGAAACGTGTCAGGATCTTTTACAGATAAAGGCGGCGTTGAATGCCGTTATTGAAACCAGAGAAGCCAACGGCTCAAATGCTCCCGTGATGGTCTCCGTGACTGTAGAGCAGAACGGAACCATGCTTATGGGAAGCGACCTGACAGCCGTTGCAACGCTCATCAGGGATTATCCCGTATTCTCTCTGGGGCTTAACTGCGCGACAGGTCCCGACCTGATGCACAATCCCGTTGCAACGCTTTCAAAACATTTCGCAGGAAGAATATCCTGTCTGCCAAACGCCGGACTGCCGGAAAACAAAGGCGGAAAGATGGTCTATTCCATGACACCCGAACGCATGGCAGAGATAATGGAAGGACTGATAAAAGAATATCCGGTTGCAGTTCTCGGCGGATGCTGCGGAACGACACCCGAACACATAAAGGCGCTTCGCCCCGTTGCCGACCGCAACAAGCCCAAAGCCCCCCTCGCGGGTGAATATGCGGGCGAATGTGCCAGTCTTTACTTCTCGACATCAATAGTGCAGTCCCCTGCCCCCGCTCTCATAGGCGAGCGGGCAAACGCAAACGGCAGCAAGGCTTTCCGCGAACTCCTGCTGAAAGACGACCTTGAGGGCATGCTCTCCGTTGCGAAGGAACAGGAGGACACGGGCGCGCATTTCACAGACATCTGTGTTGCCTATGCCGGAAGGAACGAAAAAGAGGATATGAGGCAGTTCATGCTGCTTCTGAACAAAACCCTCACAGCTCCCGTGGTTGTGGATTCAACCGAGCCTGACGTCGTTGAAACGGCACTGAAATACTATGCGGGCAAGCCCGTTATAAACTCTATAAACTTCGAGGACGGCGGTGAGAAACTCCACCGCATACTCAATATTGTCAAAAGGCACCCGTCCGCGGTCATAGCGCTCACCATCGACGAAGAGGGCATGGCAATGACTGCCGACAGGAAATTCGCCATAGCGGAAAGGATTTATAAAGTATATACGGAGCAGTACGGGCTGAAACCGGAAGACCTTATATTCGACCCGCTGACATTTTCCATAGGCAGCGGCGACGCAACCCTCACTACGGCGGCAATAGAGACGCTGAATGCCATACGACGCATCAAAGCGGAACTGAAAGGCACAAAGACCGTTCTCGGACTTTCAAACATATCATTCGGACTATCTGCGGCAAGCCGTCCCCTGCTGAACTCTGTTTTCCTCCACGAAGCTGTTACGGCTGGACTGGACATGGCTATCGTACACGCGTCAAAGGTCATCCCCGAATCAATGATAGACGCGGAGGACGTTAAGCACTGCAAAGCACTTCTTAACGGTGAAGAGGGCGCGCTCAACACATTCATAGAATATTTCGCCTCCAAAGAGGGCGTGGAAAAACAGGAGGAGAAACAGAATCTCCCCGCCGACCAGACACTTAAACAGCACATAATGAAAGGTAAAAAAGCAGGGCTGGAACCCGTTCTTGACGAACTGCGCCAGACCATGAAGCCAATCGACATGATAAACGACCTGATGCTTCCTGCCATGCAGGAAGTGGGCGAACTGTTCGGCGCGGGCAAAATGCTTCTGCCTTTCGTTCTGCAATCCGCAGAGGTGATGAAAGCGGCAGTCAGTCTGCTTGAACCCTATATGGAACGCAGCGACGCACAGTCACGCGGAACAATTGTTCTGGCAACCGTTAAGGGCGACGTACACGACATAGGCAAGAACCTTGTGGATATCATATTGTCAAACAACGGATTTACCGTCCACAACCTCGGCATAAAAGTGCCTGTTGAAGAAATGATAAAGAAAGCCATCGAGGTCAAGGCGGACGCCATCGGCATGAGCGGTCTGCTGGTTAAATCCACAAACATAATGCGAGAGAACATAGAGGAACTGATGCGCCAGAACGTCCACACAAAGGTGCTTCTTGGCGGCGCGGCACTCACGGAAAAATTCGTTGAGCAGGACTGCAAACCCATCATGCCCGGACATGTGCATTACTGCCGCGATGCCTTTGACGCACTCAAGGTACTGGGCGGTGGCGAAAGCGACGCAAAAGCTCCCAACAAACCCATGAAAGAAGCAAAGCCGAAAGCTGTTAAAATTAAAAAACCTGAAATAACCGATAATATTCCGCAGGCTCCTTTCATCGGCACAAAAGTGTTTAAGAACATCGACATAGACACAGTGCTTGAGTATATGAACAAACTTGCGCTCTTCAACCACAGATGGGGCTACAGCCGCAAAAACATGGCGGAGGATGAATATTCCGCTATGCTGAAAGAGACTGTTTATCCCGAATATGAAAAGACTGTCGCAAGGGTCAAAGCTGAAAAACTTGCTGAACTTTCAGCAATCTGCGGGTTCTATAACTGTAACAGCGACGGTGAAAAACTCATAGTTTACAAAGGTGATACGGACGAAATACTCTCCGTTTTCGAGTTCCCCAGACAAAACATAGAGAACGGCGTATGCCTGTCCGACTATTTCCTTCCGGTAACTTCCGGTAAGAAGGATGTGGTCGCTTTCCACATCGTCACAGCAGGACAGAAGGCTGAACACCTCTGTAAAGAGCTTTTCAACTCACACGAATATAAGGAATACTACCAGTATCACGGGTTCTTCACGGAACTGACCGAGGCACTGGCAGAATATTTCCACAAACAGATACGCGCGGAGCTTGGCATAGACGGGCAGGATGCGAAATCAGCACACGGCGTGATCTCGCTTAAATATCAGGGGCGCAGATATAGCTTCGGCTACCCCGCATGTCCCGATCTTGCGCAGAACGCCCAGCTTGACGGCTTTCTGGGATTCAAAGATATTGACGTCAAACTTACAGAAAATTATGAAATGGTACCGGAATACTCAACATGTGCTATAATTATACATAATGCATCTGCGGAGTATTTCACCGTTTAGAGCTTATAGATAATTTTTAGCAAAAAATATTTTGAATCAGACTTTTTTAGTTTGATTTAATATGAAACTTGTGTTATACACTAAGTATCAGATCAAACAAAAGCAATCAGGAGGACGAAATGGCTATCGGAGAACTTGTTAAATCAGCAGATTACAAATCAGAAAAGCACGTTCCTGTTATTGTTCTGCCCGAAAAAATAGTTTCAGGCGAAGCTTTCACAGTTGAAGTTTCCGTGGGTAAGGAGATCGCCCACCCCAACACAACAGAGCACTTTATCAACTGGATATCAGTTTACTTCAAACCGGAAACAGGCAACCTTATCAACGTTGCAAGGTTTGAATACATGGCGCACGGTGAAGCTGTTGCAGGCGCAAATCAGGGACCCGCACACGCTGACCCCTGCTCAACTTTCAAGCTGAAACTTACCCAGCCCGGCAAACTTATTGCAACATCATACTGCAATATCCACGGTCTCTGGGAAAGCGAAACAGACGTTAAGTTCTGATAACTGCTTAAAACCGCAAATAATAAAACCCGCTCAGCCGAGCGGGTTTTTTGTTGTTAATAAATGCATTCATAGTCTGGAAAGAAGACTGGTTTCAGACTTGCTGTTTAGATGCAAACAGTACAAGGAAGATTTTGCAGGAGAGGGCCTGCGAGCATACGAACAACTATGTGAGCAGTTCCGAGGAAAACCTGACACAGTAATGTGCTGCATATAAGCAGCAATTAGCTTACGGCGGCTAGGTTCTTTGCCACCAGCTTGGTGTATTCGTGTTCCTCGCCCATTATCTCTTTATAAATCTCATATGCGCTTGAAAGGAACTCTTTTGCTTCCTCTTTCTTACCAATTCTGTAGAGCAATTCACCGAGGTTATTCATTGCTGCGGCTGCGGAGATACTCCTTTCGCCGCCTATCTCTTTTTTGATTTCAAGCGCCTTTTCATAGTATTCCTGCGCACGCTCGAACTGCCCCATACGGGATGTTATGAACCCCATGTTGTTAAGCCCCACGGCTGTTTTTTCGTGGTGCGTGCCGAACACTGTTTCGTATATCTGGAGAGCTTTGAAATAGTAAGGTTCCGCGTTGCGCAGATCGCCCATGGCATATTTAAGCTGACCGAAGTTCGTATATGAAACTGCGGTGCTGGGGTGGTTTGCGCCGTATATGCTGTGTTTGATGTTCAGAGCTTCCGTGTGCATACTCTCGGATTTTTCATAGTCTTTGACCTTCTGGTATGCAACGGCAAGGTCGTTTGCGACGGCGGCTGCCATGCGGCTGTTTTCGCCGTATATCTTTTTGGTCTTGGTTATAAGGTCTTCATAAAGTTTGACTGCCTTGCGGGAGTTGCCGTTTTTGAAAACAATCTGGGCATAGTCGCCAAGGCTCTTCACTGCCTCTTTGCTCGTTGGTCCCATCTTTTCATTTCTGACAGTCGTCAGCTTATGGTATATCAGCGCGGCTTTGGCTATCTGCCCTGCAGCGCTGTAAATTGATGCCATGACCTCGTCCGCCTCAAGGCGTGCAATGTCTTTGACATCCATAGTTTTATCGTATATTTCTTCCGCTTCGTTCAGGTTCTTCAGGGCGTTTTCCCTGTCTCCGGCAATATGGTACAGCTTGCCCAGTTTCAGCATACTGTCCGCATAATCAGGGCTTTTTTTGCCGTGGAACTTCTCGCGGATCTCAAGTCCTTTCTTCATTATGGCTTCAGCGGCTGAAAAGTCGCCGGTGTCTATGTAGAAGTTTGCAAGCTTATTCATGTAAGGTACTACATCGGCAGAGTTTTTGCCGGATTTTTCCTCTGCTGCAGAGAGTCTTTCCTGAAGTACCTTTTCGGCGGAAAGCTGCCTGCCGGATTTCAGATACATGAACGCCAGCTTATCAAAATAAACGGCTATCTGCGGGTGCGTATCCCCAAGGATGCCGGCTATGTGCTGTTTCGCCATTTCCAGCATATCAAGCCAGAAGTTAAAAAACTCGACACTGAAAAATTTCTTTTCAAGGGACGAAAACCATTCGACAAAACCGTCGATCTCCATAACGTTCATGGCGTGATAAACAGATTCTTTTATGTGATATGTCAAATCTTTATAATCGCAATTGCTCTCAGCCGCACCGATGTGATAGCGGTAGATTGAGTAGTTGACGTTCTCTATCAGGTCTGAATCCAGAACCGAGTGGCTGTGCATGGAGAAGAGAGGATGGAGACAGTAAAACCCGCCGCCAATACTGCTAACAAAACTGCGGGAGATGAAAGCACTGAACAGATCATGTTTGTCAGCCACCGATGTGAATTCGCCTGCAACGGCCTTGAAAAGTCCTTCATCGAAGAGGCGGCAACAGCCTAAAAGCTTTGCCATGGTTGACTCATCGGTTTTCAGACTGCTGAGATTCATGTGAACGATGCTCTGCGGATCGCTTTCAAAAACCTCCGGTCCCGGTTCGTGTCCTTCGTTGGTCTTTATCAGCTTATACGTTTCAAGACTGAAAGCTGTCAGCGCCGGGTGTCCGTCGGTATTCTCAAATATGAGTTCCGACATGGATTCCCTTTCCAGTCCGTTCTTTTTACAGAATTCGTCTGATTCCATGCGCGTGAAAGGTTCTGCCTGAATTTCCTGCGAAATATAACCGTAGCGCTCCTGCGGAAGCGGTTCTTCGGAGATATAGATGATAGTTGAACAGTCCGCCTTTTCAACAAGCTTGGTAACCCAGCTCATTCCGCCGTCGAAGGCGGGGTAAAGGTTTTCTGCATTGTCTATGATGATCACGGGGAGAAGCCCCGCTTTTTCTTTTATCTTTTTAAGGCAAGCCGCAAAACAGTCCAGACATATCTGCCAGTTCATGTGGTTCGCCTCTTTGAACATGTTTATGACGTTCGGGCGAACCTCATTGTTAAACCATTCATCGGAAAAGCTTTTACCTACTTCGTCATACATGCTTCTTGTGAAGTTATACTTTGAAGGAGCCTTAGAGATCACCTCTGACATCATGGGAGAGTTGTTCTGAAAAAAGCACTCCGCTTCTGTCTTCAGCTTTCCGTTTATCTTCTCACTGCGCACGAGTACGGATATGTCGAATACCGCGAAAAAATCCGCAGTTTCTCCGGCAACGCAGTCTCTGAGTTCTATAAGCCCCTGCTCAGGATAGCAGGCGCAACTCTTCTGCGCGTCCATATACATGACCAGATAGGTTTCATGATTAAGTTCGTTTTTAAGAAAATCGGCGAAATAAGTTCTGCCGGTTCCCTTGTGTCCGTAGAGGTTAAATATACGGTAACTGTCTGATAAACCGGATTCCAGTGCCTCGCACACGGTTTCCGGAAACCCGCCCCGTTTGACAGGTATTAGGTCGGAAATATTCATGGCTGCTCACTTCTTCCGTCGGGCATGGTTCTGACCCAAACATACTCCGACTTAAAAATAGTTTTAATGGCTTTCTCAATACTAAGCTTATCTGTTTTATTAATATTTTCAACAAAATTATCATAATATGAAGGTTTTTCCACTGTATATGAATATCCGATGTCGTTTGCCTCGCTTGACGTTTTCTCCCGCTGGAACATAGTCTGGCTTTTCAGTCTGTTCTTTGCCTTTTCAATATTCTCTTCGGTGATATACTTATCTATATCTTTGACAGTTTTAATTATTTCAGCTTTAACAGCGTCGCCCTTCCCTATCTGACAGTTGTATGTGAAAAGGAAGGTGCCTCTGTGTTTCAAACCGTAATAACCGCCATTTATGCTGTTAGCCAGATCGTTGTCATATCTGAATTTCTGGTTCAGAACAGAGAATTCGCCGCCGGAAAGTATCTCGCCCAGAACCTCCATCGCAAATATATCTATCCGGGATATGCCCTCTGCGGGATAAGCTAAGATTCCGTATTCCTGATTGATATCCTTTTTAACTGACAGCTCAACAGGCTTGGCTATCTTTGTAAGCCCGTCCTTGTCATATCTTTTGCCCGCTTTGACACTGCGCTTATCGCTGTAGTATTTTTTTGCGAGTTTCAGCACTTCGTCATATGAGATATCACCGACAACAACGAGGGTCATATTGTCGGGGTGATAGTATCTGTTGTAGTAATCCAAAAGCATATCATGGGTAAAGGAATTTACGGTGTCTTCCGTTCCGATTATCTCCCTTTCATAGGGAGTGTCCTGAAACATTACCTTTGAAAACTCCTCCCACATACCGGATGTGGGACGATCTTTGCCCATCTTTATTTCCTGAACCACGACAGGTTTTTCCTTTTCTATCTCGTCGGGAATGAACGATGCGCGGAACACCATTTCGCTTATGGTGTCAAAAGCTACTTCCGCGTTATATGAGGGGATGTTGATGTAATAGAAGGTATAATCCTTGCTGGTGGCGGCATTCATAACACCGCCCTTGCCCTCGACAACTGTGTCTATCTCACCCGGTTTATATTTTTTCGTTCCTTTGAACACCATATGCTCAAGAAAATGTGAAATCCCGCTCTCTTCGGCAGTTTCGTTAACAGATCCGGTTCTCATCCATGTCTGCACCGAAACGACCTTAACCCCCGGGATGTACTTGTAAATAAGCGTTAAGTTATTATCCAGCTTTGCTGTTTCATTCGCCAAAGCATAACCTCCGAAACAGAATATAAAAAGTATAATCGTACAAATCAGTTTTTTGTTTATCATCAGTTTTCTCCGAACTTCTCCGCAAGGCGTGAGAACATATCCGCAACAACGTTGTACGGAACAAGGCTGTCTATGTCCCTGCTTCTCACAGACATCAGAAATGCATTATAGTTCTCAAAGAACGTCCTTTCGGAAGCTTTAAGCCCGTTCAGCCCCGCCCTTCCCTTGTCACAGAGAAAAACGGCTGTCATTTTCTGTATCTGTTTGAGGCGGTTCACAAGGCTTTCCATGTTCACCCGCTCCCATTCGGTTCGTATCTTAACCGATTTTATTCCGCTTGTCAGTTCCGTAATTGAAAAAACTGAATCCGCTTCGTAATATGCGGAAAGTATATCTCTTACGGCTCGCCCGGTCTTCACATGGATGTCGAAAATATCGAACGCCGCCTTTGCATAGCGAACCGCCGCAATGCGTTTTGCGAGTGACGAGGGTATGCCGCCTTCAATCAGTTCCGCACACATTGCGTCGTGGTTCTCTTTCAGTCCTGCGGAAAGATGTCTTGGGATAAGCCTCACTATCTCGCCGAATTCTTCTCTGCGCTCCCTGACTCTCTGCGCTCTGGCTTCGTCGGCTATCCAGACGGTTGCAACCTTCATCGTCTTTTCAAGTTCGCTCATGGCAGTATAAACAGATTCGGTTTCCGCTTTGCCGTCAAAAGATTCAAGCTCAAGGCGGATGCTCTTAAGCTCAAGAGCGTCCTCCGCCAGCATGTACGCATTTACAAGGCGGCTGAAATCTATATTGTTGTTCTTGTACAGTTCATAGAAGAACACGGGACCCGTGCGGTTTATGAGCCTGTTTATGATAACTGTCGCGGCTATCTCACGGCGCAGAATATGGTCGTACAGCTTTTCGCCGTACTGCGCCTGCATGTCCGCCGGGTAATAGCTCATATATTCGCGTTTTACCAGCTCGTCGTTAACGTCAAGCCCCTGCTCTATCTCGCCGTAAAGGAATATTTTTGAATAGGCGAGCAGAACGCACAGTTCCGGTCTTGTGGGAGCTTTGTCGCCATCGACAAACTCTATCTTCTCAATGTTGAAATCCAGAAGCTTCCTATCTCTTAAGTGTTTGGCGAACTCCCTGTAAATAACAGGGCTGGATTCGTACCCGCGCTGTGCCATGCTGATACAGCCCGATTGCAGGTAGTTGTCCCGCAGAACCAGCGCCTCAACCTGTGAGGTGAGCTTTTTGATGTATCTGTTGCGCTCGGCAAAATCCTTCATGTCCCCGTCTTTCATCAGTTTGGAGAACATTATTTTGAGGTTTACCTCGTGGTCGGACATATCCACGCCTGCGGAGTTGTCCAGCGCATCGGTGTTTATCTTTCCGCCGTTTTCTGCATACTCAATGCGCGCCTTCTGCGTGAACCCGAGGTTTCCGCCCTCGCCGACAACTACCGCGCGGAGCTCGTGTGATGTTATCCTCACCGAATCGTTCGCAGGGTCGCCGACCTGCGCGTTGGTCTCGGAAGTGGCTCTGACATAGGTGCCTATGCCGCCGTTCCACATCAGTTCCGCACGCATCCGCAGGATAAATCCGATAAGCTCTTCGCCTGAAAGGTACTGCTTATCGGTGTCCAGCATCGCGCGCACCTGCTGTGAAAGCTCTATCTTTTTGGCGGAGCGTTCAAAGATGCCGCCGCCTTCTGAAATTATCGTTCTGTCATAGTCCGCCCACGAACCCGCAGGTCCTACGGCGAACAGTCTTTTGCGTTCGGCAAAACTCTTCTCCGCATCAGGTGCGGGGTCGAGGAAGATATGCATATGATTGAACGCCGCCTGTAAAAGTATCTTCTTTGACAGAAGCATACCGTTACCAAACACGTCGCCGCCCATATCACCTATACCGAATACGGTGAATTCCTCTTTCTGTATGTCCTTGCCCGTCTCGCGGAAGTGACGTTTTACACATTCCCATGCGCCCTTGGCTGTGATACCCACTTTTTTGTGGTCATAGCCGACACTGCCGCCCGACGCGAAAGCGTCGCCCAGCCAGAATCCGCGCTCAACCGAAACGGAGTTCGCGATATCGCTGAACGCAGCCGTTCCTTTATCTGCCGCAACAACGAGATACGGGTCTTTCTCGTCATATATCTTAACATTGTCGGGATGAACGACCTTGCCGTTTTTTATGTTGTCCGTAACATCCAGCAGAGCGCGTATATAGTTTTTATATTGAGCAATTACGTTATCTTTATCCTGAGTTTTATCTTTGTATCTGGTCTTGACGATAAAGCCGCCCTTCGACCCGACGGGGACGATTACAGCGTTCTTAACCATCTGGGTCTTGACCAGTCCCAGAATCTCCGTGCGGTAATCATCCGGTCTGTCGGAAAAACGCAGACCGCCGCGGGCAACCTTTCCGCCGCGCAGATGTATTCCGTCCATCTGTGCAGAGTGTACGAAAATCTCGAACAGCGGACGCGGTTCGGGTATGATATCCAGTTCGCGGCTTCTGACCTTGAACGAAATATACGGACGTTCCGGCGCACAATAATAGTTCGTGCGCACCATGCCGCCCAGAACCTGAACACAGTCCCTCAGAGCCTTGTCCTCCGCTGCGGAAACAACCCTGTCTATCATGGGCATTATCATCTGTATGATGCCGTCAATGTCCGCCTTTTTTACCGAAGGATCAAATTTCGCCTCGAACAGCCGCACGATAAGTCCGGCAATGTCGGGATTGTTTGTAAAAGCGTTTGTAAGGGTTATCAGCGTGAAGCTGGTATCAATCTGTCTGATAAAGTTGCGAAGCGCACGCAGAACCGCTATCTGGCGGTATTTCAGTGAAGACGTGACGGCAAGCCCGTTCAGCCTGTCGTTCTCCGCCGTGCCGCTTAACACATGAACCATAAGCTGAGGCACATTTTCCTTATACATATCGCAGAACTCTTCCGGATATTCGATATCCGCAAGATACACCGCGTTTATGTAGCGCTCGCCGTCCTCAAGCTGAAGCCTGAAAGTGTCCTCCTCGTAAACCTTAAGCCCGATGTTGTCCAGAACCGGCATGAGCTGGGTCAGAAGGAACCTTGACTGCGCATATATCTTTAGAATCGCCCGTCCATTCTCGGCATAGATGCGTGCCTTGACGCCTTCCAGCCTCTCAAGTGACATAATATCCGCGAAGCCCGCCTCCGGACTGTTTCGCGATCTGTAGACATCATTGAACGCACTGACGTATCTGGCGTAGACCCTGTCTATATCCGGCGAATCCAGCCTGTCGTGCAGAAGGTCGTAGAGGTTGGCATCCCATGTTCGCAGCATGGAGAGTATTCTGTTCTTAAGCAGGTTGTCGTCAATCTTTATGAGGGTTTCCGTATCGCGCAGAAACAGATGGAAATGCATGTAATAGCGTTTATGCTCGTCTTCTCGCACGCTTGTGTCCAGAAGCTCCGCATCGAAAAATTCCGCCAGAAACTCACGCAGATCTGCGACAAGTTCCGTCGAATATTTTTCAAAAGGCAGAGCGATGAAAAAGAATAAATTGTTCAGAGGTCTGAAATCCCTGTAACATATACGTATCTGTTCCGAACCCTGCATGGTGAGGATAAGCTCAAGGGTCTCTATGGTAAGTCTGGTGTTGAAATTGAAAAGCTCTATCTTAGGGAAATCGTCGATGAGGGAGCGAACCCATTTGTAATCGTGGGAACCGTGAACGAAATTGAAATGGTCAAGAGCCTGTTTTATCTTGTCGCGTACGATGGGTATCTCATGAGGAGGGCATCTGCGCCCTTTGTATGTGAACTTTCCGAACACCTCGACCACACGCACGAACTTCTCGTGTCTGTCAACAAACATCAGCCTGTTCAGATATCCGCGTGTCTTCACCTTCGATCTTTCAAGTGAGATGTCAACCACAACGGGATGCCCGTCCACATAGTTCAGCTTTCCACCTTCAATGACAGACAAAAGAGCTTTCGCATCGGGCTGTTCTGCCGACAGAGTGCATATACCGATATCAGTGTTCGTCATAGACGCGTCTTCGGTCTTTATGTTTATAACCCTGGCGCCCTGCCAGATGAAATTATCCTGTAAAAGCCAGTGTATGAACCTTGAAACCTCCGGTTCGCTCTCGCGCAGTTCGCTGGCGAGGTTGTGCATAAGCTCCGTCATGCGGTGGAAATCGTCCACAGCCGCCATCACACACTCATAAACGGACGAGAGATTCTTCGTTATGTTCTTAAGCTGCGGCACTTCCATATGCTCAAGGAATATCAGAAAGAACGACTCGTTCTTAGAGCCGATGGCAGTCTCGGAAACTTTTGTCAGATTGCCCTGTTTGTCCCTTTCTGTGCTGAAAATAGGATGGAGTATAAAAAGTTCTTTGGTCTCGTTCTCCTGAAAATATGCCCAGACACTGTCGTAAAGGAAGGGTCTGTCGTCGGTTATTATCGAAACGAGACTGAAATTTCCCACGAAAAATGGCTTTGTCTCAAGAGCCTCTGCTACAACGGAAAGTTTTTTCTTTTTCCGTCCGTCGAAAATCTTAAAAAGATAAAGAAAAAAACCGTCGAGGTCTTCGTCGGAGAGGAAACTGAGGAAATTAGCCGGCATATGGTTTATCATCAGTCCGGCAAAATTGTAAAAGAGGATGTTGTCGTTTTTGTACTTTGAAAAAATGTTTTCGTGTCTTTTTGTCAGCATTGATAAGCGGTTCTGACCAAAATCTGTTCTTGTTACGCAGTTGAATAAAGACGGATTGATCATGGATTCCTCCTGTTTTCTGCGCAGTCAACCCTTTTAAAAGAAATAATTTGGTACTGAATGATATCAGTTTTTGTCTTTAAGTGCTATCTCAATGACAAAAGTGGTATTTTCCAGTTTAAATTTGACACCGACGCAGATGATGTGCGCAGGTCTTTGTATAGTGTGACCCTTGCCCACAACAACGTTCGGAACGGAAATGCTGAATCTGTGACCTTTATCGGTGAACATTTTTTTCGTACTGCCGGCTATCATGTTGATAAGCTCGCCGATGGCGTCGCCTACGTCCGTGTCCACCTCTTCTTTCTCTTCCATCAGGAAGATGGATGCAACCTTCGTTGCCAGCGCCTCGGGCATACTGACCGAAACATATCCCACTACGTCGCCGACAATACCGATAACGGCGGAAACGTCATAATGCAGGTTCTCATCAGATTTAATGTATAGGTCGCCCTTGACCGGCTTAAGTCCTGTCATGGTTTCAAATACGTTGATGGTACATGCTATGAAGGGATTTATGTATTCTGCTTTCACACTTTCCTCCCGTGTTCCGCTGTATTTAACATAATAGACCGAATCAATCTCTTTGCCAACATTATTCTTGTGATAAAATATGTACAAATTTATCAAGTATAAGAGCCGTAAGCCCCCAAACTATATCGTTCTGCCAGCGGAAAAAGTGAACAGTGCGGGATTCCCGTCCGCGAAACCATTTTTCCGTCCAGTAGGTCTGTCTGAAAGCAAAATGTGTCAGCGGTACGTTGTATATCCTGTCAACCTCTGTCTGCTGTATCCTGAAATCCGTGCCGCCTCCGACACCTACGAAGGGCGTTACCCTGTGTCCCCAGCGGGACATCTCGTCGTCCAGCGCGCCGAGCAGTTTTACCGATTCACCGCAGATACCTATCTCTTCGCAGGTTTCACGCAGTGCAGCACTGCACAGGCTTTCGCCGTTTTCCACACTTCCGCCGGGAAAAGAAACCTCTCCGCCGTGGTGTTCCAGACTGCGCATCCGTTTTGTCAGAATTACATTGTACTGTGTGCCTTCCGGCACCAGAAGAAGCAGAACAGCGGCAACACGGGGTGTCGCCGCCAGAGTTCTGCGTTTATATGATGATATCTTTTTTTGAATTTCTGATATTTCGCAAATTTCAGCCAATCAGCTTTTCCACGACAGCAGGTACAGCGGCAATCGCCTCGCCCAGCTTCGCCGGATTTTTTCCGCCCGCCATCGCCATGTCGGGTCTTCCGCCGCCTGAACCTTCAGCAATCTTAGCCACTTCGCGGACAACGTCGCCCGCCTTAACCCTGTCCATTGTATCTTTTGTGACGCCGCATGCGAACATCACTTTTCCATCGTTCACAGAACCTACCACTACAACGCCGCTTTTCATACGGTCGCGGGCTGTGTCCACGAACTTGCGCAGCGCCTCTGTGTCGGCGTTCTCAAGTGTGACTGCAAGCAGTTTCACGCCTTTAACGTCGATGATATTATCAAGAAGTTCCTCTGACTGAGCGGAAGCTATCTTGTCGCCAAGTTTTTTAAGCTCGCGCTCGCGCTCTTTCAGAGCGTCCATTGTCTCTTCTATTCTGGAAAGTACGTTGTCGGGAGCCGCTTTCAGCAGTTTTGCAGCTTCTTTGACTGTGCTGTCGGTTTTCTGAGCGTATGAGACCGCGTTCATTCCCGTAACAGCCTCTATCCTGCGCACGCCGGAAGCCACTGAAGCTTCGCTTGCAATCTTAAAGAAGCCGATGTCACCCGTTCTGTCAACGTGGCATCCGCCGCAAAGTTCCATGCTGAAATCCTCAACACGGACAACGCGCACCCTTTCGCCGTATTTCTCGCCGAAAAGCGCCATCGCACCGGCATGAACAGCTTCGTCCCTGCTCATATATGTTTTTGATACTTCGTCGTTTTCCTGAATGACAGCGTTCACTCTCTCCTCTATGCGCTCAATCTCCTCGTGGGAAACGGGTGCATAGTGGTTAAAGTCAAAGCGCAGTCTGTCCGGCGTGACCATTGAGCCTGCCTGACGGACGTGATCTCCGAGAACTTCCTGCAAAGCCTTGTGAAGAAGGTGGGTCGCAGTGTGGTTCTTTTCAGTCGCCTTTCTGGAGGGTCTGTCAACCTCCGCAGTAACGTTTTCACCTTTTATGATAGCGCCGAGTTCAGCAACACCGTGCATTGCTATCATGCCGTCGCCGTATTTTGACGTTTTAGTCACTTTGAATACTGCGGAATCCGTTTTGATATATCCGCAGTCGCCAGTCTGACCGCCGCCCTCTGCATAGAAGGGTGATTTCGCAAGCACTATGTCGCACTCGCCTTCGGTCTTGCTGACCTCAGCTCCGTCCTTAATTATAGAAAGAACGGTAGTGGATTCTTTCAGGCTGTCATAGCCTGTGAACTCGGTATGCAGACGGCTTGCAAGCTGGATATAGATATCCGCAACTCTGTTTTCGCCGCTTCCCGCCCATGATTTTTTAGCGCGTTCCTGCTGTGCCTGCATCTCCTGCTCAAATCCTGCCGTGTCGAGTGCGTATCCCGCATCCTCGGCAATATCTGTGAGCAGGTCGACGGGGAAACCGTATGTGTCGTACAGACGGAAGATGTCCTCGCCGCTGATGACCTTGTATTCTTTATGCTTTTCGAGAAGTTCGTCTATTATTTTAAGCCCTATTCCAAGAGTTCTGCTGAAAGATTGCTCTTCGTTTGTGACAACCTTAGATATAAAAGGCTTTTTGTCTGCAAGTTCAATGTAGTGACCTTTCATGAAGTCCACTACGAATTCGCATACCTTATAGAAGAACGTCCCCTCGAATCCGAGCATTTTACCGTGACGCATAGCGCGGCGCATTATACGGCGAAGAACGTAACCGCGTCCGTCGTTTGCCGGAAGCACACCGTCACCAACAAGGAAAGTGGTGGAACGGCTGTGGTCGGCTATGACCCTGACAGAGATATCCTTTTTAGTATCTGTGCCGTATTTATGCCCTGCAAGTTCCGAGATATATTCAAGTATGGGTTTGAAAAGATCGGTTTCGTAGTTGCTTGTTACACCCTGAACAACGGATGTAACACGCTCAAGTCCCATTCCGGTGTCGATGCTGGGCTTGGGAAGAGGTGTCAGTTTGCCGTCTGCGGAGCGGTCGAACTGCATAAAAACGAGGTTCCACAGCTCAAGGTGTCTGTCGCAGTCGCAGTTGCGGTCACATTCGGGTCGTCCGCAGCCGGTGCCTTCGCCCTGATCAATGTGTATCTCCGAACAGGGACCGCAGGGTCCCGTGTCGCCCATTGACCAGAAGTTATCCTTTTCGCCGCGGCGTTCGATGTCTTTTTCATCGAGACCGATAACGTCGCGCCAGATGGCGAACGCTTCGTCGTCATCATTATATACAGAGACAAACATCTTGTCGGCGGGCAGTCCCATCTCTTTGGTAAGGAACTCCCATCCGAATTTTATTGCATCCTCTTTGAAGTAATCGCCGAAAGAGAAGTTTCCGAGCATTTCAAAAAATGTATGGTGACGTGAGGTTACGCCCACGTTTTCAAGGTCGTTGTGTTTTCCGCCCGCCCGCACAACCTTCTGGCATGTGGCGGCTCTGGTATAGCTTCTGGTTTCACGTCCGAGGAATGTATCCTTGAACTGGTTCATTCCAGCGTTTGTGAAAAGCAGCGTGGGGTCGTCCGCTGGCACAAGTGACGATGAACCGACCACAACGTGTCCGTGCTGCTTAAAATATTCCAGAAACTTTTTTCGTATCTCATGACCAGTCATATCAACTCCGTTTGAGAGTATTAAGGTACTCTTCCCACTCTATGGGTAATAGATATTTTTTCTTGTTGTTACATTCTTTGCATGCGGGAACGACATTCCCTTTGGTGGACATACCGCCGCGAGCCACAGGCACAATGTGGTCCATTGTAAGCTCAGCAGGCGGAAATTTTTCGCCGCAATAATAACATACGCCTTCCGCAACTTTGTTTTTCCACCATTGCGTGCGGCGCAGTTCTCTCGCCTTCTCTTTCTCTTTTTTTATGTGCCTGTCGTCGGCAGGAATGAAGAACATTTCCATTTCAGCAGGGATTATATAGATGTGTTCAGCGAAATGCAAGAATTGATGAAAAAATCACAAAACAGCATAAAAACCATTTCGGACAAATTTCACCGTAAAGCACTCTCTTATTAGGAAACTTACTGTCACCATTTATTGATATTGAAAAACCAAATAAGCGTATTTGGAACTTAAATCACTAATAATGAAGCACTTTGGTGCAAAAAAACCACATAAAAAAAAATGTCAAATATAGCTTGAACACCTTCTGACAATCGTGTAGAATGCCGCGTTTGCAAAACCCCATACTATTTTCATCCCATCAGGAGGACAATGTGAGTAAAGCAGAAATATGTGTGCTCGACGGATACTGCTTCACCAACCTCGGTGAAATAAAAAGAAACCTGACAGCCGCAGAACTGTATGAAGAAATTGTTAAAAACGGCGAAGGAAAAATCGCTGATAAAGGCGCTGTGGTATGCCTCACAGGCAGATGCACAGGCCGCTCCCCCAACGACAAATTCATCGTTGAAGAAGAAACCACAAAGGCTGACGTTAACTGGGGAAAAGGTAACGTTGCCATCTCTGAAGAAAAATTTGAAAGACTTTTCGGAAAGCTTAAAGCATACATGCAGGGCAGAGACATCTACGTTCAGGAATGTTATGCCGGAGCTGATGAAAACAGCAGACTTAAAGTCCGCGTTATAAACGACTCCGCATGGCAGAACCTTTTCGCGCGCAACATGTTCATCTCTGAGAACGACGAGCGCAATCTTCAGGATTTCGCAGCTGACTTCACTGTTATCGGCTGCCCCGGTTTCCACGCTGACCCGGAAGAAGACGGAACAAACAGCGAAGCTTTCATACTGCTCAACTTTAAAAAGAAACTGGTTATCATCGGCGGAACAAGCTATGCCGGCGAAATCAAAAAATCCATCTTCACAGTTATGAACTATGTCCTTCCCAAAAAAGGCATCATGTCCATGCACTGCTCCGCCAACATCGGCGAAGGCGGCGACACAGCTCTTTTCTTCGGTCTGTCAGGAACAGGAAAAACAACCCTTTCCACTGACCCCGAAAGACACCTTATCGGTGACGACGAACACGGCTGGAGCGACGAAGGCGTTTTCAACATTGAAGGCGGATGCTACGCAAAGGTCATCAAGCTTTCTCCCGTTCAGGAACCCGATATCTACGCTTGTACGCAGAAATTCGGAACCATCCTTGAAAACGTTGTGATGGACGAAAACAGAAAAATCGACCTTGACGATGAAAAATATACAGAGAACACAAGAGCGTCTTATCCCATAGATTCACTCCCCAACATTGTTGAATCAGGAAAAGGCGGACACCCCAATGTGGTTATCTTCCTTACATACGATGCTTTCGGTGTTCTTCCTCCCGTATCCAAACTGACTGTTCCCCAGGCAATGTACCACTTCATCTCCGGCTACACAGCCAGAGTTGCGGGTACCGAAAAAGGCGTTACAGAACCCAAAGCAGTGTTCTCCACATGTTTCGGCGAACCCTTTATGGTATGGCACCCCTCCGTTTACGCCAAGCTGCTCGGCGACAAGATAGTTAAACACGGCGCAAGCTGCTACCTTGTAAACACCGGTCTCACAGGCGGACCCTACGGAGTAGGCAAAAGATTTGAAATCAAATATACCCGTAAAATCATAAAAGCCATCCTTTCAGGCGAAATCAACAAATCTGAATTCATGGCTGATCCAGTATTCGGATTCGGTATCCCCAAAACACTTGGCGATATCCCCACAGACGTTCTTCAACCCATCGAAAGCTGGAAGGACAAAGACGAATACATGGAAAAACTTAAAGCTCTCGCAAGCGGCTTCAAAGAAAACTTTAAGAAATACGAAGCGGTCACTTCCGCAGAAATCATTGCGGGCGGACCCGTTATCTGATAATTTGTCAGGGTCTGTGCCAAAAGGTACAGACCCTTTTTTTCAGGAGACCGCATGGACAATCTTTTTAAAGGAGCTGTGCGCTTCCGCGAACGCAGCTTTGAAAAACATAAAGAATTCTTCCGTAACCTCGGACATGGACAAAAACCGCATACCCTGTTTATCGGCTGTTCAGATTCCAGAGTTGTCCCGGAACTTATCACAAAAGCGATGCCCGGCGAACTTTTCGTCGTGCGCAACATCGCAAACATCGTACCTAAATACCGTATATCAAAAGAATATGCCGCGACCACTGCCGCAATCGAATTTGCAGTAATGACCCTCGGCGTTGAAAATATAGTAATATGCGGACACTCCAACTGCGGGGGCTGCCATGCACTGTTCAAAGACGAAGAATACTTCAAAGATATCCCGAACGTTGAACACTGGCTGGAACAGGCTGGCGACATACGCAAACAGGTGGAGGAAAACTACCCCGGCGCCACCGAAGAAGAGCGGGAGTGGATAACAGAGCAGGTAAATATCGTTGAACAGATGAAAAACATCCTTTCATATCCGCTTATCGCCGACAGATATAAAGCAGGAAAACTTAATATTTACGGCTGGTATTATGTGATAGCCACAGGTGAGGTTTATAACTATAACAAGGAAACACAGGAATTTGAACTTATAAAGGAATAACAGGCAGTGCGGGATTATTTGCGTCTGGATGTGAAGGCATAGATTATTCCGCGCACGGCTTTAATATATGAACCGCGCTCGGTCTCTTTTGCCTTGAAATATCCAGCCCTTACCTCTCTCAGGAACTCAGGAAGTTCGTTTTCATCATGGTATTCGGAAACCAGATCCTTCATGGATATCTCAAGATTGTCCGCAATGGATTTCAGTATATTAACAGTAAGGTTCACCTTTCCTGTTTCAATTTGTGACATATAAGTAGCATGAATATTGACATGTTCCGCAAGTGTTTCCTGCGACCAGCCTTTCGCTTTTCTGGCGTCTTTAATACGCTTTCCAATTTCAACTAAATGATGATTTTTATTACACATAACTAGACAATATTCTAAGTATAAACACAAATGAATAGAATATACCGAAATAATATTGTTGACGAATCTTGACTATATAATATACAATTATATTCAGACCGTGTGATTAATGTCATAAATGAAATCATGTAATATATTGGTATCTTTACATAACTCAACAATGCCTCCTGCATGGTCACGACGATTCCATGGTACCAGATTGCTGGTCTTATTGTACAGTTATAAGGTGACATATGGCTGATTACAGTTATTTTATAGTTAAAATACCATCGTCATCCACACATGAGCTCAATAGATTTGCTGCAGAGAATGAGGGGGAAGTCATGAAACACTCCGTTGTATGTGATTCAGCGGAAAAAATATCATTTTCCACTGAATCCAAGGCAAATTCTGACGATGGATGCTGCAAAGAATACAATCTATTTCTCAAAGAACGCGAAAACGACGTAAATAAGCTGCTGACGACCATATCACACCACTGGCGTCAGCCGTTGAACGTTCTTGCTCTTTCGGTGCAGGACCTGTGCGAACTTCACGATTTGAACAAATTGAGCAACGGTGATATCAAAGAGTTTGGAAAAAGAGCAATGGGAACAATTCAGGACATGTCAGCAGTTATTGACAAGTTCATCTCATCTCTGAACTGCGAAAGGGTTGAAACAAGAAAAAACATTGTTCATCATATATTTGATCTTCTGAAATTATACCAGCCTGAAATTGAGTTCAACAATACAGACCTTCACTTCAGCTGCACATGCCAAAACAAAACTGAAATTTTCGATTCATTTGAAACTTACCCAGCATGCTCGTACGATTTAGCTTCAAACATGATTGACGTCATGAAATTTAACCATGTATTCACAAACATAATAGATAATGCGAAAGAAGCCGTCTGCGAAGCACTCAAAAAGAAAGTAATCTCAAAAGGATTTATAAATGTCAGTGTTGTGGTCAGCCCAAGCCTGATCTCCATCTGTATAAAAAATAACGGCGAACCCATTGACGAAAAAATAAAAGACAAGATATTCATGCCCTATTTCACCACGAAAAACACAGGAAACGGAACCGGACTGGGGCTTTATACAGCAAAAACGGTCATGACGAATTTTCTGCACGGACAGCTTGAATTCCATAACTGTTCCGACGGAGTGGAGTTTACTATCCTCTTAGAAAACGACCACAGCGACGCTCTTTGCAGCAGCGACTGACTGACTACCTGCTGCCGATAAGATAACCTGTCATACCGCCGCCCGGTTTGACCTTTTCCCATTTCCCATCTGAATACATGGCTTTCAGTTCATCGAGCTGCTGTTTTATCGTCATAGAGCTGATCATTGACGACTTAAGCAGTTTGTATGAATATGTAAGCTGTCTGATATAGAAATCTGTTTTTTCACTTTCACTCATCTTAGCAGTTGTCTCCGCTGACCATGTCGGCATTCTGCTTGTCACCTGTTCGCGAACGTATCGGTACATGTACGGGTCTTCGCTGTCTACAGCAAGAAGCAGGTTTTGTAAAAAGCCTCCTTGCAGACCTGTGAGTTTCCCTTCATAATTTTTAAAATTCCATACCGGTGCATCCGTGCTGTAACCGGTAACTTTTGCACCTTTGGTCTGGATACGGTATTGGACGAAATTTTCATTCCTAACGGGTTTGCCATTTTCATCTTTTAAGAAGTTGCCTTCGTCGTCTGTCAGAAACATATCTTTCCAGATATCAGACGCCCTATTGTATGCCACAGCCTGACCGTTTTCATCAAAACGACTCATGCCTGCGTTAATTGCCGCTTCTTTATAAACAGCTTCGTAGAAATAGGTGTCAACATCCGAAATTTTCAGCTCTTTCAGAACATCCGCATCCTCAATGCCCATTTCCATGCCCATTTTAACTATTAATCCCCACGAGAGATCGTCGATGTCCACATCACCCTTCGGCATTGCCTTTCCAAGTTCAATAATTGTATTTATATAGTCAGCATCAATGCCGTTTACGATCGGTTTACCTGAATCTTCTACACTTGATTCGAGCATGGCTTCAGCCTGAAACTTGAGCCTTTCAGCTATAGACGAAATGTCAGTTTTATCCATTTCAGAATTCTGCTGATGAAGACTCGACAGACTGACCCCACGAAATGAAGCGGTATTGTACTGACCAAATTCCATATCCGGCATTGTTATACGAAAATCTTCCATATATAACCTCTGTTCAATATATTCGTACATATTAAGGAAAAATTAAGAAGTTTTTGTGTAGATAAGATGGAGTTGAAAAATGACGACGTTCATCAACAGCTACGGTTGCTGTTCAGATGCGAGCAGTACAAGGAAGGTTTTTGATTTTGAAGGGGAATGTACATAGAAGTACATGACCCGAAAAATTAAAAAGCTGACGCCGTAATGCGATGCATATCAACGACAACGGTTGCTGTTCAGATGCGAGCAGTACAAGGAAGATGCTCCGAGCGGGCTGCGAGCATACTTGTTTGTATGTGAGCAGTTCCGAGGAAGAGCTGACGCCGTAATGCGATGCATATCAACAGCAACCACTATTTTTTGGCTTTGGGATGTGTCTTGTCATACACTTTCAGAAGTTCTGAGAGGTTAAGGTGGGTATATTTCTGCGTTGTAGACAGAGATTCGTGTCCAAGAAGGGTTTGTATGGTGCGCAGGTCTGCGCCGCCTTCGAGCAGATGCGTTGCGTAGGTGTGACGAAACGAGTGAGGAGAATAGTCCAACGGCAGTCCGGCGAGCAGAAGGTATTTCTCTACTATGCGTCTGACCGACCTGTCCGTGAGACGCGTTCCCAGCTTATTTATGAACAGCGCTTCGCCGTCTTTGACATATCCGCCGCAATCGTCCGCACGTCTGTCCAGATATTCTTTTATCATCTCGATATGCATATCAGCCAGCGGCACGATGCGCTCCTTTTTGCCCTTTCCTTTGACACGGATACGCAGACCGCCGAAGTCGATATCGTTTATGCCAAGCCCAACAAGCTCGCTGACGCGCACACCGGTTCCGTACATCATCTCAAGCAAAAGCGCGTCGCGCAGTCCGAAAGGAGCTGATTTGTCAGGCAATTCAAGCAAAGTCATGATGCTGTCGATATTGAACACGTCGAACGCTTTTTTCTCTTTTTTCGGAAATTTGAGCATCCGCGCGGGGTTATCTTCTGATTTGTTCTTCTTCTGCAAAAAGTTAAAGAAAGATTTCAGACAGGCTATCTTACGTTCAACGGTGGACTTGGAGAATCCTTTTTCATACAGCATGGCGACAAACCCGCGGAGCATGAAAAAATCCGCTTCTTCAACAGTGTTTATGCCTGCCTCTTCCAGATATGTGCAGAGGTCTGCAAGGTCTTTTGAATAGTTCACGATTGTATGGCGGGAGGCGCCCTTCTCGTTCTGCATGAAGTCAAGATAAATTGCTGATGCTTCGTCGATATTCATATCAATAGAATCGCACGTTTTACAGATAAATCAAGAAAAAAGGCGCACCGTTAAGTGCGCCTTCGTATATCTTACAGGCATTTCGCCTTTTCAAACATTTTATCCAGAAGCCCGATAAGGTGTTCCACATTCTGACGCATGACATAAAGAACATCCTGCGCTTTTTCACGTTCGCCCTTCTGCAGAAGGTCGGCGATCTGGTGGGAAAGCTTATGTACTTCCATATGCGGTTTCTCAATAGCCTTATAATCAGGGTCGCTGCCGAAAATCGCCTGAGACTGTTTGCTGTAATACATTTTGCCGAAATCGCAGCTTGCATGGTCTTTCAGGTTGGTGGGCGCAACGCCTTTCATAAAGGAATTATACACATTTTTAAGATATTTAACGTGAGCCATTTTCGCTTTGACAAACAGGAGCGAACTGCAGGAAAGTTCATATTGAATAAGGTCTTTTTCTATATTGCTCAGTGCATCCATGAGCGTGTCGATCTCATCCATAAGGCTTTCGACCCTGTCTCTGGATTCTTTTGAAGATTCAGCAACTTTTTCAATATTGCCTGCAACGTCCGCAGTGGCACTCGCCTGCTCTTCGGATGCTGTGGATGTGTTCAGAAGCAGAGCGTTCAGATCCATAACGGAGTGGAGTATCTCGTTAAAGCGTTCGTTGGCTTTTTCAGTTGCCTGAACCTGCTCAATGATGTTCTCTTCAACAAGTTTTGCGTTTCCGTTTGCTTTCTTAACGTTCTCCTGAATCACTTTGACAATCTTCTCTATCTCGTTTGTGGAGGCAAGTGTCTTTTCCGCCAGTTTGCGAACCTCGTCCGCAACAACTGCGAAACCTCTGCCCGCTTCACCAGCTCTTGCCGCTTCGATGGCGGCGTTAAGAGCCAGCATGTTTGTCTGTTCCGATATGTCGTTAATAACGTTAACAACCGAACCGATTGTAGTGGCATTTTCAGTCAGCGAGCTGATGTCTGTTGCCAGCGACGCAACAACTTCCTTAACGTGTTCCGCTTTCTCGGTTGCTTCCTGAACTATGGCGGAGCCTTCCTGTGCCATCACAAGGGTTCTTTCGCCCTTTTCCGCCACTTCGGCTGTGTTGCGTGATATCTCCTCAACTGTAACGCTCATCTCCTCTCCAGCCGCCGCTACGGTTGCGGAGAGGTCAACGTTCTGGTTCGCCGCTTTGCGCACGTCCACCAAAGCGTAGTAAATGGGCATAACGCCTGAGAGCAGGTCGCCCAGAGTATGTATGGTCTTTGTCAGGTTTTTATCAAGAGTGCCGAGGAAATTGTTCATTTTAAATGAAACTGTCTCAAGCTCGTTGCCCTCTTTCTTAACGGGCAGACGTCTTGAAAGGTCGCCGTTGCCGGTTGTAACAGCGTCGGCGATCTGTCCCAGCTTGTCTATGAGTTTCAGATAGTATTGCAGAGTGTAGTACAGTATTACGGCAAATATGGATGCCATAACAAAACCGATTATGAACTTTTTGATTGCTGCAAGCAGAGCGCTTTTAAGCTGAGGGGTCATATCCTTAAAGAACAGGATATTTCCGATGTCGTCGCCTTTATAGTCTTTAAGTGCAAAGTTGTAGATATAAATACTGTGTCCGTCTATTTCAGAGATGCCGTCGCCTTTATATGCGTTTACGAATTCTTCTGCATGTTCAAGGTTGTTCCTGTAATACCTTATTCCGTCTTTATCAACATCAGAAGACTGCCTGTCCATTCCTTCGGATTTAGCTATGACGTCCTCTTTTATGCCAACGGCAAATGATACATCAAATGATTTGCTCATATAGTCCACAAGGGGGTCAATGGAACCTCCGAATTCAACAGAACCGACGTGCTGTCCCTGATACACTACGGGAAAAACAGAGCGAAGTCCGGGACCGCCCTTTCCCACCTCAAGACCGATAACAGGTTTAAGCGTTTTATTCGCCTGAATAACGGTTCCTCTGAACGCAGAAAGATCGTCACCGAACTTATCTATCTTGTGCAGACGAAGGAAGCTGGTTGCAGGAGGCGTGTGGAACTGAAACTGAACAACGCCTGAATCTTTAACTGACTCGTAATATTTCTTATATTTTCCGATAAGCCCTTCGCGGTCTCCTGCGGCAAGCATACCGGCTGTTTCCTGATCATCGGCAATGGACTTGACGGTCAGGGAGATATCACCCAGCTTTTCATTGAGCCTTTCGTTAATAATATCAGACATGGAGGACATATCGGATGCGGCATCTTTTATCATAGTTCCGCGGAGCGAAAGATAGTCGTATCCTGAAAGTATCACCGTTATAAGCAGTATCCCTATGTACACCCCTATTGAAACATACTGCTTGATACTTAATTTAATAAAGCGCATACTTCACCTCAAAATTGAGTTAAATAACTCCCCGTAACTTTTATGTTTGAATCAACGTAATATTGTATAATTTATCGGATAGGAAATCAATTAAATGAGTGAAGAATTTGAAAAACTGGTAAACATTGTCAAAACGTTACGCAGCGAAAACGGCTGTCCGTGGGACAGAGAGCAAAATCTCTTCTCAATAAAAAACCTCTTTATAGAAGAAGCTTTTGAGCTTCTGGATGCCCTTGACAGAAAAGATATCCCAAACATACGCGAAGAACTGGGCGATGTATTGTTTCACACTGTGTTTCACAGCGTTATGGCAGAGGATGAAAAACGCTTTAACATTGACGAGGTTCTTTCCGAGGTCTCCGCAAAACTGGTGCGCAGACACCCGCACGTTTTCGGAACGCTATCCGTTTCTGACTCGGACGAAGTCATAGCAAACTGGGACGAGATCAAAAAGGAAGAGAAAAAAGCAAAACAGGCTGAATCAATACTCAGCGATATTCCCGCCGCATACCCGTCAGTCATGCGCGCGCTGAAAATTCAGGAAAAAGTGCGCAAGGTCGGTTTTGACTGGGAAAAACCCGAAGACTGCATGGCAAAGCTGGACGAAGAGATTGACGAGTTTAAAGAGGCTTTCGATGAGGGCGACAGAGAAAAGATGGAACACGAAATAGGCGATGTTCTCTTTTCAATCATAAATATGTCCCGTTTCTGCAAAGTGAATCCTGACGAAGCCCTCAGAAAAGCAAACGATAGATTTATCAAACGTTTCAAACATATAGAGAAAGAGCTCAAAAAGAACGGACGTTCATGTGAGGAAGCAGCACTTGATGAAATGGAAAATCTGTGGATTCAGGCGAAAGGACTTGAATAATCCGCTGACCCGTAATAGTATTGATTAAATTTTAATCAATATGGTGAGCGGTGCGAACAGTCAAAACATTCCATTCAAGCAGTTATTTCTTCAATTCCGGGCTTTCGGCAGAAGTAATGCCCGTGGTATCTTCCATTGAGATGCTGCTCAACATACCCTCGCGCCCGGGCGCCTTTTCATATCTCACGGACAATCTTACGGCAAGATCAGTCTACAGTCTGATCAGCATGGACGACAGCGACGTCACATTCGATCAGGTCTGCCGTATAATAACCCACGACCGCAGCAATTTCACACAAGACATGCAGTCTGTAAGCACTATCAACGTCTTCTACGCGCTGAAACATGCCGAAAACAGTCTCACCGACCCACTTACGCCGGAATTTGCAGCGTCGGTTCATGCGGAGCTTACACGCAGCATGAACGTTGCGGATGCAGGAACCTACAGAAAGACGGCGGCACATTGTGAAGACGGCGAAACCGGATGGACTCCGCCAGCCTCGGCACTGGATATCAATTTTCTTATGAAACACCTGACAGAATGGCTAACATGTGATGAGACCGCGAAGGTCAGCCCATTCCTGAAAGGACTTCTTCTTCATCTGCATCTGAAAAAGATCCAGCCGTTTTCAACTGCCAACGGCAAAACAGCTGCTATCACAAGTATTTTCTTAATGAGAAAGCTGGGGCTGAACGATTTGCCGTACCTTATGCAGGAAGTGTTCGCCAGCAACAGGGAAGAATATCTTAAAAATGTTTCTGAATTTTACAGAACTTCCGACATATCAGGCTTTGCAGACTTCACCGCGCGCAGACTGATCATGATGATGAAAGACGGAATCCGTACAAGTCTTGCCACCATACGCCACAACAGCGTGGAAAAATATCTCGCTGTTCTTCTGGATGAAAAGGAACTCATAAAACGCCAGCACGATTTTCTTCTGATGCTTTACAGAACAGGAAACGTGTTCCGCTATGAGGATATGCTTCTGAAAAAGCCGTTCACAAACTATTACGGCAAGGTCAGCCGCACAACAGCCGCAAGGGATATTAAAAAATTCATCGATATGGGTCTGTTAAGTGAATCTGCCGACGGGTATGCTTTTAACTCAAAATTTCTGAGCATTTAACCGTATCCGAACTCAACCTCCTCCGATTTGGTATCAAAATAGTAGTATCCTTTTGTTGTTTTATCCTTGGTCAGGGCAAAACGTCCTCCTATCATGAACTTGACCTCCGGATAAGCATGCCTGCCCACAAAGATACGGCTATCATTCTTTAGCACCAGCTTCGCCTGAACCTCTTTTATCATGCTGTCAAAAAAAGCTACCTCTTTTCTCATCTGCTCCCTTTTTATCAGCAGTTTATCTATCATGACCCGCTTGTCTTCCCCCTGACGCATAAGTATTTCCTTATTGTTGCCAAGATAGGTTTCAAGCTTGGTAAGCATTTTCGATGTTTCATACCGCTGCGCCATCATTCTTTTCATATCCATCACATCTTTGACTGATGTGAATATGGCAACATCGGTCTTTATGTATGCTTCAGAACCGTATATCCTCGCCGAAATTCCTTCAACTGAAAAAACTTTTCCTCCGATTATACTTCCCGGAACACCATCTACAATAACCTCTTTTTCCGCGTAAATTTCAGAACTCATGATGGATTTTTTGATATAAACGCCTTCGTTGGTGATTATTTTTGCCTTATGAACAAATTTTGCGTATACAGAACCTTCCGCATAGATATCTGCTGCTTCCTGCCCGCCAATAATCCCCTGCCGCGCGGTAACACCTCCGCCGGCAACAACACGTCCCCTGATGGTAGTGGCAACAACTTCGTTCTTTGCCCTCACCTCAAAGCCTGCCTTGATACTGCCTTTAACGATGACAGAGCCGGGGAAATCTATGTTTCCGGTTGAAAAATCCACATCCTCTTTAACAACATACACCTCACTTACATCAAGATGTATCTGACCTTTTACTTTGCCGTATTCCACAAGACCGTCAATAAGGCTTATTACTTTTTTCCCGCTGACATAAACGTTCTTACCCAGTTCAAGCTGCACCTCTTCACCGTCTTTAGCAGGGATAGGTCTGCCGAAAATGTCGGAGCCTTCGCGCCCCATTGTGGGGTTGATTATCATTGCAATAGGCTGTTCCTTCTCCGCCAGGGCAAGCTGTTTCTGTTTGTATATTCTGTAATCTACACTGACAAGTTCGTCGGAAGAAAGTATTACATCCTGCGGTCTGGATGAGCGAAGGATAAGTTCGCCGTTTTGTCCGTTTGAGGGCTGTCTGCCTCTGGCAACAGTATATGAACGCTCCATCCTGCCGCCGCGCAGAAGAAGACTGTTCACCTCGCGCACTGCGGCGGTATCTATGCCCGCATATATGCCCGCGTCCGCCAGCAGTCCGAATACGTCTGCATAAAGCGGGTTTTCGGGGATTTTCACCGTTGCGGTCATTTTGTCAGGGGATACTTCTATTTCAGGTTTCTGTTTATAAACAAACTCTTCAAATATCTGTCCTCTGTTTGAATTATCGGACTGTTTCATTTAGATATCCGTCCTTATAAATGCAAAGGCGTAACAAATTTCGCCGTTAAGAACGTTTGAACTTACCATCGCCACCACTTCTTCAACACCGGCACTGCCCAGAATCTCCACCCTGATGGCTCCGCCATCCGCAGACATCACCTTTTCAAAATCCGAATGGTATCTGAACAGAGACGATATCTCCTGTCCGGGGACAGTCGCCACGGGATCAAACATCTGTGCCGCAGAGGAATTCATATCCATTATCATGTTAAAGCCGTTTATAATCACAATCGGCATTGGTGCCGTTTCAAAAAGAGTTTTGAAGAACGCCTCAGATGCCCATGCGGTGTCCTCAACTTTTTTTATCTCTGTCATATCCAGAATAACACCGATGATTCCTTCAACATTTCCGTTTCGTTTGAATGCTCTTTTATGGATGATATGAAAACTGTCTTCCATTCCGGGGAAACGACCGCGATGTTCAAGACGCTCTTCGGAAGCGTCATGTATCAGCGCCTTGTCGCCGACAGCGAACGAATCTGCAACATCTTTCGGGAAAAAATCATAAGCCGTCTTGCCGACGATATCCGTTCTTGCAAAACCGTACGCCTCACAGAGAGCTTTATTGCAGGCAAGGTACCTGCCGGTGGTATTTTTATAATAAACGGGAACCGGTATGGTATCCAGCATGGTTTGAAAAACATCGCTGTCGGTCATAAAGCATGAAATGTCACATCCTCTGCAACCTAATATCTCAGTTATCACAGCGCTGACATCTTCCTGCTGCGGGTTGTCGCCAAGTAGATCAAGTTCTTTTTTCAGACGTTCAATCATTGCCTTAACATCATTCATTGTATTTTACCTTTTCAGTCTGTTATAAGTTATAATATAACTTTAACAGACATACGGCATCTGTAAAATCAATTTCACTTGTTTTTTGCCTGATTTGAAATAACAATATTAAATGAAATTCAAATCTCTTACGGTTCAGGGCTTTAAATCTTTCGTTGACAAGACCGTCATAGAGTTCCCCGGCGGCATAACCTGTGTCATAGGTCCCAACGGATCCGGCAAAAGCAACATACTGGACGCAATACGCTGGATATTCGGCGAACAGAGCGCGAAGGAACTTCGCGGAGCCGACATGGACGACGTTATTTTCGCAGGTTCACAGCACAGAAAGGCATCCGGCTTTGCCGAGGTGTCGCTCACTCTGTCGGAACTGCCGGAAAGCCTCACGTCCAAATGGGGTTCGTTCAGCGAAATAACCGTCACCAGAAAGCACTACCGCACCGGAGAAAGAGATTACCTCATAAACGGCAAAAAATGCCGTCTGAAAGATATACGCGAGATTTTTTACGATTCCGGTCTCGGCACAAAATCCATCTCAATCATTGAACAGGGTAAAGTCGATAAGATAATCCAGTCAAACCCGGAAGAACTGAGAGCGTTCTTTGAAGAAACGGCAGGTGTTATGCGCTTTAAAGAGGGGAAAAAGGACGCCGAACGCAGACTGAACCAGACAAAAGACAACCTCAGCCGCGTCACCGATATCCTTGCGGAGATACGCGGACAGCTTGAAACTCTGACACTGCAGGCAGAAAAGGTGCGCAGATACCGCGACCTTGCAAAGCGTCAGTCGTCACTGCAAAAATCCATCATCTACCACAGACATAAAAAAACATTCGAGGAACTTTCCGAAGTTCTTAACACTATAAACACTCTTAAAATAAACCTCGCCGGTCACACGGAGCGGTTCACAAAGCTTACTGCGGCAGAAACCGAAATGCGCCAGAAGGCAGCGGAACTGCGCAGAAGCTTTAATGAAAAAAATGACGCAATCATAAAGGCAGAAGCGGAATCAGGAAGGGCGGAAGCTGACATCAGGCTGCTTGAAAACGAGATAGAGGCGGCTGAAAAAAGCAAAGATACACTGCACAGCGACATAGAGTTCCTGCAAAAGAAACTCTCGGAACTCACAGACCGCAGAGCTGATATTCTGGAATCCAAAGCGAACCAGACAGAGAAGATTGCCTCCATGCAGGAGAAGATAGACGAAATTGAAGAGCGCATCAGCGATTACGAAACTATGCGCGAAGATATAAAAGAGGAACTGTTCACCGCAGACGACGAGTATCTGAAAACAGCGCACAGAGCCTCAGAAGCCAGAAATGCCGTCTTTCAGAACGAAACCATGCTCACCCGATATGAAAAGGACAGAGAAAAGCTGATTCAGGAAAAAGAGGAGAGCATACGCGACACCCAGTTCACTGAAAACAACATCATCGTCACCGAGCAGGAGATAAAACGCCTGCAAACCGAAATAGAAGCGCTTGACGACACGCTCGACACTTATAAGGACAAATATTCAGAACTGAAAGACGAACTGAACATCCTTGAAAACAAGGCAAATGAAAAGAAACTTGAGATAAATTCCGCTAAATCCAAGCTCAATATGCTGAACACGCGGCTTAAATCCGAAACATCAGGACAGGATAACTCAGCCCTGATGGAGAAGTTCGGCGGATACCTGCTGCTGGAAAAACTCAGTCCGGCACTGGTGCGCGAATACGGCGATCTGGTGGTTTTCCCCTCTTCCCGAAAAAACGAGGTGATGGAGGGCGTCGCATCGGTAAAACACACTGTCCGCTTCGTTTTCGACACAGACGTTCAGGAGCTTCTGAACTCGGCGGAACAATCCGTTAAAGAATACGGCGCGGTCATAGCCAACGGGCTTATATACAGAAAACCAGGCGCGGACGACAAAAGAGAAGCCGTCGTAAAGCTTCAGGCTGAGATAAAGCAATGCGGCGAAGAACTTGAGGATGCAGAAACCGCTCTTGAAGGCATTTCCGAGCAGATACCCGACGTATCCGACAGCCTTGAGACCATATCCGACAAGCTGGAAGAGATCCAGCAGATGAAGCAGACAGCCACTCTTGATATAAAAGACAAAGAACGCAGTATCGCCGACATAAAGCAGAAACACGAGCGCATGACGAAGCGCGCTTCCATAATAGACAGCGAGATAGCCAACATCGGCAGCGAAATAAAGCGCTGCGAAGAGAAGATAGAGCTTTACACCAACCAGAACAAAGAGTTCTCCGCACAAATGGCGGAAGCCGAACAGCGCAAAGAGGAACTCAACAGCAAACTGGAAGATATCGACGCCATGTACGAGGACGTGCGGGATGAACACTCAGCATATAAAGTTGAACTGCGCGGCGTGCAGGAGAGCATAAACGGTTTCGTGCGCGAACTCGGTTTCATAGACAAAGACATCTCCGAATCCGGCATAAAGCTCACAGCAGCCAAAAACAGGCTGTCGCAGCTTCTTACATCGGACATAGTGAACCTGAAAGACAGACTTGAAGCAAAGCGCGGCGAGTTTCACGAGATAATTAAAAAACGCCATCTGCTCAACGAGGAAAAATTCCGTCTCGACACAGAAATAGCCGAAACAGAAAAACAACAGGAAGAGACCGGAAAACAGATAGACAAATACAACCTTGAGATACGCGGAATAGAGGACGATATTTTCGACGCGGAAAAGAAGAAGGAACGCTTCGAGTCCGATATATCAAACCTGCGCGAAGCTTTTGAAGAAAAATTCCAGATGAACGTCAAAGATTTTGAGATGGACATGGAGGATTTTCAGCCGGCGAAGGCAAAAGCCGACCTTTCGGGCATAGAACGCGAGATAGACGAACTCGGTCCCCTCAACATGACCGCAGAAGCCGAATATAACGAGATTCAGGAACGCAATGAATTTTTGACCAACCAGAAGAATGACCTTGAGGAAGCTGTGGCGAGCATCCATAACCTTATCCGTGAAATGGACGAGAATACAACTCAGATATTCAGAGAAACCTTTGAAGGCGTTAAGAAAAACTTTGAACGCGTCTTCGCAATACTTTTCGGGCAGGGAACCTGCGAACTGACGCTGACCACTCCCGACGATGTTCTGAACAGCGGAGTTGAAATTTTCATACAACCCCCCGGCAAAAGACTTCAAAACATGAACCTTATGTCAGGGGGCGAAAAAGCGATGGGTGCGTGTACGCTCCTTTTCGCGCTGTTCCTCTACCGTCCGACTCCCTTCTGTTTCCTCGACGAGATAGACGCGCCGCTGGACGAAAACAACATAGACCGTTTCCTGCGTATGGTGCATACACTCTCTGCGGACACACAGTTCGTTATTATCACCCACAACCAGAAGACCATGGCGGAGGCTGATTCCATATACGGCGTTACCATGCAGGAGCCTGGTGTTTCCAGAATACTCTCCATCATACTTTAACAGTATAACCGTTTAATCCGATATTCCACCGTTAAGACATTTATACAACCGTTCGCTATTCCGGCAGTTCAATATGCAAAAGACATGCAATATTATTGAAAATCTTAACGGAGGTTATTCCCATGTTAATATTTTTTGCATGTCTTGCTCTGCTTGTCGTAGGCTATGTCACCTACGGCACCATCGTTGACAAAATATTCGGTTCCGATGAAAACAGACCCACGCCCGCTTCAACAAAATACGACGGCGTGGACTATGTGGAGATGCCCACATGGAAGATCTGGCTCATTCAGCTTCTTAACATCGCAGGTCTTGGACCCATATTCGGACCCATTCTCGGCGCTCTGTACGGTCCTGCAGCTCTGCTCTGGATAGTTATCGGCTCTATCTTCGCAGGCGCTGTCCACGACTATTTCTCCGGTATGCTCTCCATCCGTTATAACGGAGCCAGCGTACCCGATGTCGTAGGTCAGAACCTCGGCAACTTCTTTAAACAGTTCATGAGATGGTTCTCTGTTATCCTTCTTCTTCTCGTGGGTATAGTTTTCGTTCTCGGACCCGCAAAACTGCTCACAAACATGACCCACCTCTCAGTTCCTGTTCTCGTGGGTATCATATTCGCGTATTACTTCCTTGCGACAATCCTGCCCATCAACCAGATAATCGGCAAAATTTACCCCGTTTTCGGCGCGGTTCTGCTGTTCATGGCTGTGGGGCTTACGATCGCGCTCATTGCTCAGGGACACGAATTCTATCCCCAGCGCACAATAATGAACGTACACCCAACTGACCTGCCCATGTGGCCTCTGATGTTCATCACAATTGCCTGCGGCGCACTCAGCGGTTTCCACGCCACACAGTCGCCCATGATGGCGAGATGTCTTAAAAGCGAAAAGCGTGGCAAAGCCGTTTTCTACGGCGCAATGATAGGTGAAGGCGCTATAGCTCTTATCTGGGCGACACTCGGCATGACCTTTTATCACGGCTCCGCAGAACTTAACGCGGCTCTTGCACAGGGCGGTCCCGCATACGTCGTCAATCAGGTTTCAACAACTCTGCTCGGCGGATTCGGCGGTATTCTCGCTATCCTCGGCGTTGTTCTGCTCCCCATCACATCAGGCGACACTGCGTTCAGAAGCGCACGTCTTATAATCGCCGAGATGCTGAACATGGAACAGAAAGCATACCTGAAAAGGCTTGTCATCGCGATTCCTCTGTTCATCGTCGGCTTTCTTATCTCTCTTACAGAGTTTGACATCATCTGGAGATATAGTGGACCCAAGATTTCAGACAGCAGAAAAGTATTTCTAAGTAAATATAGATATGAAATACTAATAGAAATCGGAGGTTCAGATGAGCAGAACGAGGCGGCAGTTTACAGCCGAACAAAAA
>NZ_JAJOIL010000026.1 GCF_021209385.1 Seleniivibrio sp. | reverse complement strand
AAAACTCCCTCCTTTAGTAAAGGGGGGAGTTAAAGCCTCCCTTTGACAAAGGGAGGTTTGGAGGGATTTTGATTATAAAAAAAGCCCGCTCAGTTAAGCGGGCTGTGTCATTTTAGCTGGTCAGTTAATCAGAATTTCAGGGTTGCGAACAGGTCGTCGTGGGTTTCGGCGCGGCGGATAAGTTCCACACTGCCGTCCTCTTTCAGCAGAAGTTCTGCTGAGCGGAGTTTGCCGTTATAGTTAAAGCCCATGGCGTGTCCGTGTGCGCCTGTGTCGTGGATAACCACTATATCGCCTTTCTTGATTTCGGGCAGTTTCCTGTCCACAGCGAATTTGTCGCAGTTTTCGCAAAGCGAACCGACCACATCGTAAACACGGTCGGCGGGTGCAGTCTCTTTGCCCATAACGGTTACATGGTGGTAAGCGCCGTACATTCCGGGGCGCATCAGGTTTGCCATACATGCGTCAACGGCGATGTATTCTTTATAGATGTGTTTTTCATGTACCGCAGTTGTGACAAGATATCCGTAAGGTCCTGTGATGACCCTTCCGCACTCAAGATAGATATAAGGATTAAGACCTTTTGAGCCGAGTATCTTTTCATACTGAACTCTTACCTTTTCGCCGAGTTCTTCAAGGTTGACCTCGTTCTGTTCGGGTTTGTAGGGGATACCGATACCGCCGCCGAGGTTGATGAATTCAAGGTCTATGCCTATTTTTTCGGCTATCTCCGCCGCCATTTCAAAAAGGATTACCGCAGTTTCAACGAAGTAGTCTACGTTCAGCTCGTTTGATGCAACCATTGTGTGCATACCGAAGCGTTTGCATCCTTTCTCTTTCATGATTTTGTAGGCTTCAAACATCTGCTCGCGGGTGAGACCGTATTTAGCCTCTTCCGGCGCGCCGATGATGGAGTTGCCGCCTTTCAAAGGTCCCGGATTGTAGCGGAAGCAGATAATTTCCGGCAGTGTGCCGAGAGATTCTTCCAGATACTGAATATGCGTGAAATCATCGAGGTTGATTATCGCGTTTTGCTCGAAAGCTTTTTTATATTCACTTGCGGGTGTTTCGTTTGATGTGAACATTATCTGTTCGCCGTTGATTTCCGCCATATCGCAAAGCAGAAGCTCCGCCATAGAGCTGCAATCCGCGCCGAAACCCTCTTTTTTCAGCACTTTCATAATGCTGGGGTTGGGCAGCGCCTTAACAGCGAAATATTCCTGAAACTTCGGCGCCCATGAGAAAGCCTTTTTGAGCCTCTTTGCATTTTCAAGTATTGCCTTTTCGTCGTAAATGTGGAAAGGCGTGGGATATTTTTCGATTATTTTTTCAATCTGAGCCTTGGTGAACGGTACTTTTTTTTCTGACATATCACTTTCCAAAGTAAAATTTTTACACCCTAACATACAAAATATGCGAATTCAACGATTATTCAGAATGGTGAGCATATGTTAAAGCTGGTATACTTGAAAATAAAATAATGCGTATTTTCGCATGAATGATACAAAAAAGGTGGAAAAATATTCCGAGATGGTATACTATTGTTTAATACATTTGTTTAAAGGTGTCTAAATTGAAAAAGAATGCAAAACAGAAAATACTTGAAGCCGCTATGAAGGTCTTTGGTGAACAAGGCTTTCGTGCGGCGACCGTTCGTGAAATCTGCAAAAAGGCCGGTGTCAATATAGCGCTGGTTAATTACCATTCAAGAGTAAAAAGCTTCTTTATTTTGAGCTTTTCAACGCTATCTCTTCAGATATCGACAGCCGTTATCCGCTGGAAAAATTTGTGAAGCCAGAAATGACGAAAGAGCAGAAGCTCAGAGGAATGGTTGAGATGCTGGTCAGCCGCTTTTTCGGTCCCGACGGTCTTTCAAGTTCAAAAACAAGGCTTAAACTGGTCAACCGTGAAATGATAGAACCCACTGACGTTATGGAGCAGACTATCATAGAGAAAATGCTGGAATTTCAGAGAGTAGGAAAAGAAGTTTTCTGCGGATTTCTTGGTGAAGACCTCCCTGCTGAAAAGATCCATCTGCTGATTATAAGCTTAGTCGGGCAGTGTGCTTATCCCATGTTTTCTACAGAACTTCTCAGAAAATCAGGACTTATCACGGGACCCATGAACGAATTTTGCAAAGATCTTACTGAACATGTTTATGAATTTACTATCAATGCGCTGGAGAATATGCGGAGCAAATAAGTATGAAAAAAGCGGTTGTCATTGTCATTGCGGCGGTTATAGCTGTTGCTGCTGTTCTGGTATATCTGGGGCGAAACGGCGACGATGATCTTGAAGATATTGTTTTTTCCGGCACTGTTGAAGTTACGGACGTTCTTTTATCTTTCAAGATTTCAGGCAGAGTTACTGACATTCTTTTCAAAGAGGGTGATTCTGTTCCTGCGGGCGTTGTTGTTGCCCGCATGGACGATGCCGACCAGAAGCTGGCAGTCAAAACCGCAGAGGCGAACGTTGCGGTGAGCGATGCTGCTTTGCAGGAGCTTCTTGCGGGAAGCCGCAAACAGGAGATTATGAACGCTCAGGCGGCGGTTGACATGGCAGATGCGGCACTTTTACGCTCAAAGAATGATGCACAGCAGGCAAAGGCGGACAAAGACAGGTTTGAATACCTGTACAGGAACGACGGGCTGAGCAAATATGATTTTGAGCAGTATGATACAAAGTATAAAAAATCAGTGAATACCGTCAGGGAGTCCGAAGCCGCTCTTAAATCCGCGAAAGAGAGCCTCAGTCTTGCCCTTGAGGGAACCCGAAGCGAAACCATAAAAAAAGCATATGCAGCACTTGAGCTTGCAAAGACAGAGCTTCAGACTGCGAAGCAGAATCTTGAATACACAGAACTGAAATCTTCCGTCAGCGGAAAGGTTCTGACGCGTTCCGCTGAACCAGGTGAATTTTTTCAGGCGGGAAGCCCCATACTGGACATTGCAGACCTGAACGATTCATGGGTCAGAGGCTACGTAGGTGAAAAGGATCTGGGCAAGATACATCTCGGCGATATGGTGGAAATACGCTGTGATTCCTATTCGGACAAAGTTTTTAAAGGCAGGATATCCTTTATAGCGGACGAGGCGGAGTTTACGCCAAAATCGGTTCAGACACCGGAAGAACGCGTGAATTTCATGTACAGGATAAAGGTCAGTCTGGACAACAGAGACCAGATGCTTAAAACGGGTATGCCCGTGGACGGGACGATAGTCCTGAGCAAGTGATGAAAAGCGGTGGATATGCCGTCTCTGCGGACGGTATAACAAAGCGCTACGGTTCAGCCGTTGCCGTTGACAACGTATCTCTGAATGTCAATAGCGGCGCAATATACGGTCTGATAGGTCCCGACGGGGCTGGAAAGACCACGATACTTCGCGTTATCGCAGGCATCCTTAAACCCGACAGCGGCGAGGCATTCGTCTGCGGTCATTCATGCGAGCGGGAACAGATCGCTGTCAAAAACTCAATCGCCTACATGAGCCAGAAATTCGGCTTGTATCCGGACATGACGGTTCAGGAAAATATCAGACTTTACGCCGACCTCTATGGTGTTGAAAAACACGGTATGCGGGAGCGCATCGACGAACTTCTCGATTTCAGCTATATGAAACCCTTCAAACACAGACAGGCGGGGAAGCTTTCCGGCGGTATGAAGCAGAAATTACAGCTTATCTGTGCGCTGGTGCATAAGCCGGAGGTACTGCTTCTGGACGAACCCACCAACGGCGTTGACCCTGTCAGCCGCAGGGATTTCTGGCGGATACTTTACGGATTGGTTGCAGATGGAATGACGATTCTCATGAGTACGGCTTATCTGGACGAAGCGGAGCGATGCAGTGTCATCGGGTTGATGCATAAAGGAAAGATAATTGCCGAAGGTTCTCCCGAAGAGGTTGTCAGAAAAAGCGGTATACAGGTCATAAGTGTTAAGGATGGCGGCGACAGAAGCCTTGTGAAAAAGCTGAAAGGGGCAATGGGCGGCGGACGTGTTCACGCATACGGAGACAGGATAAGGGTTTTGACGCATGATATGCAGACGGATACTGATGAATTGAAAAAACTGGCTCCGGAAGCAGTGATAGAGCCAGACAGAGCGATGCTTGAGGATATCTTCATGAGCATTGGCGAATCTGCCGATGCTGATGAAAATATCCTTTCGCTGATAGCAGAGGGCGCCGGCGGAAAGAGTGGAACTGCACTTGAAGTTCGCGGGCTTACGAAACGGTTCGGCGACTTTACTGCAGTAAACAACATAAGCCTGACAGTGCCTTACGGCGAAATATTCGGATTCTTAGGTCCCAACGGCGCTGGAAAAAGCACGACAATAAAAATGCTTTGCGGACTGCTCCCAGCCACATCCGGCGAAGGGGTCGTTGGCGGCGTGGACATAGTACATAAACCTGAGACCATAAAGTCGAAAATCGGGTACATGAGCCAGAAGTTTTCGCTTTACGAAGACCTTAGGGTATATGAGAACATAGATTTCTACGGCGGGATATACGGGCTGACGGGAGCGGAACTTGCGCAGAGAAGGGACTGGTCGCTGAAACTTGCAGGACTTGAGGACAGAAAGAATCTTATGACCTCGGAGCTTGTGGGCGGCTGGCGGCAGAGGCTTGCCCTTGCGTGCGCCATCCTGCATAAACCTTCAATCGTGTTTTTGGACGAACCCACCAGCGGTGCCGATCCTGCCAGCAGAAGACTTTTCTGGGCAATTATAAACGAACTTGCGGCAAGCGGTGTCACGGTGTTTGTCAGCACTCACTATATGGAGGAGGCGGAATACTGCGACAGACTGGCGCTGATATTCCGCGGAGATATGATAGCAATGGGTAAGCCCTCCGAGCTTAAAACATCGCAGATGCAGGACAGGATAATCGAGGTGCTTGTAAAAGACCCTTTCTCCCACATGGATGGGCTGGGGAAGCTGGATTCCGTTCTGGACGTTTCGCTTTTCGGAGCGGGGCTTCATGTGAGAACTAAGGATACGGCTGAAACTGCAATAAAAGAATATTTTGCGGAGAAGGGCATACGCGCGGAAGTGAACGCAATTGAGGCAACCATGGAGGACGTTTTCGTTTCCATGATAGAGAGAGCCGACGGGGGTGAAAAATGATATTCAGTCCCAGACGTCTGAAAGCAATGGTGATAAAAGAGTTTATACATATTTTTCGTGACTGGCGCAGTCTTTTTCTTGCGATAGCCATTCCCGTCATGCTGATATTGCTTTTCGGCTATGCGCTGAACACCGATCTGAAAAATATCCCGACGGCTGTTGCCGACCTGTCCGATACTCCTCAGAGCAGGGAGCTTGTGAGTCTCTTCGACGGCTCAGCATATTTTAACGTTTCGTCCCGCGCAGAGGGTTTTGACGATATGCAGAGGCTGATGCGCGAAAAAAAGGCACTTGTCGGCATAATCATTAAAAGAGATTTTGCTGAAAAACTGCTCAAGGGTGAACATACAGAAGTACAGGTGCTTGTGGACGGCAGCGACGCGAACGTGGGGCGCACGGCGCTGAACTACGTTCAGGCGCTTTCCACTATATATAATATCAAACTTTCAGCACAGGCTTTGCGGACGGACGGCATGAATGTAAACGTTCTGCCGCGCGCCTGGTACAATCAGGGCATGGTCAGCACCTACATGATAGTTCCCGGTATCCTTGCCATCGTCATGGCTGTTATTGCGGCTATGCTGGCGAGTGTCACCGTTGCCCGCGAATGGGAGACAGGCACGATGGAACAGCTTATAAGTACGCCTGTGACGCGGCTGGAGCTGACATTCGGCAAATTCATACCGCTGTACTGCATCGGGCTGGCGGATATCATAACTGCCATATGGCTGGGACGGCTGGTATTCGGGGTTCCTATGCGCGGCAATCCTGCGCTTTTGTTCTTTGTCGCCACGCTGTTTCTGACAGGTGTGCTGTTCTTCGGACTTCTGCTCAGCATAAATCTGAAAAAACAGGTGCTTGCCAACCAGATAGCGCTTATAACAGGATTTCTGCCCACGATGATACTCAGCGGTTTTGTGTTCACCATAGCGAACATGCCGATGCCAATACAGCTTCTTACATACATCTTTCCCGCCAGATATTTCGTGTCGATGCTGAAAAGCATCTACCTGAAAGGGGTGGGACTTGAGATAATCTACGCGAATTTTCTGTTCCTTTGCGTGTATACTCTGATAATGGTTGTTGCGGCTAATAAGCGGCTGAAACTGAGGCTGAACTGATGATAACGAAACTGAAGGCGATGCTCCTTAAGGAACTGAAACAGATGCTTCGCGATCCTAAAATGCGGACAATAGTTTTTGTGATGCCGCTGCTTCAGCTTCTGGTTTTTTCGTTCGCTCTTACCATGGACGTTAAAAATATAGGTATTGCCGTTCTGGACTATGACAATTCGCCCCAGAGCAGGGCGATAACCGACAGTTTTGCTGCCAGCGGATATTTCAGGATACAGTACAGAGTGACGGGTCCTGATGAAGTGAAAAGACTGCTGGACAGGGGCGACGTGCGCGGAGCAGTGGTTTTTCCGAAAGGATTTGAAAAAGACGTTCTTTCGGGGCGGAGCGCTTCTGTTCAGGTTATAGCAGACGGGACAATGAGCAACGACGCGGGCATAATAATGAATTACGCATCCGGCGTTATCAGCACCTATGCGGCGAAAAACAGTGTCAATGTTACGGAAACTGTTTCCTTTCAGCATCGGAATCTTTTCAATGCGAACCTGCTGAGCAAGTTTTACTATGTTCCGGGGCTTATCACACTTATGATGATGGTTTCGGGCATGCTTCTGACAAGTATAGCGATTGTCAGGGAGAAGGAGATAGGTACAATTGAGCAGGTGATGGTGACGCCCATAAGCCGTACGGAGTTTATAATTGGTAAGACGGTTCCGTTCATGCTGACGGGGCTTATTACCACCACGATGATGTTTGTGCTGGCATATTTTATATTCGGCATAACCGTTAAGGGCAGTATTTTTCTGCTTTTTGCAGTTGTGGTGATGAGTATTATCACCTATCTGGGGCTTGCGCTTCTTGTGAGTGTATCGTCCAGAACCCAGCAGCAGGCGCTTTTGACATCTTTTTTTCTGATGATGCCCAGCGCACTTCTGAGCGGATATATATTTCCGGTGTCGAATATGCCCGAACCTGTGCAGTATTTCACCTGTCTTGTTCCCATGCGCTGGAGTCTTGAGGGTATCATTGGCGTCGTGATAAAAGGCGCAACGGCGGCGGAACTTTCAAAACAGCTTATATGGCTTTGCATACATGCGATCTTTTTTATGGTTTTCGCATCAATGAAGTTTAAAAAAACACTGGAGTGATATGAAAAAACTGTTCGTTTACGGAACGCTTATGTCGGGGCTGGACAAAGAGGGCAAAATGAACGGCGCGGAGCTTATCTGTGCAGACTGTCACACGTCCCACGAGCTTAGCATGTATATTTACGAAGGCTATCCGTTTGTTTTTGAGGGGAGGAACAGATATTGCATCAAAGGTGAGCTTTACGAAGTGCCTGATGATGTGCTTAAATGTCTGGACGAGTACGAAGGCGATTTTTATTTCCGCAAGATGGCGGAGGTTGAGTGCGGTGATTCTGTTGTCACGGCATTCATGTATTTCGGCAGAGGACACTTTTTCGGGATGAAAGAGGTCATCGGCGGCGACTATAGAAAATTTGCGGGTGAACAATGAGAAACAATTCAGCGCTTGTTGTATTTTCAGGCGGACAGGACAGCACAACCTGTCTCGGCTGGGCTTTAAAAAGATTTGAAAAGGTACATACCATAACTTTCGGCTACGGACAGAACCACTCGATTGAGCTGGTTCAGGCGGAAAAGATAGCCGAAAAGATGGGTGTAAGCCATAAAATGGTTGATATATCGTTTTTCGCAGGGCTGGTGGATTCGGCACTGACAACAAAAGGTGCAGACGTTTCCGAGCGCCACCCAAGACTTAAAAAACTTCCAGCGTCATACGTTCCCAACCGTAACGCGCTTTTTCTGACCCTTTCCCATGCCTATGCACAACTTAAAGGGTGCGACAACCTTGTGGCTGGGGTTTGCGAAACGGATTATTCAGGTTATCCCGACTGCCGCATGGTGTTTGTTCAGGCTCAGGAGAGGGCGCTTAACCTCGGAAGCGATACGGAGCTTATCATACATACCCCGCTGATGTATCTTAACAAGGCGGAGACCTTTAAGCTGGCGAAAGACTGCGGTGTTTTGGACATAGTTCTTGAGGACAGCCACACATGCTATCAGGGCGACAGAAGCGTAAAACACGACTGGGGATACGGCTGCGGCGAATGTCCCGCATGTAAACTGCGGTCGAAAGGTTATGAGGATTATTTAAAACTCTAAAGCATTTGAGAAAATAGCTGTACTCCTCGCGAAGACGGGCTTTCTATTAGTCTTTGCGAACCCCTTTAGGGGGTGAAGCAATCTCTCATCTTCTGACGTTCTCTATCAGAACGCGGAGACTGGAAAGAAACTGTGCGAAATTCTTTGAATCCACAAGCACGGAGGATGCATCCGGCTGGTTGAAGGTTTTTGCTATCTCTGCAAAAAGATTCAGAAGCAGGGCGTTTTCGCTTTCAGGCACCAGTATGACTATTATCACCTGCGCGAATGTGCCGTCGGACGAGTCGAAATTTATGCCGCCGCGTGATATGCCGACGGCTATCACCGGATGTTTAAGCCCCTTTACTCTTGCATGGGGGACTGCTACCCCGTTTGAAAGTCCTGTGGGCATAAGCTTTTCGCGCTCTATCAGCGTCTCTTTTATCACGTTCACGTCAAGTCCCGTTCTGCGGAACAGGACGCTCATCTCTTCAATGACCTCTATGGGGGTACGCGCCGAAACGTTGCTGATGAAATATTTATCCGAGAGATAGGAAACGAACCTTCTGCCGGGTTTGAGTTGTAGCACCCGTTTGATCACGGGACCGCAGAAAAGCGACGTTGCGAGCGCCATCACCAGAAGTGAGACGAAGAGCCTTTCGTCTATAACGCCCATCTGCAACGCAAGCAGTGCAAGGATTATCTCCATTGCGCCACGCGCGTTCAGCGCAACGCCTATGGCTATTGATTCCCTGTTTGAGAGTCCGCTCAGTTTTGCGGTTATTCCGCTTCCGAATATCTTGCCTGCAAAAGCTATGGCTATGATTATCATTGTGAGAGCGAAATCAAAGTGTGCGGTGATGTCCACCTTGAGACCGATGCTGGCGAAGAACAGCGGCGCAAACACAAATGAAACAAGCTGTGTGATTGTCTTTTTAGTGTGCTCCGAAAGGTGTTTGCTGTCGCCCAGTGCGACACCTGCGAGAAATGACCCGAATATGGCGTGTATGCCTATCGCTTCCGCGGCAGCGGCACTTAAAAACGTAACGACCAGAACGAAGCCAAGCGTTCCCGCAGGCCAGCTCAGGTATGCCTGAACCCATGTCAGCGCTTTATCCATTATCTTCCGACCGATGGTGAGCATTAGGACAGAGAAGAGTATAGTCATAACCAGTGTGGCGACAATACCTGATGCTCCGGTATGACCTATGCCGAACAGAGCAAGGATCACCGCGAACACGAGCCAGCCGATAAGGTCGTTCAGAACGGCAGCGGCTATGGTTATCATCCCCAGCTCGCTTCTGTACAGGTTGAGATCCATAAGGGTTCTTGCGATCACTGGCAGTGCGGATATCGACATAGCCGTAGCTATGAAAAGCGCAAAGATGGTGTCGTAATGCCCTGCGGCGGCTCCGAATTGCTCAGGAAACATGTATGCCGCGCCGAATCCGGCTATGAAGGGTACTATGAGACCGCCTATGCCTGTTACGGCGGCGATGCGTCTTGCTTTTATGATGGCGGCGAACTCAACCTCCATCCCAGCCACAAGAAGGAATAATGCAATTGAAACAGAGGTGATGCCCTCTATCATGGAGGCAGTGTGACCCTCTGCGGGAAACATCCAGTGGAGCATGTCGGGTGAGATATAGCCGAATACGGTTGGACCTAGCACAAGCCCCGCGATGATCTCGCCAAGAACGGCAGGCTGGTTCAGGCGGCGGGCAATCTCGCCGAAGCTCCATGCAAAAAGCAGAAGCACGCCAATTGACAGAAATAATGGTGCGGCGACCTCGGCTGAACCTTCCATCACAACCTCTTTGTAAAAGTTTCAGGATTATGGCGTAATCGGTTTAATTTTGCAACTGATTCTGTTATTCCGCAGGTTTGCGGATGAGTATTTCCACACGTCTGTTCTGTTCGCGGTCGCTGTCGGTTATGTTCGGTACCACAGGCTGATACTGACCGTATGCCACGGCGCTGAACCGTTCAGGATTTAACGCGGGATTTTTCAGTATCTCTTTCATAAAGTTTATGGCACGTTCGGAGGACAGCTCCCAGTTTGATGTGAATCCGCTGCCTTCCGACGGGTTATCATCAGTGTGACCGGCAACCTGTACCTTTTCCTGTGTTTTTTCGAGTATTATGGACAGGTCATAGGCTATCTTCTGCGCCTGCGGTATGAGTTCTGCACTGCCGGACTGGAACAGTGCCACGTCTTTTATGGTAAGCATAAGCCCTTCGTCGGTCATGGATGTGACCATGTAGCCGGGCAGGTTTTCCATTGTTATGTACTGGTTAAGCTTATGCTGTACGGACGAAAGCTCCCCGTTTTTGTTTGGGATAAGCTGTTTCGATACTTCGCCCTGATCGCTCGTCTTTTCATTGTTGTCGGTGGAATGTTTCTGATTGGAAGGCTGTATGGACGCGTCGCCCATCACCCCTTTCTGAGAGGTAAAGATGATGCTGAAAACCTTCTGCATTTCAGCAAGTTTAACCTTGTCCACCTGACTTGTGGCAAAAAGGACTATGAACAGCGCCAGAAGTAGGGTCAGAAGATCGGCATAGGGTATAAGCCACGTTTCGTCGGCGTGTTCCTCATGTTTGGGGCAGCGTTTTTTTCTTGCCATATCATATTTCCGGTATTTTTCTTTCGTGCGCCTGAAGGAACACTGAAAGTTTGTCCTGCATTGTGGATACCGAATCGCCTGCCTGAAGGGACATTATGCCGGCGAAGACTATCTTTTTGAGCTCCGCCTCGTGATGGGACATCCTTTTCAGCTTGTTGCAGAATGGGTGACAGATAACGTAGCCGACAAAGATACCCAGCAGAGTTGCTATGAAAGCCGCTGCAATTGAGTGACCGAGTTTTTCAATGTCGTTCAGGTTGCCCAGAGCCGCAATCAGACCGACAACAGCACCGAGAACGCCCAGTGTCGGGGCATAGCCGCCAGCCTGTGAAAATATGGATGCAAAACCGTGATGGCGCTCCTCCATAAGTGCTATGTCCTGGTCCAGAACTGTTTCGACAAAATCAGGTTCGCGTCCGTCGATGATCATCATTAGCCCCTTTTTTATGAAGGGGTCTTTCATTTCCGCCGCGTGGGATTCAAGGGCAAGCAGCCCGTCGCGTCTGGCAATGGATGCATAATGAAGAAACATCTCCATCACCTCTTCCTCTTTCATTAGTTTCTGTCCAAAGAATATCTTTTTCAGAAGTTTCGGGAAGGCTTTCAGGTCGCGGAGGGGAAATGCGTTGAAAATTGCGGCGGCTGTTCCGCCTATGATTATGAGATATGCCGCCGGAACAAGAAGCGCGTGCATGGCAACGCCCTTCATTACCATACCAACGCCGAGTGTTATGGCAGCAACGATGAGACCGATAATAGTTGAAGGTTCCATCTTTAAATGACCTCAATTGAGATTATGAGATATTTATACACTCGAAAATATAATGTGCAATAGAGATTTTTTATTTTATATAAGTAATATACGCTGTTCTAGCCTTCGTTTTGTGCAGTAAGGTATTCCCAGCGTTCATACTTTTCAAGAATCTGGATATCAAGTTCATCTACAACTTTTTGCAGTTCTGCAAGTCTGGAATAATCAGCTTTTCCACCGTTAAGCTCTTCTGCGGCAGAATCTCTGCGTTTTTCAAGCTCTTCAATGTCCGATTCGATGGTCTCGAATTCTTTTTTCTCTGCATAGGTGAGTTTTTTTTGGCGATTTTTGCTTTTGCGGAGCTTCTGCCTGCTTTTTCGGTTCTTTTTCCTGTTTTTCCTGTGCTTTTGCTTCCATGAATTCGGTGAAACTGCCGTAAAACATGTCGATATTGCCCTGACCGTCGAAGACCATCAGTTTATCGGTCACTCTGTCCATGAAGCATCTGTCGTGGGAGACCACAGCTATACAGCCGTCAAATTCCGCCAGAAAATCTTCAAGAACGGAAAGGGTTTTGATGTCCAGATCGTTTGTGGGTTCGTCCAGAATCAGGAAATTGGGGTTCTGCATCAGGATTATGACAAGATGCAGACGGCGTTTTTCGCCGCCTGACAGTTTTTTTACAGGCGTACTGTGCATCTGCGAGGGAAAAATGAATTTTTCAAGCATCTGTCCCGCACTTATGCTTTTTCCGTTTGGCAGCAGAATATTCTCCTTAACGTCGCGCACAATGTCTATTATACGTTTTTCCGGGTCAAGCTCCCGGCTGTGCTGGTCGAATACAGCAAAGACCGTGTTCACCCCGACAGTTATCTCGCCTTTGTCCGGTTCTTCCTGTCCGGTGATGATGCGCAGAAAGGTACTTTTTCCCGCTCCGTTGGGACCTACAATGCCGAGTTTTTCTTTATGACCGAAAACATATGAGACGGGGTTGATTATGCGTCTGCCGTCGTAGCTCTTTTCGATGTCCTTTATCTCAAGGATAACTCCGCCAAGTCTGCGCCCGCTTATTTCAAGTTCAAGAGCTTCGGGGCGTTTCACGACCTCGCGGTTCTGCATGTCGCTTATGCGGTCAATGCGTGCCTTCTGCTTTGTGGAGCGAGCCTTTGCTCCTCTGCGCAGCCATTTTAGCTCGTTGCGCAGGATGTTCTGTATCCTGTCCTCTTCGCGCGCGGCTGAGTGTTCCATCTCGGTCTTTTTTTCAAGGTAATAGGAGTAATTGCCGGAAAATGTATATATGGTTCCTCTGTCTATCTCAATTATATTATTACATATTTCGTCAAGGAAGTATCTGTCGTGAGTGACCATCAGTATGGATTTTGTCGTGCGTTTGAGAAACGTCTGGAGCCATTGAACCGTTTCGATGTCAAGGTGGTTGGTCGGTTCGTCCAGAACCAGCAGGTTGCCTTCGTCAATAAGTGCCTGTGCCAGTGCAACCTTCTTCAGCATACCGCCGGAAAGGTTTGCCATCTGCATGGCAAGATCGTTTATACCCAGTTCACCGAGGATGGATTTTATCTCCGATTCATACGCCCATGCGTTCAGCCTGTTCAGCTCGCCTATAGCGTCGTCAAGGCGCTTTCTGTAGTCGTCGCTGTCCTGCGGATTTGTGCAGAGACTTTCATACTCTTTCATCAGGTTGACCAGGGTACTGTCGCTTCTGAATATGTGGTCGAGGATAGTGTCGCCCTGTTCAAACTGCGGCAGCTGTGGCAGGTAGTTTATTCTGCACTGCCTGTTCCATGAGATGGTTCCGCTGTCAGGCTGTTCGTCCTTTGCCATCATTTTCAGAAGGGTGGATTTGCCGCATCCGTTTATGCCTATCAGCGCGGTCTTCTGTCCTTCCTCAATTCCGAAGGAGATATTTGTGAAAAGGGTTTTATCCCCCATTGTTTTAGATACTGAATCTACAGATACGAGGTTCATATTTTTCCTTCAAGGTTTTTAAAGATGATAGCAAAGTGGGTGGTGAAAATGGAAGATTCTTTTTACAAATCAGGCAATGAAAATGTAAATCCCCCTGAATCCCCCTTTATTAAAGGGGGATAAGGGTGGATTTTATTGAGTATTATTTCTGTCCGCCGCCAAGCGCTTTGTAAAGGTTTATCTGGCTGGTGATGTCAGCCTCCTTCACAGATACAAGCGCTATCTGTGCATTGAACAGTGACTGTTGTGCTTCAAGTACAGCCAGGTAGCTGTCCACGCCCTTTTCATAGCGCAGAAGCGAAAGTTCGTATGAACGTTTTGATGCTGCCGTCTGAGCTTTTTGCGCATCGAACTGCTTTCCGTATGTTGCTTTGGCGGAAAGTCCATCCATTACTTCTCTGAAAGCCGTCTGGATTGCCTGTTCGTATTCTGCCGCTGCAATTTTTTGGTTGTTGTTGGCGTTTTCCAGATTCACCTTGTTTCTGCCTGCATCAAAGATGGGCAGGTCTATTTTCGGAGCGAAGCTCCATGCAAAGGTTGAACCGGAAGAGAACAGGTCGCCAAGCTCGCCGCTTGCCACACCGAAATAGCCAGTAAGGGAGACAGAGGGGAAGAATGCCGCTCTTGCCGCTCCTATGTTGGCGTTATACGATATGAGGTTCTGTTCGCTCTGGCGCACGTCAGGTCTGCTCAGCAGAACTTCGGAAGGCATCCCCACAGGAAGTTCTTTGATTAGCTCAACGTTGTCGATATCCTCCTGCAGAAGAGAATCATCTATGTCCGCACCAGTAAGGAGTACCAGAGCGTTCTTATCCTGCTCTTTTGCCCTTGTGTATTGCTGGATGGAAGCTTTTGCCGCCTCAACGGAAGATACAGCCTGTACAAGGTCAAGCTCTGTGCGCACACCCGCGTCATATCCTCTTTTTACAAGTGAATATGAATCCTGAGTAGCTTTAAGAGTGTCTTTGGATATCTCCAGCATTCTGGAATCTGCCAGATAGGTTATGTAAGCGTTGGCTGTTTCAGCAATGAGCGATGTCTGCGCAGCAGTTCTTGCTTCTTCTGTCGCCATGTACTGACGCAGAGCCGCTTCGTTAAGGCTTCTGACTTTGCCGAAGAAGTCTATCTCGTAAGAGGTGTTCACATTCGCAGAGAACGACGAGCTTGTGACAGACCGTCCGGTAGAGCTTGCGTTTTCAGGTACAGCGGTTCTCGAACCTTCGCCCGTAAGGTTTACAGACGGAAGAAGGTCGGCTTTCTGTATTCTGTATGTTGCTCTTGCCTTCTCAATATTCAAAGCGGCAATGCGAAGGTCTCTGTTGTTGTCCAGAGCTGTCTGTATTACCTTCTGCATGTTTTCTGAGCGGAAATACTCCTTCCATGCTATGTCAGAAGTTTTTTTCTCAGAAACCTCTGTCTTTGTGTCGCCCCACTGGTTTGTTACAGGCATGTCGGGGCGTTTGTAATCCGGAGCCATGGTGGCGCACCCTGCCATGAGGGTGACCGCCGCCGCAGTTATTACGATTTTATTTAACATTGTCAATCTCCCTGCGTATGATCTTTCTGCCGAATTTTCCTCTGATCATAATGAAGAACATGGGCACGAATATCATTGCGAGGAATGTCGCCGCTATCATACCGCCGATAACACCGATACCGATGGCGTTCTGGCTCGCTGAGCCGGCGCCGTTTGAAATGGCAAGGGGTGTAACACCGAGGATAAACGCCAGTGACGTCATTACGATGGGACGCAGCCTCATTTTTGATGCGTGCATTGCCGCCTCAATAAGCTCCATTCCGTGGTCGTAAAGTTCACTTGCGAATTCAACGATAAGAATTGCGTTCTTCGCCGCAAGACCGATAGTCGTAAGCATACCCACCTGAAAGTATACGTCGTTTGACATTCCGAAGAATTTTGTCGCAGCAACCGTACCGAAAATACCCATAGGAACGATAAGAATTACCGCGAAAGGCACCGCCCAGCTCTCATAAAGCGCCGCAAGACAGAGGAAAACTATCAGGAGCGACAGAGAGTAGAGAAGCATGGTCTGTGAACCCGCCTGAATTTCTTCATATGAGAGACCCGACCATTCGAAACCTATGCCTTTGGGGAGTTTCTGCGCAAATTCCTCCATAATCTTCATTGCCTCGCCGGAGCTTACGCCGGGAGCAGCCTGACCCATTATCTGCTGTGATGAGATACCGTTGTACCTTTCCAGCTTGGGCGAGCCGTATGTCCAGTGCGCTGTGGCAAAGGATGAGAAAGGAACCATCTGTCCCTTGTTGTTCTTGATGAACCATTTGCTTATGTCGTCCGGTACCATACGGGAGTCTGCGTTACCCTGTATGTATACCTTTTTGATACGCCCTTCATGGAGGAAGTCGTTTATGTATGACGAACCCCATGCCGACTGGAGCGTACTGTTGATGTCTGCTATGGAAAGACCGAGTGCTGACGCTTTTTCATGGTCTATGTCCACTTTATACATAGGAACGTCGGACAGACCGTTGGGACGCACGCCCACAAGTCTTTTCTCCTGTGAAGCCATTCCAAGCATCTGGTTTCTGGCGTTCATAAGTGTTTCGTGTCCGAGGTTTGCTCTGTCAACAAGCTGCATATCGAAACCGGTTGCGTTTCCAAGCTCGATGATTGGGGGTGGGAAGAATGCGAATACCATCGCATCTTTTATGGGATAAAGCGCTCCCATTGCACGTTGAGCTATTGCTGCAGCTTTCTGGTCGGGTCTTTTTCTTTCAGACCAGTCTTTTAACCTCACAAAACCAAATCCTGAGTTCTGTCCGCTTCCGGCAAAGCTGAAACCTACAATTGTAAAAACGGCTTCAACGTTATCTTTTTCCGCAGTCATGAAGTAGTCTTCGACTTTTTTCATTGTTTCCCTTGTTCTTTCCTGTGTCGATCCGGGAGGTGTTGAAATCTGTATGAATACGACACCCTGATCCTCGTCGGGGAGGAAAGATGTGGGAATATGCATGAACAGATAGACCAGACCGCCTATGATGAGACCGTAAAGGATAAGGAAACGTCCGACCTTTCCGGCAACGTAGCCTACGCTTGTTTCGTACATATCACGGCTTGCGTTGAACATTCTGTTGAACCAGCCGAAGAAGCCCGTCATGTGTTCCTTGTGTCCTTTTTCAACAGGTTTCAGCATTGTCGCACAGAGTGCCGGAGTCAGTATAAGCGCTATCAGCACCGACAGAGCCATCGCTGAAACAATGGTGATTGAAAACTGGCGGTAGATCGCTCCTGTAGAACCTGCAAAGAATGCCATAGGAACGAACACTGCTGAAAGAACCAGAGCGATACCGATAAGTGCGGAAGTGATCTGATCCATTGATTTGCGTGTGGCATCCCTTGGACTCAGCCCTTCTTCACTCATGATACGTTCAACGTTCTCAACAACGACAATGGCGTCGTCCACCAGCAGACCGATGGCAAGTACCATAGCAAACATAGTAAGGGTGTTTATGGTGAAACCGCATATGGAAAGTACGGCAAACGTACCCAGAAGAACGACGGGAACCGCGATCGTAGGTATCAGGGTCGCCCTGAAGTTCTGAAGGAACAGGAACATTACGAAGAACACCAGAATGATGGCTTCTATCAGTGTCTTTACAACCTCGTGAATGGAAAGCTCAACGAAAGGTGTTGAGTCGTATGGATAGACAACTTCAAGCCCTTCGGGCATGAAGGCTGAAAGCTCGTTTATTTTAGCTTTAACAAGTCTGGCTGTTTCAAGGGCGTTTGCTCCGGTGGCAAGGCTCACCGCCATACCTGTGGCTGGCATGCCCTTATATTTTGTCACAAAGTCGTAGCTTTGTACGCCGAGTTCAACTCTTGCAACGTCTTTAAGACGAACCTGGGAACCGTCGGTATTGACCTTAACAAGAATTTTTTCAAAATCCTCAACTGTCTTCAGTTTGGACTGAGCGGTTACGGTAGCGTTAAGCTGCTGACCTTTAACAGAGGGAGTACCGCCGAGCTGACCGGCGGAAACGTCCGCGTTCTGCGCCTCAATGGCTGATGATATTTCAGATACTGACAGTTTATAGTTGTTCAGCTTGCTCGGATCCAGCCAGATACGCATTGCGTATGGCTGACCGAAAACAGTAACGGTTCCTACTCCTGAAACACGGCTTATGGGATCCACAACCTTAGAGTTCAGGTAGTCACCGATGGCGTTCTGGTCAGTCTTTCCGTCTTTGGAATAGAAGCCTGCCACCAGAAGGAAGCCTTTTGATGACTTGGCAACAGTTACACCCTGTTCCTGAACTTCCTGCGGAAGGGTTGACATGGCGCTTTGCAGTTTATTCTGTACCTGAACCTGCGCGATGTCGGGGTCTGCCTCCGGCTCGAAAGTAAGTGTTATGGTAACGTTACCTGAGGAGTCGCTGGCAGAGGAGAAATATCGCAGATAGTCGATACCTGTGAGTTTCTGCTCTATGACCTGAGTGACACTGTTTTCCAATGCCTCTGCTGATGCACCGGGATAATAGGCGCGTATCTCGACAGAAGGCGGGGCTATGCGGGGATACTGCTCAATGGGCAGCGTTTCAATAGCCAGAATACCCCCAAGCATAATTATTATGGCTATCACCCATGCAAAGACTGGGCGGTCTATGAAGAATCTTGACATCTATTTAATCCTTACTTCTTTACATAGGGAACGGTTTTAACGGTTGCTCCGGCCTGAACTTTCATCAGTCCTTCCACCATTACAACTTCTCCAGCCGCGACACCGCTGTCGACAAGCCATTTGTCGCCGACAACCGATGAAACCTTAACAGGTGCGGGATTCACTACGCCGTTCTTGTCAACCTTGAAAACGATTGTGCTGCCGTCGGCATTTCTTACAACTGCCTGCTGAGGTATGAGGATAGCGTTCTCAACCTTTGACTGTGCAAGTTTTGCGCGTACGAAAAGCCCGGGGAGAATTTCCATATCGGGGTTGTCGAATATAGCGCGAAGCTGAACCATTCCTGTGGTTTCGTCAACCGTAACGTCGGAAAACTGGAGGTGACCCAGAAGCTTGAACGACTGTCCGTTTTCAAATATCAGCTCAACGGGAGGTTTGCTTCCCATTGTGTTTTTAAGGTTCATGACTTCTTCCGCAGACTGCGTAAGGTCGACATACACTCTGTCGAGCTGCTGAACGGTTGCCAGCGCGGTTTCCTGATTGGCTGTCACAAGAGCGCCCTCCGTAACGGACGATTTACCGATGCGTCCTGAAACGGGTGAAAGCACTTTTGTATATTTAAGATCTATCTGCGCCTGTGTAACGGCTGCCTTTGCAACGGCTATTTCAGCCTTTGCCTGAGCCAGAGACGCTGCGGCGTCGTCATAGTCCTGTTTGCTTACGGCACCCGCTTTAACGAGTTCCGCATATCTTTCCGCTTTTGCCTGAACAGACATGATATTAGCTTCCGCTTTCTGCAGAGCCGCAACGGCACTGTCATAAGCTGCCTGATAGGGTGCGGGGTCTATCTGATAAAGCTGTTGTCCCTCTTTAACATTGCCCCCTTCTGTGAACAGTCTTTTGATTATGATTCCTGATACCTGCGGGCGTATCTGCGCAACGCGGTATGCAGAGGTCCTTCCCGGAAGCTCTTTGCTCACGGCGACTGTTTCGGGTGTTGCCGTTACAACGCTTATTTCTGTCGGAGGCATTGCTCCTGCCTGACCCTGCTGTACGGCAGGTTTTTTTGTCATCCAGTACGCAGCGGCAATAACAACGATAGCTAATGCGGCAACGGCGAATAATACCTTGTTTTTCATCGCTTTTTCCTCAAAAATCAGATTTATTCTACAATCAGGAGCCTTTTGAGCAGCCTGATAACGTCCTCTTTCTTCTTTTCCATGTCATAGTTTTCTATACCCTGACACATTACAGACCTGAAAGTACCTATAATAGTTCCCCATATCATTTCCGCAAGAACGATCGGATCGGCGTCAACTATCTGCCCGTTTTCGATACCTTTTTTTATGGCATTTGCAAGGGGGGTAATTATTATCTCGTTCTTCTCAATGATATCTTCCTCCACCGTGCGATATTTCTGCATAAACATGAAATATTTACTTACACGGTCAAAAGATTTAAAGGTGTAATCCAGAAAATCGCAGAGATTGTCCATGGGGTCTCTGTCCTCTTTGAATATACGTCTTTTTTCCTCTGTGAAGGGTCCTATGAACTCATTATGAACATAATGGAAAAGCTCCTCCTTATTGGCAAAATAATTGTAAAGGGTTCCCTTTGCCACTCCGGAGTGTTTTGCCACCACTTCCATAGTAATGGGCGCGTCTTTGTCGATGAGAGAAAGCACGGCAGTGACTATCTCCCTCTTCATCATCTCGTCCATCTATCTTTTTTTTCTTTGAATGGTATTCACGTTTTCTCCGTTAAACAAATGTTTGGGTTATAATTGGTCAACAATATGACCGAACGGTCATTTAGTCAATACATAAGTTTGTGTATTTTTGTAACGAATCTTATTTGCATTGATAATTAAGAAAAATAATTTATAATGACTAAAAAACAGGAGAAAACCGATGATAGGTTTCGGTCTCGTAACCCTCGCGTTCATGATATTCGGACTTGCTGCCGCAGTACTTTTTATATGGACAATTGTCGATATCATCCGTTCTGATTTCAAAGACGGCGCCACAAAAATAGTCTGGATAATCGCTGTTATAGCGTTCAATTTTCTTGCGATAATAATATACCTTATTTTTGGCAAAGAAACAAAGGTGAAACCGCAGAAACAGTCCAATCCGATGGTTGACTGATTAACCTCCGGACATGATTGTGCCTTTTTCACAATTGCTCATTATTATGGTGGTTTGCGGTTGACAATTTCCTAATACGGTGGTTTTATTATTTAACATTTATTAAAATATAGGTTTATTCGATGCGCAGGTCTTTCTCGGGGAAGTGGCTTTTTGCAGGTCTCTTTCTTCTGTTTTTGATTGACGTGATATTTGTTTATTTCAGTTATTTCACCTCTAAGGATGGATTGCTGAGAGAGATAGGAAACGAGACAATATCTGCTGAACAAATGTTTACTTCAAGTTTGGACTTTTCTGCAAAATACATGCAGGAGATAGCCACCTTCATAGCATCCGACAGTACAACCCAGGAACTTTTTTATAAGGGTGTGAGAGCTGTTCAGTCCGGAGACACCGAGCTTGAGAGCAAATCACGCGAAGAGCTTTACGACCATCTGAAAGACGGATGGAACCAGCTCCACGGCGTTTACGGTATTACCCAGATACATTTTTTTCTACCGGAAGGGGCAACTTCTTTTCTCCGTATGCACAAACCGGGCAGTTTCGGTGACGATCTGCACCATGTCCGTTTTTCAATCGTTGATGCGAACAGCACAAAAAGCAAAAAAATGGGGTTCGAGGTTGGGCGTGTGGAGGCGGGCATACGCGGTGTCGTTCCTTTCTTTTATACGGAAGACGGGAAAGAGCCGGTGCATATTGGCGCAATAGAGGTATGTTCTTCGTTCGATACCATACTTAAAACACTGAAAAACTCTCTGTCCGCCGATCTGGCGGTCTATCTTTCAACGGAAAAGCTGGAACATACTATGTGGCAGTATCAGTATATTAAAAAGCTCAATGAAGTGTCGCCCATAAACGGGTACATAGCGGAGGATGCCTCAACAAGTGTTGTTCAGGACGAAATAGAGAAGAATCAGAATCTTGATATTTTTAAACAGAGCAGTCCGCACATCATAGAAGATGGCGGGACGGTTTACTATCTCAGTTCGTTTCCTTTTTATGATTATGTGACCCTTCGGGATAAAAAGAAAGAACCTGTGGGTTATGTGGTTATAAAGAAGGATATAACTGCCCTTTATGCTAAATTCAGGAAGAACAACAACATGATAATAACCTACGCCGTAGCTGCATATGTAATAGTTGTTCTTTGCGGTTATGCGGCATGGAGATACGGGTCGCGGATTTTTATGGATATCATAGACCAGCGGACGAATGAGCTTATTGCCGCAAAGGTCGAGGCGGAACTTGCCAACAGGGCAAAGAGCGAATTCCTTGCGAATATGAGCCACGAGATACGCACTCCCATGAACGGAATAATAGGTATTTCCGACATAATAACTAAACAGGATATACCGGAAAAGATACGCGGACAGGTGGAGATACTTAAAAGATCCGGCATAATGCTTCTGGGTATAGTCAACAACATTCTTGATTTTTCAAAGATAGAGGCTGGCAAAATGCATGTCAGCAGGGAACCCGTCAGCATACGCGACGAGGTGAGCGGCATAATCAGCATGCTCGGAGTAAGTGCATACGGCAAAGGACTCGAATTGGTAGTTGATTACGAAGACAACATGCCTGAACGTATCATCTCCGACAGAATGTGGTTCGGGCAGATACTTGTGAACCTTATAGGCAACTCTCTTAAGTTTACGGAAAACGGCAGTATTGCTCTTAAGGTCAGCTATTCGCCGGACACGTCTTCAATAGTGTTCAGTATCAGCGACACAGGCATCGGTATTCCTGAGGAGAAGGCGTCGGAGCTTTTCAGGCCTTTCTCACAGGCGGGAATCTCAACGGGAAAATACGGCGGTACAGGTCTGGGGCTGTCCATCTGCAAATCTGTGGTTGATGAGCTGGGCGGCGAAATAGGTTTTTATAACAATGAAGGTGCCGGATGTACCTTCTGGTTTACCCAGCCTGTGGACAGAGCTTCCAACATCATCAGCGTCCGCCGCGATCTGTCTGAAATCTCATTTCAGACAATGATAGGCAACATTGAACTGGAAAAGTGGATAATAAGCTGTCTTGTGGACTGCGGAGCGTTATATAAAGGGTCTTATCTCAAAGATCCGGTTAATCGCGAAACGCCGGAATTTGTCATAATAGCGGATGCGGATCTGTTTTTTAATACGGAGCTGAACGGGCAACACAGAGGATTTCATACCGGCAGTATGCGTTATATCCTTCTGGAGAAGGGAATGGATTCGTCTCTGCCTTTTGAGAACATAGATTATATGCGGTTTTCAGTGCTGACAAAGCCGCTGGATGACGAACGGCTCATATCTGAAGCGCTGGAGTTCAGGTCTGAAAGTAAAGGCAGGGAAAAACGCAGCGCATATGATAATATTTTCAATGGCTACCGTGTGCTTGTGGCGGAGGATAACGATATAAACCGTCAGGTGATCTCAATATATCTCAAGATATGGGGTTGTGAGTTTGTTATGACTGATAATGGAAAACAGGCTGTGGATACCGCGGCAAACGGCGGGTTCGACCTTATTATTATGGATTGCCTGATGCCTGTAATGGACGGATATCAGGCTACTGAAGTCATACGTAACATAGAACGTGCCAAAAAATCCCACCGCGTACCTATAATAGCCATGACCGCCAACGCCATGCAGGGCGACAGGGAGATGTGTATCAACGCGGGAATGGACGGATATATCAGCAAGCCATTCAACGAGGACGAGGCTGTTGAAGAACTCGGAAAGTGGATAACGCCTCTGATTCCGATGCGAAAAGAACCGGAAAAGAGGAAGCACGCGGATACGGCTTCTTTTGACAGGGCGACATTCGATAAGCTTTTCTCCATGCTGGGGAGTAATCCGGCTCTTACTCAGGAGTTTGTTACGACCTATCTGCATACCAGCGAACAATATATCAAAGATGTCATTTCGGCTGTTCAGGTAAAGGACAGCAACCTTATGCTGATGTCTGTACATTCGCTTAAATCCAGCAGTGCGTCAATGGGTTGTCTCCGACTGTCAAGGCTTTGCGGCGATGCGCAGGATATGCTGAAAAATTCAGACAGATTCATGGGAAGCGAACTGGCAAAGCTTATAATCGAAGAGTATAAGAATTCTTCAGGGCTTATGGAGGAATATTTTAAAGAGATTCAGGATGCGTCCTCCTGATCGTAGATAACAGTTGTGTTGCGCCCTTTTTCTTTTGCCTTTGAAAGTGCTTCTTCAGCATTTTTCATAAGGACTATCTCATTACTCCCGTGTTCAGGGAATATAACGGCACCGATACTGACCGTTATGCTCAGGTCATATCCTTCCACATAGAATGGCTCTTCAAAGAGGTTCCTTATTTTTTCGGCTTTTTCAAACAGGTCGTCTTTGCCGGATATTCTCGGCAGAAGTATTGCAAACTCGTCTCCGGCAATCCTGCTGACGGCGTTCTCCGCCGCCTGTTTCATTCTTTCTGCGGCGTTTTTAAGCACTATGTCCCCTGCGCTGAATCCGAATGACGAGTTTATTCTTTTGAAGTTGTCCATTCCTGCTATGAGAAGAGCACCAGATGCATCTACAAGTTTTGCAGCCTCTATCTCGTCTTCCAGCCTGGCTGTGAAAAATTCGCGTTTCGGCAGTCCGGTGACATTGTCAAATTTCTTCATCTCTGCAATTCTGGATTCAAACTGTTTTCGCTGGCTTATATCTCTTGTAACGCCTATCAGTCCGACAAATTCGTTCTTTTTGTTATACATTGCGGTTACATTTACATCCGACCAGATTGTGGAACCGTCTTTGCACGGCTGTTCCAGGTCGGCACGGAATCCGGGGAAGGGCAGGTTATACGCAATACATTCCCTCAGTTGTCTCAGCCCCTCTGTAACTATCATCTGTGATTCGGGCATCAGAACTTTTTCCAGCGGCTGTGCCATGACCTCTTCCGGAGTATATCCGCGTGCTTTTTTTACGGACGGGCTGATATACGTGAATTTACCGTTCAGATCCATTGTCCATATGACATCAGAGATGTTGTCCGCCAGAAGTCTGTGTCGCTCCTCGCTTATGTGCAGCCGTTCTCTTGTTGCCTTACTTTCGGTTATGTCGATGGCAGTTCCTATGACATACATTTCACCGTTATATTGAATGGTTCTGCCGGAGTGGTCTATCCATCTGACCTCACCGTTTTTTTTGCGTATTTTCATCTCGTATCTGTCGGGAACGTTTTCGCCTCTTTCCCTTGCGCGGGTTCTCTCTTTGGCTATTTCTCTGAAATCCGGGTGAATGAACTCAAATTCGTCCATCTGCAAAAGTTCTTCTTTGGAATATCCCGTAAACTCGGTTATCGCTCTGTTTGCCGTGATGATCCTTGAACCTTTAAGCATGTAGATAGCGGCTGTGGCGTTTTCCACAAGTGTAAGGTATTGTTCCTGCGCTTCTGTCAGGTCATTCTTTATTTTTTCTTCCGCGTTTTGTGTCTTTTTCATTTTTCTGAACAGAAGGTAGATATAGACGAGAAGACCTGCGGCAATGACAAGCAATCCTGCAATAATGAGGACATTAAAGAGCTGCAGACCGTCCTTTTTCTTCTGTTCATAAAGAAAACCTTCAAAGGTGAAATCCTGATCCAGCATGCCGAGGCTTTTGTAAACGTTCGCGATATGCTGCCAGCGTCCGGAATTCATATATCCTATCTCTATCAGTTCCGGCTTGAGCATTTCGTCCATTTCTTTAGCTTCGTGGAGATAAAAATCTTTCGGATGTTTGGAGGAATATTTGTTATATATGATATCGACAAGCTCTTCCTTGTGCGTCATGGCGTAGTACCAGCCTTTAAGGGATGCCCGGCGAAATGCTTCTACAGTTTCAGGCTTATTCTTTATCATATATTCGGATGTAAACAGATTGTCCCCGTAAAAATCTATTCCTGCGGCTCTGGGGTCGAACACCTGATAGGGTATGTTCTCTTTTTCCAGGTAATAGGTCTCGTTGGTCACATAGGCAGAGATGGCGTCAACACGTCCGTCGATGAGATCGCGCACATCAAAGCTGTGTGGGATGAATCTGATGTCCTTAGGCGATATTTTTTCGCTTTGAAGATAGGCAAGAAGCTCTTCGGACTGTCGTTCAAACATGACTTTTTTGCCGACAAGATCGTGTATGGTCTTGACTCTGTTATTCTCCTGCAATGCAAGTATCACAAGGGGGGAGTGCTGAAATATTACTGCGAGAACAACTACGGGCTGATTGCTCTGTCTTGCGAGCAGAAGACTATCCGTACCCACTCCGAACTGCGCTCTCCCGCTCAGCACTTCGCCGATAACGTCGGATTCGGGCTGCGCCTCTTTGATGGTGACGTCAAGCCCTGCGTCGTCGTAAAAGCCTTTCTCTTTTGCCGCATAATATCCGGCAAACTGAAATGCGTGCGTCCATTTTAGCTGAAGAGTGACCTTCTGCTTTTCCTGCGCGCATACCGGAATGACGGATACGATTAACAGCAATACCCCTAAAATAACTGATCTGACCAAAAAAAACTCCGATAGATGAAAATATCCAACTATATTCTAGCAGATTCCTAAAACTATAGTTGGAAAAATTTCTTCATATCTATAGAAATTTTTTCACCCGCCCGAAGCATCGTGCGAAGCTGCATCAGTTTTGCATCGACAGATTGCAGAACCTCAAGTCCGGCAAGTTCGTCTTTGTCAGTTTCTATGATTTTTTTAACGCCGCCGTTGTGTATGGCAAGTCTTCTGTTGCCCATCAGCGCCAGTATGGGGTCGTGGGTTGACATCAGAACTATTTTCTCTTTTTTTACAAGCAGTTCCAGAGCTTTTCGTCTGTCGACACCGGCATTCTCAATTTCGTCGATAAGCACAATAGGTGAGGAGCTGAGCATTGCCGTATCAGCTATCATAAGCGCGCGGGACTGACCGCCGGAAAGCTGTGTCAGAGCAGTTTCGTATGTGAAGGTTTCCCCTGCAAGCTCGTTTGCGCAGGTTATTACGGCTTCAACAGTAGCCTCGATGTCGGGTATCATGCGGCTGGATGCGTGCATTGCGATGAACTCGCCCACGCTCATGTCCACAACGAAGTTCATGTTCTGGGAGAGCTGTGCCACCAGTTTGTTTTCCAGACGGAATCTGTCTTCGCCGGCGAGTATCTTTCCGTTCACCATAACGGTTCTTTCAGTGGGTGTGTCCTTCTGTGCGAAACATTCTATGTCAGCCAGCAGACGGCTTTTGCCGGAACCTGTTGTGCCGACTATGCAGAGTATGTCGCCGGGGTTAAGCGTCAGCTCAAAGTTTTCGGGCGTACCGGATTTATCCTTTCCGCCGATGATAGTGACGCTGTGAACTGAGCGTTCCGCGGTGCTTTTCAGCATTGCCGCCTGTTTCAGAAACTCTATAAAGTGAGACGATATCTGTTCTTTAGAGAATCCTTTATCTTCAAGAACTTCGTCATTCAGAGCGTCTATTATCTCTCTGGGGGTAAGTTCGCTGTCCGCAACGGATACACCCACGGAGCGGAAATAGTCCATAGCATAAGGGTGTTCTTCCGTTATCACTGCTATGGGGGTGTTCATCAGTTCTGTCATACCGCTGCCTCTTCTTCCTCTTTGAATACCATTTTTTTCACATTCCCCTTCTGGTGGTCAACACCGATTGTCATTTCTCCGACGCAGTAGGGGCAGATGGCGGCTGGCATTGAGAAGCGGAGTTTCGCATCCTCCAGACTTTCAACATCCGTCGCTTTTGAAAAGGCATGGGAGAGGTCATAGGCTCCCTGTCCGGTGATGCCGTTAACGAAGATAACGGATGCCTTGGGGTTTGCCTGACGCACGCGGAATGAGAAAACTTCCCGTTCCGCCTGTGAAACTATGTCGCCTTTCGTAACTGCGACGGTGTCGGCATAGCGGAGCATGGGACCTATCTTTTTCGGGGTGTCCGCTCCGGCTAGACAGTCGATTACGCAGACCGCAGGAATCTCCTTTATGTGCGGGCTGCATCTGTTGCACAGACCTGCGCTTTCACTTATGAGCATGTCGAAGCCTTTGCGCTTTGCCCATTGGAGGCAGTCGTCGATGTTGCTGACAAAGTAGTGGTCTGGACAGAGGTTGCCCGACAGACCTGTTACGACGGATATTCCTGCTTTTTTGTAAAGCAGGTGGTCGGATGTCGAGAGACAGTCGAATTTCACCACGCCAATCTTGGAATATATCTTCTTAAGATGGACGGCGGTTTTTATTATTACGGCGGTCTTGCCAGCGGAGGGCGGTCCCGCAACTGTTACAAGTTTCATATTATTTGTTCACCAGTATCTGAAATTTACGTTTACCGTGGGAGCTGTGCTTGCTTATTGAACCTGCTTCCCTGCGGTATTCTGCAAAGCGGGCGTTCAATTCGTCGGAAAATACTTTCATGTCGTGTTCGCGCACAAAGTCCCATCCGAACCATTTCAGTTTTGTTCCCTGAGGCAGAACGTTGGGTACATCCGGACATGTCGACGGGAATTTAGCACTTGAAGAGATGCCTCCCATTACGGAACCTGTCATGAAGTCCGTGACGACCTTCATTTTTTCCTCTTTGCCGGCTTTCACCATCATATACATGGGGCTGACAAGTGCGCCCTCTTCGGGGAAGATGATGGATATGTGGTCTGTGTTGGGGCATGTGTCTGCGAAGAACCACGCCAGAACGTAGATCGCAGCGCCTTCTTTCATGCTGCTTCCCGCGGCTTTTGCCATCTGGGATGCGTGCCATGTGTCTTTTATGTTGCCTGCCATGCTTTTAACAGCTTCTTCGCCGCCGTCCTTATATATGTGCATAAGGAGAACTTCGTTTATTTCGTCTTCGCTGCCGCTCACGATGATATTTTCCTTGTATATGGGGTTTGCAAGGTCAATCCAGCGTTCCGGTATAGGCAGGTCGCCGAGCTTTTTGTGGTCGATGAGCATGACATAAGCTGAGAACGAATAGACAGTGTAATGTCCCAGCGGATCCTTTAGGTCTTTAAACTCTTCGATGTAGGGTTTTGTTTCAACGGCTTTGAAAAGACCCGTATCGAGGAAGCGTTCGCGGAAAGGTTTGCGCCAGTATGCGCCGAATCCCAGCGATGCTATCGCGTCGGGCAGGTCGTCGATGTTTTCCGTATCCCATATGTATTCATAGGGGTCGGGACCGCCGCAGCCCATTGGGACGAAGCTGATGAGCTTTTCGCCTGTTTTTTCGTAATGCCCGTTGAGTGTGCTTTCAAATGCCTCTTTGAAGAGGTGCTTGAAGGGACAGACAACGTAGCCGAGGAAATCCGTGCGCACGGCAGGGGTTTCGTCAGTATAGAGTATCTTGACCTGCGAGCAGCTCTCTGCGGTTTCGTTCAGCAGTTTGAGAAATATCTCAGGGTTAAGACTGCGCAGTTTCATGAAAGATTCAACTGTGAGCGCCGCCATAAAGATGTGGTTATTCTGCTCAACGGAAAGACCGTTGGCGATAAATACCGATCTGGTATCGGGATAGGTTGAAATGACCTCTGAAAGGGTCATCTCGGGGGTGACAAGGGGCATAATATTCCTCCGTAAGTCCGCAAAAACGGACACGTTTGATTTCTTATTATCCTTTCCCCACAAAAGATATTCTATTAATATAGGCATAAGCCCTGTTTAGCAAACACTTTTTTTCCTCTGAAAATCTGACGAAACCCTTACAAATTGCGGAAAGTTTTATGTCACTTCGGTTCTAGATTAATAGAAAATAACGAGGTGACGACATGACTCTTATATTTTTTCTTGCCGCCGCCGGATATATTATATGGCGAACCGCTCGCATCGCCGAAAGACTTTTCGATGAGATAGCGGACACCGTAAAAGTTATCTGAAACAGCCGCGTCGGCACAAAAGGTCTTCGTGAGGGCTTCTGCCCGAAGCGAACTGTTTTTATATGTAAAATCATTTGACAGATTTGGTCTGAATATGCCAGAATGATTCATCGGGATTCAGGGAAGTCCGGTTAAAATCCGGCACTGCCCCCGCAACTGTAATCCGGACGAAATCCTCAATTTTAAGTCACTGCGAAAGCGGGAAGACGGAGGAGAGTAGGTTGATGGAAAGTCAGGATACCTGCCCCGAAGTAACCAGCGGAGGGATGGATGATCTTACATCATTCCATTAACACAAATCACACTTTATACGTCCCTGATATCATACCCTCCTGCTGTGTTCAGAGGAGGAAATATGATAGAAAAGGTAAGCAAGCGCGACGGACGTTTCGTTTCGTTTGACGCGGAACGGATAGCCAACGCCATTTATAAGGCGGCAAAAGCCGTCGGAGGAACCGACAGGAACACCTCGTCCGCTCTGTCCATAAAGGTGTGCCGGAACATTACCGACAAATACGGTAATTACGGCACCGTGTCCGTTGAAGAGATTCAGGACGAAGTTGAAAAAGTGCTTATTGAGCAGGGACACGCGAAAACTGCCAAGGCGTACATCCTTTACAGGAAGCAGAGAGCCGAGATGCGCGATATCAAAGAGGCATTCGGCGGGCTGGAATCCATCGTCGAGGAATATCTGGGCGGCAGCGACTGGCGCGTTAACGAGAACAGCAACACCACCTATGCCCTGCAGGGGCTTAATAACTATATCTCGTCAAAGATAACGGCTAAATACTGGCTGAACAAGATATACCCGCAGAACGTTCAGGAAGCGCACGTTAACGGCGAATATCACATCCACGACCTGGGTCTTCTGGCTGTGTACTGCTGCGGATGGGATTTGAAAGACCTTCTTACACGCGGTTTCGGCGGCGTTCACGGAAAGGTGGAGAGCAAACCGCCCAAACACCTGCGTTCCGCCATGGGGCAGATAGTTAATTTTTTCTATACCCTTCAGGGCGAGGCGGCAGGCGCGCAGGCGTTTTCAAACTTCGACACACTTCTGGCGCCGTTCATCGCGTATGATAATTTGTCCTATAACGAAGTGAAACAGGCTATGCAGGAGTTCATTTTCAATCTGAACGTTCCTACGCGCGTCGGGTTCCAGACACCTTTCACAAACCTGACAATGGATCTGTATGTTCCCAAGGCTTTCCGCGACGAAGCGGTGGTCATCGGCGGTGTTCCGCAGGAACGCACCTACGGCGAGTTTCAGGAAGAGCTTTTCATGTTCAACCGCGCCTTCATAGAGGTTATGCAGGAGGGCGACGCGAAGGGCAGGGTCTTCACATTCCCCATCCCTACTTACAACGTTGACAAGGATTTCGACTGGAGCAACCCCATCGTAACCGACCTCATGAAGATAACCGCGAAATACGGCACTCCATACTTTGCCAATTTCGTGAACAGCGACATGAGTCCCGACGACGCAAGAAGCATGTGCTGCCGCCTCAGGCTGGACAATAGAGAGCTTCGCAAGCGGGGAGGCGGTCTGTTCGGTGCGAACCCTCTGACGGGTTCAATCGGCGTCGTTACGATAAACCTGCCCAGAATAGGCTACACAGCGGGGAACGAAGCTGAATTTTTCAGCAAACTTTCAAACCTTATGGAACTTGCCAGAGAGGGTTTGAAGATAAAGAGAAAATCACTGGAAAAGCTCACATCCAACGGGCTTTATCCTTACAGCAAATACTATCTTTCAGATATTTACGAGCGTAACGGGCAATACTGGAAGAACCACTTCAATACCATCGGCATAATCGGCATGAACGAGTGTCTGCTGAATTTCCTTGGTGTGGATATCATGAATCCGCAGGGGCTTGAGTTCTCCGTTAAGGTGCTGAACTTCATGCGGGACAAGCTGGCGGACTTTCAGGATGAGGACGACATGCTGTACAACCTTGAAGCGACACCAGCGGAAGGGACTTCATACAGGTTGGCGAAAAAAGATTTTGCAGATTTCGGCGACATCGTTACATCCGGCTCGGCGCAGAGACCTTATTATACTAACTCCACACAGCTTCCCGTTGAGCAGACCAGAGACCTTTTCAAGGCTCTGTCCCATCAGGATAAACTGCAGCCGCTCTATACAGGCGGCACAGTGTTCCACGTCTTCTTGGGCGAGGCGGTGGACAGACCGGAGACCGTTTCAAAACTGCTGGAAAACATAACGCAGAGCTATGCAATGCCTTATATAACCATTACGCCCACCTTCTCCGTATGCCCCGTACACGGCTATATCAAGGGTGAGCATAAAGAGTGCCCCCTTTGCGAAGATGAGAGAAAACACGAGATAAGTCTTCAGATAGAAAGACTTAAGAACCAAATAGAACAGGAGGTATCTAATGGATAAGAAAGAAGAACTGCAAAAACTGGAAACCGAGCTGGACAGCGTTAAGGGTACGCCCTGTGACGTATACAGCCGCGTAGTGGGTTACCACAGCCCCGTTAAACAATGGAACGAGGGCAAAAAAGAAGAATTTGAACACAGAGAGACTTTTCAGGTTAAATAATGACAGCGTATGACTTTTTTCTTGCAGACTATCAGCATGTGAGCCTTATGGAGTACCCTGGAAAGATCTCATCCATAGCCTTCACCCATGGGTGCAACATAAGATGCAGATATTGTCACAACCCGTATCTTGCGGTTGGCAGAAAGGGGTCAAACAGACTGGCTGATTTCCTTGACTACCTGAACGGTAAGGATATCGAGGCCGTCGCCGTAACCGGCGGCGAGCCTCTTTTTTCAAAGAATCTGCATCTGTTTCTGGACGACCTGAAATCCAGAGGACTTGCCGTTAAGCTGGACACCAACGGTTTTCTTCCTGTAAAGCTGGCAAAGATATTGGATGCGGGACTTGCGGACTATGTTGCCGTTGACCTTAAGTCTTTTTCACCCGACGACCTTAAAAGTATCGTGAGAACTCCCCACAAACATAATTCGTTTTACAAAACCATTGAAGCGCTTAAGATATTCGGGGTTCCTTTCGAGGTGCGCCATACCATGTGGAAAATGCCTGAAGAGGCGGACATTGCCGCTGTTGCCGGATATGTCGGTGATGCGCCTTTTTATGTTCAGACCCTTAGGGATTCGCGGATGCTGGATAAATCTTTTAAACCGGAGATATTTGATAAAAGCGGCGCCATAAAGCTTATTGAAAAATATTTTAATAACGTCAGAGTGCGTTAAGCCTGCTTTCTGCTCATCTGAGGTGCATTTCTTTTTCACGTCTCTGCGAGCCGATGTAATCGGCGCGGCAGTCTCATATTTTTTAAATTCCTGCTATCTGCTGTGCTGTTTCAGTGGCGTAATTGTCTGTCATACCAGAAATATAATCGGTCACTCTGTGCAGAGCCTCAAAGACTGTTTCGGCTTTTTGTGGTGCCTGATCGCCCATTATCTTTATGATATGCTGTGTCTTGTCATCAGGTTTTTCTTCCGTGACGTGTTCGTATGCTGCCTCACAGAAGGTTTCCAGCAGTATTCCGAGAATATTGTAGGCTCCGACCTCAAGAATGAGTTTGCGCCTGTTGTTGTAGATAAGCTCACTGCTGATTTTTTTTTATGTTTGCTGCTTCTTTGCTGAAAGCCGACTTTTCAAGAAGGTTGTGTTTATACGGAAGAGTGCCGTTTATTATTGCGTCTTCGTTTTTGATAAATTCGCCAACCGTTGCGTTGACACAGTTATTTATGGCGATAGCTCTGAGATACGCGATTACTTCTTTGTCTGTCTTGCCTGAGAATTTGTCGTCTGCTATTTTGCATATGCAGTTGAGCAGTTCTTTGACTTCACTGAACCGCAGAATACCCATTTCGTATGCGTCTTCAAGGTCAATTATGCTGTAGCAGATGTCGTCTGCCGCTTCGGAAAGATATGCGAGGGGGTGGCGGCAATAAATGCCGTCAGCGCCGTTCAGACCCGTTTTCACGGCGATATCGTCCAGAATCTCTCTTTCACTGCTGAAACAGCAGAATTTTTTAATATTTTCCTGATATATCCACGGGTATTTCATCATAGCGGCTATGACGGCGTATGTGGGACGCAGTCCTCCGCTGTTTCTGTACATTGATGTACGCGTCATTATGCGAAATGCCTGTGCATTGCCCTCAAAATGAGTGAAGTCGTTTATCTGGGATTCGGATAATGAATCGAAATATTTGCCGCCGTGTTCTTCAAACCATTTTCCGATGATGGTTTCGCCCATGTGACCGAATGGCGGGTTACCTATGTCGTGTGCCAGACATGCTGCCTGAACTATCTGTCCAACGCGGTCTGATGTCATATGCGGCGGAAGGTTTTTTATCTGTGCGCCCACAAGGGTTCCGAGGCTTCTGCCGACGCATGAGACTTCTAGGCTGTGTGGGAGGCGGGAGTGTACGTTGTCGTTGCTCCGCATGGGGTGAACCTGCGTTTTGCGATCAAGTCTGCGGAAAGAGTCGGAGAAAATTATCCGGTCAAAATCTATGCTGAAAGGGTTTCGAGCGTCGTCGAATTCCCTCTCTTTTTCGTTCAGTCTGTTATAGTTAAGCAGTTTTTCCCACTGCATCTATTACTCTCCGGTTATTTATAAATTCAAGATTGTTGTCTTACTCCCTCCTTTGCAAAAGGAGGGCTGGGGTGGATTTGATTGATATTTAATGTAAATCCCCCTTAGTCCCCCTTTTTTAAAGGGGGAGATAAAAAGGAAGAAGTTCTATCTTATCCTACTATGGCTTTAAACTCGGCGTCGTTTGCAAAACTTTCAAAGTCCTTGTCAGTGCGGGCTTTCTTTGCATATTCCGGTGAAAGCTCAATAGCCTTTTTAAGGTTTTTCAGCGCGCCTTCACGTTTGCCAAGGAGTGCGTAAAGACAGGCGGCGTTGTACATGGATTCGTGTTTGTCGGGTTTGGCTGTGATAGCTTTTTCAAATGCCGCAAGTGCCTCTTCCTGTTTGTTCATCCTGCCCAGCGCCAGTCCGAGGTTATGAAGGGCTTCGTGGAAATCCGGTTTCAGGTCAGTCGCTTTCTGAAATGCTTCAGCCGCTTTTTCCGTTTCGCCTGAAACTATGTATGCGTGAGCCAGATTGTTCCATACGGCTGCGTCTTCTGGTTTAAGTGCCGCTGCTTTTTCAAGTGCGGATGCCGCTTCTGAGTATCTTTTCAGTTTAAGGCATGTGCTGCCGTAAGTTGACTGAAAAGTATCATTTTCAGGTTCTATCATGCATGCTTTCGCAAGATTTTCTGCGGCTACATCATATTTTTTATTCAGATAGGCTATGTAGCCTGTCATATACCATGCGGCGGCAAAATCTGAATCGTCCCTTCTGATATGCTCGAAAAGGGCGTTTGCCTCTGTGTAATTCTTTTCGTTAAGCCTTTCAACACCGAGAAGATAAAGTTCTTCCGGAGATAATTTGCTTCCAGCTTTGTCCAGAAACAGTATTTCGTCTGTTATCTCTGACAGGACGTTTTTCTGTACGGTGTTAAGTCTGACAGCTTTATCAGCATCGAACAGATAGCGGTTTTCGCCGATTTTGACGGCGAGTTTCGCGGCTACGGCACCGACAGCTGTAAGAATGGGGTTTTCAGCTTCGTCTGAAGAGGTCTGAACAGGTTTAAATCCTGATATCATAAGGCTTTGCGCAACGAATTTTTTAATGCTCACATAACCCATTATCATTATTGCGGTGAACAGCACGAAAACTGCAAAAAGTCCGATAAGTACCTGATAAAATTCGTTTCTGTACCACTGCTCTTTTTTGTTGACTGCGGCAAGAACCAGAGTTACGTCGGTTTCAAGCTGTTTACTGAGCTGGTCTATACGCGCGATGACCTCTTTGTTGTTTGAAGATCGCGCTATTATTGAAAGTTTTTTGCCTATTGATTTTTCAAGCGCGAGAACGCCTGTATAAACGTCTGTGTTCGCCATGTCAGGTTCTTCGGGCATAAGGTTTACGTCCGAATTTGGCATCTGAAAAGCAGGTGTTTCAGGTTGTGCCGTTTTGTTGAACTGAACGGGCAGTTCCGTGGGTTTTTTGCCGGTATAAAAATTGACGGAATACGAAACGGCAAGAGCCACTGTAAGTATGATAAGGATTAAAGTGAATATGTTTCTCATGGATGAATTTTAGCATCGGTTTAAGTGTAGGTCTACAAAAATCTGCTGGGTTCGGTTCTATTCTAATTTATTGACAACTGTGTATAAATGATGTAATTAGGTTTCATGGAACTTCTTGAGAAACTGGATATTTTAAGCAGTAAGATAGACAGTCTGGTGTCCGAGCTTAAGAGAGAAAAGGACAGATGCTCCCTCTTTGAAGCCGAGAATATCCGTCTGAAAGAGGAAAACCGTCAGCTTTCGGAACAGAAAGACGCCGTTCGCGAGCGTATCGAAAATCTGATCGGCAGACTATAAAAGAAGTTGAGGTGCAAAAGTGCCTGTCTATGAACATAAGGTCAATATAAACGGATTGCAGTACCCTCTGGTGACAGACAGGGACAAGGACTTTGTGGACAGAGCCACCGATCTTTTGCAGAATCGTATGAACGAAATAAGAAGTAAGGTCAACGTGCTTGACACACAGAAGCTCGCCGTTATGGCGGCACTTACACTGTCTGCTCAATACCTTGACCTGAAAGAAGCGGCAGATGCCGCCGATGCCATCCTTGATGATCTTTTAAGGAAGGCAGACGTTTGAAAATTGAAAAAATGATATAGGCGCGGGATTGCTTCGCCAGCAAAGACGATATGAAAACCGTCTCTGTGAGGACTTTAAGGACGAAGCAGCCTCTTCTCCCTCCTTTGAAAAAGGAGGGTCGGGGTGGATTTTTATGAAATATAATGTAATCCCTCCAAACCTCCCTTTTTTAAAGGGAGGCTTAAAGAGTCTTTGCGCTGATAAATAAATGGCAGGACGTCATTTATTTATAAAATGTTATAAAGATATACGAGATCGCGTCGTCTCTGCGTTCCTCGCGAAGACAAAACAAGTCTCTGCGAGGAAGCTGATGCTGACGAAGCAGTCTCATTGAATTAAGAATCTAAGGATGCCCCTGCTGTGTTCGTGTATCATATGAAAATTGGAGCCAATACTCCAGAAAAGGGGGATGATACTGATTGCGGTGTGCAAGCCCGCCATGAGCAGGAAGCCTGATGCGTCGTGATTCCTCCGCCCTGATGAACAGGGCTACAATTGGATTATGTTAACGGCATGAGCGGGGGCTTTTATACCTTTTTTGTCATAAAAATTTAAACATATCATTGCTCTATTCTGATGATGTGCTAATATAATAATCAAAGACACATGAAAATGTGTTTCGATAGGAAGTTTTTTACCGCCCGTTAGGGGTTTATACATAAATGAGAATACTGGAAGAGTTAAGACCAAAGGTCTTTGACGATATAGCCGGACAGGATCATCTGTTGGGTGCAGATTCCGTATTTCGTAAGATGGCAGAAGACGGCGGGTTCGACTCGATAATCCTTATCGGTCCACCCGGCACAGGAAAGACCACCTTGGCAGAAATAATCGGAAACCATTTACAGATGCCTTTTGTCAGTCTCCACGCGGCCACGGCGGGCGCGGCGGAAATCAAGCAGGTTATGGAGTCTGCGGGTACCAGAGGCAAGACGCTGGTTTTTCTGGATGAACTGCACAGGTTCAACAAAAGCCAACAGGTTCTTCTTTTGGGTCTGATAGATTCCGGACACGCCAAGCTGATCGGAGCTTCCACGGAAAACCCCTATCACAATTTAATACACCCTCTGCGTTCGCGCAGTTTTGTCTTTGAACTTCAAAGACTTGACCGCAGTGCATTTGCGCAGATGTTCGCAAGGGCGTACGAGTATTTTAAAAAGCGGTATAACGCTGTCGATGTTATTCTGTCTGAAGAGGATCTTGACAGGTTAATTCAGGCATCTGACGGTGACGGACGGCGTTTTTACAGTCTTCTGGAGCTGTCCGCTGTCGGCGGAAAGTTTGTCGGTGACGTTCTGCACCTCAATGTTAAAGAGGCTGCGCAGCACACCGCATCCGGAAGGTATAACACCGACGAGCATTACAATATGCTTTCGGCGATGATCAAGAGCATAAGGGGAACAGACCCCGATTCCGCGCTTTTGTGGGCGTTTTCGCTCCTTAAAAGCGGTATGGAACCGGAGGCAATCTTCCGCAGACTGCTCATAAGCGCATCGGAGGACGTAGGCAGTGCCTTTCCCGATGCTGTAACGTTTGCACACGCGGGCTATGAAAACTTCATGGCGGTGGGCAGACCCGAAGGGGATATCATCCTCGCCCATGTTGTGACATTCCTTGCCGGATGCCCCAAGAGCAACCGGAGTTATATGTCCATGCACATGGTAAAAGAGTATCTTGAAGAGAACACGCCGGCGGTGCCGGAGCCTTTACGGACTAACGGACAGGGTTATGTTTACCCGTTCGACCACGGCGGGTTCGTTAAACAGGAATACGGCGCGACGGATAAGGTCTTTTATGACCCATCCGAAGCGGGATTTGAAAGCAAAATAGCCGAAAGGCTGAGAAAACTTCATGCTGGTGTCAAGGAATATGGAAAAGGCAAAAGCCAGAAGTGAGGCGCTTGCCCGACGAAAAAACCTTGATCCGGCATATGCAAAGAGAGCTTCCGTTAGTATAACAGAGCGCTTTCTTGCGATGTTTCAGGCGTTTGACAGTTTTCTGCTTTATGTCAGCTTCAAAGGCGAAGTTGACACGGTGGAACTTATAAATGCCTTATACGGAATGAAAAAGGCGGTTTATCTTCCCTGCGTGCGGGGAGACGGAATAGAGCTTGGGCTTTATAAAGGTGAAAACAGCCTTATCTGCGGTGCATACGGAATCTGCGAGCCTGCCGAATGTACCGATTACGAATCCATAGACGTTGCCGCGGTGCCGGGCGTTGCCTTCGACAGAAGGCTTATGCGGGTTGGCTGGGGCAAAGGTTATTATGACAGGCTCCTTGCGGCGGGCAGAATACGCAAAGCCGTGGGTCTGGCGTTTGAGTGTCAGCTTTTTGACAGTATCAAAGCAGAACCGCACGACATACCATGCGACATGCTCGTCACCGAAACTGATATATACAGGAGGAACAGCTGATGGGTATATCTTATTACCTTCTGGTGGTAGCCGGAGCTGTTATCGGAGCATTCTTCGGAATGTTCTGGCAGAAAAAAAGAAATGACGCTGAAAATCTGAAACTGAACAAAACCGCTGAAGACATTATCAGCAGAGCAAAAAGAGAGGGCGACGACATCGTAAAAGAGTCCAAACTCGAAGCCAAAGATATTGTCAACAAAGGCAAAGCTGAAATTGAAAGAGAAGTTCGCGAAAAACGCAACGACCTGAAAGTTCAGGAAAAACGCATCTTCCAGAAGGAAGAGGCAGTAGACAAAAAGATGGAAACTCTTGAAAAGAAAGAGGAATCCTTTGTACAGAAAGATGCCGAATATGACAGACGTCTGAAAGAGATAGACGCTACAAAAGAACGCATCAATGAGATGAAACAGAACATCATCTTTGAAACAGAGAAAATAGCCAACATGACCAGCGAAGAAGCGAAACAGATGCTTATCGCACAGATGGTTGACGATGCGAAACTTGAAGCCGCAAGAACTCTGCGCGAACTGGAAGAGGAGACAAAGACCGAAGCCGACAAAAAGGCAAGAAGCATCATCTCCACCGCTATCCAGCGCTGCGCACCCGAATACATCTCGGAGATCACCGTCACAGTTGTGGCTCTGCCCTCCGACGAGATGAAAGGACGCATCATCGGACGTGAAGGACGTAACATCCGCACGTTTGAAAGCGTTACAGGCGTTGACATAATCGTTGACGACACTCCGGAAGCAGTAATTCTTTCGTCCTATGACCCTTTCCGCAGAGAGATCGCCAAAATGACACTGGAAAGACTGGTGTCCGACGGACGTATCCACCCTGCGCGCATTGAGGAAATTTACAACAAGGCGAAAGAGGAACTTGAAAAACACGTTCTTGAAGTGGGCGAGGAAGCCCTTTTCAACCTCGGTCTGCACAACGTCAGCAAAGACATCACAAGACTGCTTGGAAGGCTGAAATACAGAACTTCCTACGGTCAGAACGTTCTTGGTCACTCCATCGAGGTTGCCAAGATCACAGGTCTTATGGCGGCAGAGCTCGGACTTAACGAAAAGATAGCAAAACGCGCAGGTCTTCTGCACGATATCGGTAAGGCGATAGACTATGAAGCTGAAGGCTCACACACCGAGATAGGTGTTGAAGTTGCCAAAAAGCACAAGGAAGACTGGAGAGTTATCAATGCGATAGCTTCTCACCACGGCGAAGAGGAATTCAAATGTATCGAGGCTGTGCTTGTTCAGTCGGCAGATGCCATCTCTGCATCACGCCCCGGCGCAAGACGCGAAGTGCTGGAAAGCTACATCAAACGTCTTGAAAACCTTGAAACAATCGCAGGCGGATTTGACGGCGTAAGCAAATCATACGCTATACAGGCAGGACGTGAAGTCAGAATTATCGTTGAACCCGAAAAGGTTAACGATGAAAGACTTATTACGCTGTCCAAAGACATTTCAAAACAGATAGAGGACGAACTGACCTATCCCGGTCAGATAAAAGTCACTGTTATCCGGGAATCCAGAGCGGTCGGATACGCAAAGTGAAAGTCCTCCATATCGGAGATATTATCGGACGCACAGGCAGAAAGGCGGTTCAAACCTTTCTGCCCGCTGTCCGGGCAGAATACAACCTGATATCATCATTGCAAATGCCGAAAACTCTTCCGGAGGTTTCGGCATTTCCTATGCTGTATATGAGGAACTTCTGCGTCTCGACATCGACATCCTCACCACAGGAAACCATGTCTGGGACAATAAAGAGGTTGAAAAGTCCATTGATAAAATGGACAGGCTCATCCGCCCCGCGAACATGCCGGAAGGCGTGCCGGGCAAAGGCAGCATAACCATTGAGAAGAACGGTGAGAAGTTCACATGCGTGAACCTTATCGGGCGTGTTTTCATGGGGCTTTCCGACTGTCCTTTCCGCAAGTTTGACAGCATCATGGAAGAGGCTGAAGGATTTGTTTTCGTGGACTTTCATGCCGAAGCCACCAGCGAAAAAGCAGCTTTCGGATTTTATGCCGACGGGCGAGCCGGAGCTGTTACGGGAACCCATACCCATGTGCAGACGAATGATGAACGTCTGCTTCCTAAAGGCACCCTTTACCTGACGGACACCGGAATGTGCGGCGCTCAGAATTCCGTGATAGGAATGGAGAAATACGCGCCCATAGAAAGATTTCTGACGGGGATGCCGCGCAAATTTGAGGTTGAAAAGCGGGGTAAAATATTGTTTAATGCCTTGTTTTTCGAGTACGGAAGCGACCTTAAGGTCACAAGCTTCTCTAAAGTATGTATGACATCTGGGGACTGATATGGACTACAAAGCGGAGATAAAAAAGCTTGCAAAAGAGCGGGATGCTGTAATTCTTGCTCACAATTATCAGATAGACGATATTCAGGAAATAGCTGATATAACAGGCGACTCTCTCGGTTTGTCCATCGAGGCGGCGAAAACATCAAACAAGGTCATTGTTTTCTGCGGCGTGCATTTCATGGCGGAAACCGCCCATATGCTCGCACCGGAAAAGACTGTCCTTTTGCCCAGACTTGATGCAGGATGTCCCATGGCGGATATGATCACAGGCGAAAAGCTTGCCGAGTTCAAAGCTCAGCACCCAGACGCCGTGACAGTCTGTTATGTGAACTCCACCGCAGAAGTTAAGGCTCAGAGCGATCTGTGCTGTACTTCGGGCAATGCTGTCAATGTTATCAAGAGCATACAGTCGGACAAGATTCTCTTTGTTCCCGACAAGAACCTCGGCAACTACGTCCAGCGGTTCACAGACAAAGAGGTCATTCTTTACCCCGGCTTTTGCCCCATACACAACCGAGTGACGGTTCCGGAGATTCAGCAGCTCAGACGCGAACACCCAGACGCAATAGTTGTCGCACACCCCGAATGTCCTCCCAAAGTGGTGGATATAGCAGACCACGTCTGCTCAACGTCGGGCATCTATACCTATTGCAAGGCGAGCGATGCGAAGAAATTCATCATCGCCACTGAAACCGGTGTAGGTTACAGGCTGAAACTTGAGAATCCTGAAAAGACCTTCCTGTTCGCATATGAAGGCTTCACCTGCAAGAACATGAAAAAGACCACTCTTAAAGACGTTTACGAGTGCCTTTTAAACATGAGCAACGTTATCACTGTTGATAAGGAAGTTGCTGAAAAGGCGGTGACCTGCATCGAACGGATGCTTGCCATTCCTAGAAACGAATAGGCTTTTCAAATATAAGCTTCCATTATATTGAAAAATCTGATATTGTTTTTAAGCCGTTGTAATTGATTGAGGGTCAAAATATGAAACGTATTGCTCTAGCTTCCGACCACGGTGGTTTCGGACTTAAGTCGGAAATAAAAAACTATCTCACATCAAAAGGTTACGAGGTTGTTGATCTCGGAACTGATTCCGAATCTTCTGTTGACTATCCTGATTTCGGTGCTGCCGCGGCAAAAGCCGTTCTTGAAAAGAAGGCCGACTGCGCAATTATCATGTGCGGCTCTGGCATCGGTATCTCCATTTCTGCCAATAAATTCAAAGGTATACGCTGTGCGCTCTGTTTTGACACCTACACGGCGAAAATGTGCCGTCTGCACAACGACGCTAACATAATGGCGCTCGGCGGTCGCATCACAACCATCGAAAGAGCGGTTGATATGGTCGACCTGTTCCTCAATACTGAATTTGAGGGGGGACGACACCAGAGACGCATCGACAAGATAGACGAACTCGCAAAAGACAGCTGGTGCTGAAATGTCAAAAACTGAAAGACCTTCATGGGATGAATATTTTATTGAAATGACCAATCTGGTGAAACAGCGTTCGACATGCCTGAGAAGGCAGGTGGGCGCAGTTATCGTTAAGGATCATCATATCCTCGCCACGGGATACAACGGTGTGCCCAGCGGCATAACCCATTGTGCCGAAACGGGATGCCTGCGCGAACAGCTGAAAGTGCCGTCCGGCGAACGTCACGAGATTTGCAGGGGACTTCACGCGGAGCAGAACGCCATCATTCAGGCGGCATATCACGGGGTAAGCATAAAAGGATCAGTACTTTACTGCAATACTAAACCCTGCTCCATCTGTGCGAAGATGATATGCAACGCAGGTATTGAAAAAGTTATCTACGAACAGGGATACAGCGACCCGCTGGCAGACGAAATGCTTTATGAAAAGCGGGTTCAGCTCATAAAATTTGAAAAAGGAAAGATCTGATGCCTTTTTTCGGGTTTAAAGGCGGCGTACATCCCGACTACAATAAATCACTCACCAGCGGTAAGCCGACAGAGACCCTGCCCGTTAAAGCAGGAGACAAGTATTACCTGCCGCTTTCACAGCATATAGGTGCTCCGGCGAAACCTGTGGTTGCGAAGAACCAGCAGGTTAAAACAGGTGAACTTGTGGCTGAAGCAGGCGGGTTCATAAGCGCCGCCATCCACAGTCCCGTCAACGGAAAAGTTACGTCCATATCCCATGTCATCCACCCCATGGCGGGTCGTATGGAAGGGATAATCATTGAGGCGGACGAAACCAACGACGAGTTTGAACCAATCTCTGATGAAGGAACTTTTCAGCAGATTGTCCAGCGCGCAGGCATAACTGGCATGGGCGGAGCGACCTTCCCGACACACGTCAAACTTTCACCTCCGAAAGAGGTGGACTCGCTGCTTATAAACGGTGCAGAGTGCGAACCTTATCTCACATGCGACCACCGTATGATGCTTGAACAGACGCTAAAGGTCATCAAAGGCGCTGTGCTTATCAAAGAAAAACTCAATATTAAGAACCTCATAATCGGTATAGAGAAGAACAAGCCGGACGCCATACAGATATTTAAAAGATATGAAAAAGAGTATGGTTTCGAGCTTGTGCCTCTTTATGTTAAGTACCCGCAGGGCGGCGAAAAACAGCTTATAAAAGCTTGCCTGAACAGAGTTGTGCCGGAGGGCAAACTTCCGGTGGAGGTCGGCGTTATCGTTCATAACGTCGGAACAGCCGCGGCTGTTTACGAAGCATATTACGATAAAAAACCGCTTTTTGAGCGGATCGTCACTGTTACGGGCGCTGTGGTCACTCCGAAAAACCTTCGCGTGCGGGTGGGAACGCCCATTCTGTCGCTTATCGACGCATGCGGCGGATTCCTCGGCGTTCCGAAAAAGATAGTCATGGGCGGACCCATGATGGGAATGGCGGTGACATCCGTCGAAACACCCGTCATGAAAGGAACCAGCGGAATTCTGGTCTACCGCGAAGAGGATATGCCCGACCTTACAAAATATCCCTGTATCCGCTGCGGACGTTGTGTTGACGCATGCCCGATGCTTCTTGTGCCTTCCATAATGGACAGGTTCGTAAAAAAAGAAATGTACGAAGAACTTGAACAGCACCATGTGATGAACTGCATAGAGTGCGGATGCTGTTCCTACGTCTGCCCGTCCAGAAGGACGCTGGTGGGCGGTTTCAAAACATCCAAACGCCACATTATGCAGAGGATAAAGGAGAGGGGGGCTAAAAATGCCTGACAGAAAATTTCTGGTGACATTTTCACCCCACGACAGACACCCTGAAACGACAAACAAGGTGATGATGACGGTGGTCATAGCCATGCTGCCTATCATTGCCAACTCAATATGGTATTACGGCTATTATGCGGTTAAGGGCTATGTGCTTACAACCCTTTTCTGTATAGGCTTTGAATATCTTTTCGATAAAATATCAGGCAGACCGGTCGCCATAAAAGATAATTCGGCTCTGGTGACGGGGCTTCTGCTGGCAATGAACATGCCTGCCGCCGCTCCATGGTGGACGATGCTTGTGGGGTCTTTCATTGCGATAGTCGTTTCAAAACAGGTTTACGGGGGGCTTGGACAGAACCCGTTCAATCCCGCTCTGGTGGCGCGTGTTTTCCTGCTTATTGCATGGCCTGTTGAGATGACCTCATGGGTGAAGCCTTCGCCAATAATCCACGGATTCCTTTTTGACACAGTAAGTTCCGCGACACCGCTTGGAACGCTGAAATCCGACATAATCGCCCACGGGCATGTTGTTACTGCGAATCTTGCGACATACACTGACCAGATAATAGGCAACGTAAGCGGCTGTATGGGCGGCGACGGTGCTGTATTTGTACTCATTGGCGGACTTTTCATGATGAACCGCAAGGTCATTTCATGGCATATTCCGATTTCTTTCCTTGGAACGCTCTTCGCGTTCACAGGGATAATATGGCTTATAAATCCCCAGAGAACCATCGACCCTTTCCTGCATATTGTCAGCGGCGGCGCGATGCTTGCGGCATTCTTCATGGCGACTGATTATGTTACGTCACCCGTCATAAAGCGTGCGCAGATAGTGTTCGGCATCGGCTGCGGGCTTATCGCTGGGATAATCAGGATATACGGAAGCTATCCGGAGGGTACGGGTTTTGCCGTGCTTATTATGAACGCTTTTGTTCCTCTGCTGGACAAATATATGCGTCCACTGTCGTTTGGCGAGGTGAAGAAATGAACAACTCGCTGAAAATGGTTGTGGTGCTTACGGTTATATCCGCTCTGGCGGCGCTTCTGCTTGCGGGAGTTTACGGCGCTACGAAACAGAAGATAGCCGATGCGGAGCGTCAGGATTTTCTGAAAGGGCTTACAACTGTGCTTCCGGGGTTTGACAACGAACCGGACAGGGAGACAATGACCGTTGACGGGAATACCCTTTATATTGGCAAGAAGGGCGGCAAGATATTCGGTTACGCCGTTGAAAGCGTCTCCGCCAAAGGATATTCGGGCAACATAAAGATACTTGTCGGCGCCGGAGTTGACGGAAAAGTGCTTGGCATAGAGGTGATAAGCCACGCGGAAACGCCGGGGCTTGGCAACAAAATTCAGGATAAATCATGGCGTGACAGCTTCATAGGCAAGACCGCAGAATCAAATATAACCGTTAAAAAAGACGGCGGCGAGATAGACAGTTTCAGCGGTGCGACCATATCGCCGCGTGCTGTCTGTGAAGCAGTAAGAAACGCCCTTGCCATAATCGGTAAAGCCGGGGGTGCGAAATGAAATTGTCCATCCTGACAGAAGGAATTTTTAAGAACAACCCCGTAATGAAGCAGGTTTTGGGACTTTGTCCGACACTTGCCGTGACCACTTCCGCAATAAACGGGATAGCTATGGGACTTGCCACCACTGGTGTGCTTATGGGTTCCAACGTTGCCGTTGCGCTGGTTAAAAACATAATACCTGCAAAGGTGCGCATACCTGCATATGTTGTGATAATCGCAACCTTTGTGACACTTATAGACCTTTCCATGAATGCGTATTTTCATGATCTGCACAAGATACTTGGACTGTTCATCCCTCTGATAGTGGTTAACTGTATCGTGCTTGGCAGGGCGGAGAGTTTCGCATCAAAGAACGGCGTGTTTGATTCTCTTCTGGACGGCATAGGTTCCGGTATGGGATTCACACTGACGCTGTTCGTTCTGGGAAGCATACGCGAAGTGCTTGGAAACGGCTCATGGTTCGGGCTTGACCTTTTCGGAGTACATTTCAGCCCCGCAATACTCATGATACTGCCTCCCGGTGCGTTCATAGTGCTTGGTTTCATGATGGCATTCAACAACTTCGTTGAAGAGCGCAGACGCATCAGCAGAGGGGGCGCACAATGAGCCTTTTCCTTCTGTTTGTCGGTGCGGTACTCGTAAATAACTTCGTTCTTGCCAGATTCCTCGGGATATGCCCCTTCTTCGGCGTATCGAAAAAGGTTGAAACTGCTGTGGGTATGGGACTTGCGGTGACATTCGTAATGACAGTTGCGGGTTCTATCACATGGATAATTCAGTATGCTGTGCTGGACAAATTCAACGTCGGCTTTTTGCAGACGATAGTTTTCATTCTGGTCATAGCGGCACTTGTGCAGTTTGTTGAGATGGTAATCGAAAAGTCCTCTCCCGACCTGTACCAGAGCCTTGGCATATACCTTCCGCTGATAACCACCAACTGCGCCATCCTCGGTGCGGCTATAATCAATATACAGTCGGGATTCGATTTCCTGCATATGCTGGTGTTCACCATTGGTTCGGCACTGGGCTTTACATTGGCGATGGTGCTTTTTGCAGGTATCAGGGAACGTATAGAGCTTTCAGACATCCCTTATTATTTCCGCGGACTGCCCATCGCTTTCATTACGGCTGGGATACTCGCCCTCGCATTCATGGGCTTTTCAGGGCTGGTGAAGTGATATGATAGCGGCAGTTTTAACAATGGCGGCAACGGGTTTCGTTGCGGGAATCGGGCTTATGTACGCGTCCAAAAAATTCCATGTGGTGAAGGACGAGCGTATTGAAGCGGTGAACGAGATGCTTCCGGCGGCAAACTGCGGCGGATGCGGATATCCGGGCTGTGCGGCTCTGGCAGAGGCAATTGTAACAGGTAAAGCACCTGTTAATTCCTGCCCTGTATGCAGCCGCGACATGGTTCAGCAGATCGCCGAATATCTCGGGCTGACTGCCGACAGTTCAGTTAAAAAAGTAGCAAGAGTAAGATGCAACGGCGGATGTGAAAACGCCGTAGAGAAATATAATTATTACGGTCCCCGCGACTGCCACAGTATCGTTATCTTAAACGGCGGAAGCAAGCTTTGTACTTTCGGGTGCGTGGGCGAGGGGAGCTGTGTCAAAGCGTGCGGTTTCGACGCTATGCACATGGGCAAGAACGGTATTCCGGTGGTCAACGCCGAAAAATGCTGTGCCTGCGGTCTCTGCGTCAAAGCGTGTCCCAGAAATCTTATAACGCTTATCCCCGAAGACAAGCCTGTGGTTGTCAACTGTATGTCTAAAGACAAGGGACCCGAAGTGAAAAAAGCTTGCAGTGTCGGGTGCATAGGCTGTAAGATGTGCGAGAAGAAATGCCCTGTCGGCGCTATAGATGTGGACAGTTTCTTAGCGAAGATAGATCCTTCCGTCTGTAATGTCTGTGGTGAGTGCGTGGCGGTATGCCCCACAAAAGCTATTGGAGATTATAGCAAATAATTACTCAAATTCGACGCAAAAAGGACGATACATAAGAGAGGCGTTTATCTGCGAAGATAAACACACAATACAGTTATGTTCCTGGAGCGTTATGGTAACCAATCCGCCCGATATGCAAAGTTTGTTTGTTGAGGATAAGATAGCCCTGCTGAACAGACTTAGCGCATTTTACAGAATGAGCGAGTTCTTTTTCGCACTGAACAAAGATACGGTGCGAACCGCAAACGATCATGACATTACCGTTGTGTCTCTGGATAAAAAACCGGAAAATACCGGACTGGCGGCGGACAAGATTAAAGAGATATGCGAAAAGCTGAAACTTCTCGACGTTGTCAGCACAGACAACGGCAATATCGTGCGCAAAAAGAATCTGCTTCGTCAGAAACTTCTGAGGCTGACACAGAACCTCGGCGACGGACAGTGACCTATGGAGGGATTGATGAAAAAGTTTTTTATGTTCGGTTTTTTGTGTATTTTTCTTGTCTCATGCGGTCCCGCCGTTACTACGGATATTCACAAAGCAAATCTTTCACCTCAGTTTAACAGAGAAAGTGTCAAGCGCGTTGCGATAATAGGTTTCGATAAGAATTTTGGCATAGGGTATAACACTGACATAATCGCGGACAAATTCACCGCAGAGCTTGTTGACGGCAAGCTGTTCAGCATCATGGACAGAAATGACATAGACAAGGTTTTTACCGAGGTCGGTTTTCAGCAGAAATCATCTTATGCCGGACTGCTTGATGACAAGACCAAAAACAAACTGAAAGCTATGGGCGCAGACAGCATCCTCACAGGAAAACTCGTCGCATATAACCAGATGGAAAAGGGGCGTGACATATACATGTCAGAGGTTCAGCTTGTGGCGAAACTGATAAGCATTGAAACGGGTGCTGTTCTCTGGTCTTCGGAGATATCTGAGCGTTCAAAGGCGGACGACAAAAATGAAGCGGCAAGTGCAGAGTATCTTCTCACGGATATTATCGAAAAGATGTCAAAGCCGCTGAAATCCGAAGGGCTTGTTAAGAACATCAGCAAAAATCTTAATTTAAATTTAATGAAATAGATATCAGCCGCCTGTAATAATAATACAGGCGGTTTTTGTTTTTTCACATGCACTTATCTTTTCTTTCAGACCACCCGCATCACCCGATAACTTCGTAACGAGGGCATCCGCCTTTATTTCCCGCATTAGAGCTATATTGAATTCTTCCGAAAAAGGACCCTGCATGGCGATTATCTGTTTGTATTCGGCACCCGCCAGCCTGCATTTTTCAATTGACTTTTCATAGGGCAATACGCGTATAAAACATTTATGTATAACGTCTTTAAATATATCAATCCTGTTTGAGCCGATGGTGAGCAGAACTGATGAAAATTCTTTTGTCCTCTCCGCCGCATCTTCGTATGACTCAACGATGATTATCTTTTCGTAGTCAGACTCCAGTTTCGGTATCCGCATGGCGTTAATGTATGGGATTCCGAGCTTTTCTGCTGTGCTGACCGCAAGCGCGGTGATGTTTTTTGCGAAAGGGTGAGTTGTGTCAGCAATTGCGGTTATGCCGTGTTCTCGTATAAAAGCTGTCAGTGTGTCCTCTTCAAAACGTATGAGAACAGTCGGAAAATCTTTGCCGAACGATTCATAGCCGTACTGTGTGGCAACGCTCACAATATAATCGCCGTCCAGCTTTTTTATGTATTCGCGGGTGTCGGATGTCCCGCCCAGAACAAGCGTTTTCAAACGGGATACCCTCTGGGTGTTATCATCTTGCCGTCTTTGATTATAGTTTTTCTGCAGCCCACAATTACTATGGAAGACATATCAACGAAGTCGAAATCGAAGTCGGAAATTTTTGATATTTTTGCGGATTGCTGTTCACGGAAGGCATTTTTCACCGTTCCCGTGATGAGGTCTCCGCGAACGTCGTAAAAAGTTTTCAGAGCATACTCTATCTGCTGTGTGCGTTTCATGCTTTTGGGGTTGTAGACCGCCGCCACGAAATCTCCGACGTTCACGCCGTCTATGCGCTTTTTGATTATCTCCCAAGGGGTCAGAAGGTCGGACATGGAAATTATGGCGAGGTCGTCCGCAATGGGTGCGCCTAGGATTGCCGATGCCGCCATTGCCGCTGTCACGCCCGGTATAACCTCAATCTCAACCGATGTGTCGGCGAGCTGGTAAACCAATGACGCAAGGGAATAAAGTGACGGGTCGCCACCGCAGATAAGGCATACGTCATGTCCTTCTCTGGCATACAGTATGGCTGTTTCCGCCCGTTCAACTTCGCCTTTCATACCGCTGGTGAAAACCTGTTTTCCGGCTGGGATGATATCCGCCACCTGCTCAACGTATTTATCATAACCGCATACGGCGGTGCAGTTTTTTATGGCGTATTCCGCCTGTGCCGTCATAGTGTTTTTGCCGTCGGGTCCAATACCCGTGAGAAAAAGTCTGCCCATTATCACTCCGAAAGAAATCTGGTCATTTCCTTAGAAATTGCCACTGTAACATTTTCGTATATAGTTTTTTTCAGTATCAATTGCGTATTAAATCCCGCCATAAGTGCGCACGGCTCCGCAACAGCGCGGATGCCTATATGTTTTGCCGCTGCCGTCTCCTCAACATCGTAGGGACAGTGTGAGAAAAGATGTTCAGGCAGAAACCGCAGATATATGCCAAGTTCGTCCGCTGCGTCAATAAGCCCCTGTTCACTCTCTTTCACCCATGCGGAGGCTATCAGCCGTATATCCGCAACATCAATTTTTATTTCGCCGCAAGCCGCTGTCAGTGCGCTCATTATCTGTTCTTTTGACGTACCTTTCCGGCAGCCGATGCCTGCAATGAAAAGCTTGTTCGCTTCTGTGGCGGTAGTTATGACAGGAACCGCTCCGGTTACGGACGCAACGGCGTGTGCCAGTCTGTTTGCACCACCCTCATGCCCCGAAAGGGCGCTGATGGCGTATCTGCCAACCTCGTCGCAAACAACGACTGCCGGATCTTTGTATTTGCTGTCAAGGAGCGGGGCTATCATTCTGGTGACTATGCCCTGCGCCATAACGGCGATTATTCCGTCATAATTTTTAAATAATTTTTCAAAACATTCTTTAAGTGAAGAATATGTTACAGCATCATATCCTAAAATTTTTTCAGATAAAAACAGATCATATTTTAAGCGTTCGGCGATAAACTGCGCCTGCTCGGCACCCTTTTGGGTAACGGCTACAACGGCGAATTTACCTGTATTCATGGCTGAAAGCCCTGTCGTAAAGCTTTGAATAATTTTCGGGTGTGCCGCCTACGGCTTTGCCCACAAGGATCATTGTCTGTTTTGTCATGCCGTTCTTTTTCAATGTTTTATCAAGGTCGTAAAGCACGCATCTGGCAATCTTCTGGTCTTCCCAGCTCGCTCTGTATACCAGAACTACCGGAGTGTCGGCGTTCCATCCGTTCTCTGTGAGAACTCTGGTTATATGTTCGCCCTGTCCTGCGGACAGAAAAAAGGCTATTGTGCCTCCGACGTTTGCGATATTTGAAAGCTCTTCGGGCATGGGCGTTCTGCCGGGGGTGCGCGTTATTGTTACCGTTTGGGATATTTCGGGCATCGTCAGTTCAACGTTTGCCGCCGCCGCCGATGCCGCCATGCTGGTCACACCAGGGATTGTTTCGTATTCTATGCCGTGGCGGTTGAGTTCCGCCATCTGTTCACCTGTGGCTCCATAAAGTGACGGGTCGCCTGTGTGAACGCGGGCAACGTTTTTGTCTTCTTTGTGTGCTTTTTTGATTATTTCTATTATTTCATCCAGATTCAGAGGGGCTGAATCGTGTATCTCGGCATCTTTTGATGCATATTTCAGAATATCAGGGTTAACAAGGCTTCCTGCATAAATTATGACCTGACATTCACCTATGAGCCTTGCGCCTTTGACTGTTATGAGTTCAGCATCTCCGGGACCTGCGCCGATAAAATAGACTTTCACGCTGTTTTCTCCTCCAGCACCAGAATGATTCTGGACGTGCCGTAACTGCCTTTAAGCTCCGTATAGACCGCCTCTGTGGGCAGGCTTACGTCACAAAGTATATAAAAATCGAATTTTTCAGTTATCTGAGGGAATTTTTTTATTATAGCATCGGGGGAATTCACTTCATCGCAGAGGATTACAGTTGATTCCGAAGGACATTCATCTAAAAGTTCCCTGCCGTGTACAGATATAAATCTGTATGAGAACCACATCTTTTTAATCAGCGCAAATCCGGCGCACATGGAGCTTACTCCGGCGATAATCTTTACGTTTTCAAACTCTTTGGTGATGAACCGCGAAAGGCTGAAAAAACCTGCGTCGCCGGATACCAGAACACCAATTTTCTTTGCCGGACAGTTCTTTATGAACTCTATGCTGTCGGCTCGCATGTTTTTAGGTATATAGTGCGGTTTGTGTTTGGCGAAGGTTTCCACGGAATCCGTCATGCCGATTATCATTTCCTGTGCTTCGATGGCTTTAAGCCCGCGCAGGGTTATCATGTCGTGGTCGCCGGGTCCCACGGAAATGACGGTTATTTCAGAGTCTTTCACCTTTCATCCTCCCGTTCATGTCATAGAAGATAACAGAAACATGCGCAAAACCGTAGTCTTTTTCTATCTTCTGCGCAAGTTCCTCTGCTATGAAAGAAAGGTCGATATCGACCGATGTCAGTATCTCTTCCACAGTATTGAATTTATCTGTCAGTTCAAGCCTGTCCGCCAGCCAGTCCGTTGCCATTGGTGAATTCTTTGAGTGAGTGTTGTAATATCCCATCAGAATCTTGCAGAGTTTTGCTGGGTGTCCCGCAACGTATATCCTGTCAAAGCCCTTCCGTTTCGCATGGTCAAAGGCTTCGTGTGCAAAATTGCTCATCAGTATCACTGGGATGGACGGATATTTTTTCAGAAAATGTTTTTCACCTATCTTGCCCGGGGTGAGGCATATGACCTCTTTCTTTTCGCCTGAGGCAACGTCCAGTTCACATTTTATCGTTTCGATTATCGCCTCGACGCTCATAGGAGTGACTATTCCTGTGGTACCTATTATTGAGATGCCACCAACAACGCCGACTTTTTCGTTAAAAGTTTCCTTTGCTATGCGCTCGCCGTCGGCGCCCATATGGTTACTTTTGCACCTTTTCCGCCGAGGAGTTTTGCAAGATTCTCTTTTATCATCTTTTCAGGAGCTGGGTTAATTGCGTATCTGCCAACAGGTACCTGCAGACCTTTTTTTGTTACGAGACCTATACCTTTTCCGCCTGTAACCTCAACCGTTCCGGTGTCGTTAAGTTCGCAGTCGGCATATATCCGCATCCCGTGAGTGACGTCAATATCGTCGCCTCCGTCCTTTACAGCATAGAAAAAGCCTATGTCCCGATGCACAGGTATATGCACAAGGGTGCCGTCGGGCAGAAATATATCGGCGGTTTCTATAATGCGGTTTGACAATTTAAAGACACATGATGCCCACGCCGCGGCACAGGCTGTTGCTCCTGTGGTGTAACCGTTTCTCAATTAAGCTTTTCTCCGTTTGATAAAAACCTGTTAACTAATTTTATATAAACAAATAAAAGTGTCAACAGGTGCTTGAAAAATACCAGAAATATGCTACAGTCTTCAAGAGGATAAAATAGCATGAAACCTGAAATGATAGTAGCTCTGGATTTTGACAGAGCGGATGCTGCGAAAAAGATAGTCGATATGACGGGCGATGCCGTCACATGGTATAAGGTAGGGCTTGAATTGTTCGTTGCCGACGGTAAGAACATTATCGAATACCTTAAGAAACAAGACAAAAAGATATTTCTCGATCTGAAATTTCACGATATTCAAAACACTGTTGTGTCTGCGGTGTTTGCTTCTCTGCAATATGAAACGGAGATGGTTAACATGCACACACAGGGCGGCAGAGATATGATGGCGTCCGTTGTGGAGCGTGTTTCCGAGCATTGCGCAAAAACTAATGTGAAAAAACCTCTTCTGATAGGTGTCACACTTCTGACAAGTCTCGACGAAAAATACCTTCAGTCCATGAAAATAGGCTTTCAGCAGCCTAAGGATTATGTACTGCATCTCGCATCTCTTGCGAAACAGAGCGGGCTTGACGGTGTTGTGTCGTCCGCAAAGGAGACAACTTTCATAAAAGATGCGCTTGGCAAAAATTTCATCACTGTTACCCCCGGCATAAGACCCGCCGATGTATCCGTTGACGACCAGAAAAGGGTTGTCACCCCGAAAGACGCAAAAAATATGGGTACTGATTATATAGTTATTGGCAGACCTGTGACACAGGCGAAAGACCCCGCACAGGCTGCGCTAAAAATATTGGAGGAAATGAATTGAACGCAGAGCAGGTACTGGAACTTTACAGAAAACACAACGCACTTCTGGAGGGACATTTTCTTCTTTCCTCCGGTCTCCATTCCGATAAATTTCTTCAGTCGGAACTCATCATGCAGCATCCCTACGAAGTTGAAGCTGTCATAGCCGAACTTGTAAAAAAGCTGGACGGTGTTGAGTTCGACGTTGTCGTAAGCCCCGCCATAGGCGGAATCCGTTTCGGATATGAGCTTGCGCGCCAGATGAAAAAACGTACATTGTTTACAGAGAGAGTCGACGGAACAATGACACTGCGCAGGGGCTTTTCTATAGCAAAAGGCGAAAAGGTGCTTCTGGCTGAGGATGTTATAACCACCGGAAAATCAACTAAAGAATGTATCGACGCCTGCATAAACGCCGGCGGAGATGTCGTAGCTGTAACCTGCCTTATAGACAGAAGCGGCGGGAAAGCAGAATTTGATCAGCCTTTTATCCCCCTTGTGCAACTTGACGTTCAGACGTTTGACCCTTCTGTGTGTCCTATGTGCAAAGAGGGAACACCAGCTTATAAACCCGGCAGCAGAAACATAAAATAACTGTTATTAAGTTTTTTTTTATTTTTACGAACGTAATTTTGTGATACAATCTTTCTCTTTTAAGTAAGATTGTATATGTTTAAACACAACCACCGGGGATTTTGGCTTTGGAAAAACTTGTAAAGTTTGATAAATTTATATCTGTCAATCAGAAGCTGCTGATCGAGGTGAAAGTGGGGGACTACCCGGGGATATTCGATTCCCGTATTGAAGATGTCTCTCACAAGGAGCATATCATGGTGTCTATGCCCACAAGCAAGGGCAGAACGGTACCTTTGGCTCCCAACACCCGTCTGCATGTGTCATATGTTATGGACATGGGCAGGTTCACCTTTAAAAGCATAGTGCTTGACAGACTGAAAAGCGGCACCATGATGCTTTTGAAAATTGCATATCCTGATGCCGTGTTCCGAGAGGAACTCAGAGCTTTTTTCCGTGTTGACACCCGTTTAAGTATTAAGGCTACGGTTCCTGTGAAAAAGGACGATATATGGCTGGAGAAGCTTGTTGAGGCAAAGGTTACAGATATGTCCGGCGGCGGGCTTAAGATGTTTACCGACATTCCCGTTGCAAAAGATGCTACAATAGAAATATTTTTTATGGGACACATAGAGAAGCTGGATCAGGTCAAGGCGCAGGTGATGCGCTGCCGCTCTGTTGAAGGCAAATTTGAAATAGGCGTTAAGTTTGTGGATCTGCACCAGACGGACAGAGACAGAATAATAAAATACGTCTTCAAACGTCAGGTGGAGCAGCGAAAGCTGCTAGGTTAGGAGGGGGTTTTATGGCATTTAACAGCGAAATGATAATTTTCGGCGAAAAGAATGTTGAAGTTCTCTACCCCATGCACGAAATAGACTCATACAACGGGGATGAGATGAAAACCCATATCCGTTCCAATATGGACGGGTCAGACGCCGTTATCATAAACTGTTCCCGGGTGACATATCTGAACAGCAGCGGTCTGCGCGAGCTTATCCAGATACTTAAAAATATGAGAGAGCTGAACAAACCGCTCTATCTTACTGCCGTGAATGAAGAGATCATGAAGGTTTTTAAAAGCACTAACCTGAACAGACTTTTCAACATACACGAAAACAACGACGACGCTATGCGTTATATCATCTAAAAAATTACAGAGTGTATCTTGACCGAAAAATTCTATATCGATTCCCACTGTCTTCAAGGACTTAAAGATTTCGCCGTGTCCATGGGCTTTGAAAAATTCCGCGGCGAACAGATATATAAATGGGCGCATAACCGCGGCAGTGAGAATATCGCTGAAATGACAGACCTTTCCGCTGCTATCCGACAGAAACTTGCGGACATTGCCGTGTTTACCGTTATGGAAGTAGTGGCGGCACAGCGTTCGGAGCAGGACGGCTCAGTAAAAGTGCTTTTCAGACTGGAAGACGGCGAACACATCGAATCGGTGATCCTTAACGACGGAAAACGCTATACCGCGTGTATTTCGTCACAGGTAGGCTGCCGGATGGGGTGTGCATTCTGTTCAACCGCCTCAATGGGACTTAAGCGCAACCTGACAGTTGGTGAGATTCTGAAACAGGTTAAACGCCTTAACGAGATACTGGCGGAGCAGGATGAAAAGCTTACCAATCTTGTTTTTATGGGGATGGGCGAGCCGCTGGATAATACAGATAACGTTCTGGAAGCGCTCACTGTGCTTCTTGACGACAATGGATACGGATTTTCACACAGAAAGATAACAGTTTCCACCTGCGGAGTGACCGACAGCATAAAAAAACTGTTTTCCATAGACACGCCGGTGAACCTTGCTGTTTCCATCAACGCATCCACACAGGAAAAAAGAAAGGGCATCATGCCCATATCCAATAAATTCCCACTTGCCGAGCTTGTGAAGACACTGAAAGAACTGCCTATTCAGAAACGCAAAAGCGTGACCATCGAATATGTGCTTCTTAAAGGCGTCAACGACAGTATTGAGGACGCGCAAAACCTTGCGAAACTCCTCAAAGGTCTTGATAGGCTCAAGGTAAATCTTATATTGTACAACGCCGGTGCTGATAAAGAGTTTAAAGCGCCTGACCAAAAAGATGCTTTAAAGTTTCAGCAATATCTGATAAATAACAGGATAGGCGTTTTCATCAGGAAGAGCCTCGGAAGTGATATTGACGGAGCCTGCGGTCAGCTGCGGGCGAACTACACGAAAAAAGGTGGGAAAGATGGCGGAAAAACTCCTTGAAGAGGGTATGACCGCTCCCGATTTCAGCCTTGAAGGCGACGACGGGAACACATACAGCCTTGCATCATTCAAAGGTAAAAAGCTGGTTCTGTATTTCTATCCGAAAGACAACACCTCCGGCTGTACGAAGGAAGCGATAGCCTTTACTCAGGTTAAGGATGAATTCGGCGGTAAAAATGCCGTTATCGTAGGCGTCAGCCCCGACAGCATAAAGAGTCACCAGAATTTCAAAACGAAACATTCTCTGAACTTCCTTCTTTTAAGCGACCCCGATCGCTCCGTTGCCGCGGCATACGGCGCATACGGCGAGAAGAAGATGTACGGTAAAGCCGTTATGGGTATAATACGTTCTACGTTTGTGATTGGCGAAAACGGTAAACTGGAAAAAGCGTTCCGCAATGTAAAAGTTGACGGACACGCGGAAAAAGTGATGTGTGTACTTTGATGAGTAACGAAAAATTTGAAGATAAACTGAAAAAACTGGAAGAGATAGTTGAGCGGCTGGAAAGCGGCGAAGTCGAGATTGAAGAGAACCTTAAACTCTTTCAGGAGGGCATGAGGCTGGGCAAGGAATGCCGCAAAATGCTTGACGATATCGAGTCCAAGGTCAGCAGGGTGCTTTCGGCAGAGGGCGACGAAGTTAAAACGGAGCAGTTTGATGAGCCGCTTTGATATGAAAGGCTACCTCGGTTTCTGGGGCGGCAAAGTTGAGGAATTCTTTGAAAGCTATATGCAGCCGCACGACCCACATACGAAAAATCTTATGCAGGCAATGCGCTACAGCCTTTTCGCAGGCGGAAAGCGGATCCGTCCGGCTCTGGTTTATTCGGCATACGGCATATTCGAGGGGTATTTTGATAAAGTAACCCCGTTTGCGTCGGCGGTTGAGATGCTCCATACTTATTCGCTGATACACGACGACCTTCCCGCCATGGACGACGACGATTTCCGCAGGGGGAAACCAACTAACCATAAAGTGTTCGGCGAAGCCACCGCTATCCTCGCTGGTGACGGACTGCTTACGAAGGCTTTTGAGGTTATGTGCGACAAAAAGCTGAACCCGGACGTTACGCCAGAACAGATGCTTGAGGCGGCTTTTAAGCTTGCCGACGCAACAGGCGACAAGGGGATGGTCGGCGGACAGATAGCCGATATGGAAGCGGAAAACGGCATATTTGACGGAGCGGCGGTGGATTTCATTCATAGCCACAAAACGTCCAGACTGCTTGCATACTGCTGTGAACTGGGTGCTATACTCGGTTTCGGCACCGAAGACGATAAAAAGCGTCTCTATGAATATGGAATGCGTATCGGACTGGCGTTTCAGATAGTTGACGATATCCTTGACATTACCTCCACAACGGAGGAACTTGGAAAGGACGCAGGAAGCGACGTTGAGAACGGAAAGGCGACATACCCAGCTGTTCACGGTATCGAGGATTCCCACCGCAAAGCAGAACTGCTCATTGAAGAGGCTTTGCAGATAATCTCCGTTTATGGAAGCACGGCAGACCCATGCCGTGAGATTGCCAAATTTATAATTGAGAGAAAAAATTAATATATGGCACTGCTTGACAGACTGAATCTCCCGTCTGAGCTTAAAACGTTGAGCTATGAACAGCTTGACGAACTTGCTCAGGATGTGCGGGACAAAATAATAAAAACCTGCTCGGTTTCCGGCGGGCACCTTGCGCCGAGCCTCGGTGTTGTGGAACTCACAATCGGGCTTATGAAAGTGTTTGATCCGGAAAACGACCGCATAGTGTGGGATGTGGGACACCAGTCCTATGCCTACAAAATACTTACCGACAGAAAAGACAGATTCTGTTCTCTTCGGCAGTATAAAGGCATATCAGGCTTCATAAAACCATCCGAATCCAAATATGACGCGTTCGGAGTGGGACACACCAGTACATCCATATCTGCCGGACTGGGTATGCACGTTGCCGACGAGCTGACAGGCAGAAAACGCAAGGTCGTCTCAGTTATAGGCGACGGTGCTATGACCGCAGGGATGGCTTTCGAGGCGCTGAACAACCTCGGACATCTGGATAAGAACATGATAGTGGTGCTGAACGACAACGAGATGTCCATCAGCCCCAACGTAGGCGGATTTTCACATTATCTGTCGAACATGATGACGGGTAAATTCTATACAAGGGTGCGCAAGGACGTTCAGGAATACCTTGCCACAAAACCCCTCGGAAACAGAATTCTCCATCTTGCCAAAAAGATGGAAGAGGGGATGGTGGGCTTCTTCACCCCCGGGATACTGTTTGAAGAACTCGGACTTCGCTATGTCGGTCCCGTTCAGGGACATAAGATAAAAGAGGTCGTGCGCGCTCTGGAAAACGCGCAGAACGTTGACGGACCTGTACTTGTGCATGTCATGACCCGCAAGGGAAACGGCTATGCTCCGGCGGAGGCGAACCCGTCAAAATTCCATGGCGTCGCTTCGTTTGACATCTCCACAGGCAAATCCGTAAAACTCGGCGGAAAGAAATCTTTCACTGATATTTTCGGCGAAACACTTCTGGAACTGGCGGAAAAGAACCCGCGGATTGTTGCCGTAAGTGCCGCTATGAAGGACGGAACGGGGCTTAACCTCATGGAGGCAAAATTCCCCGACAGGGTCTTTGATGTCGGTATCGCGGAACAGCATGCTGTGACGTTTGCCGCGGGAATGGCTATCTCAGGCATAAAGCCTTTTGTCGCAATATACTCCACGTTTGCCCAGAGGGCTTACGACCAGATAATACACGATGTCGCACTGCAAAACCTTCCCGTTGTCCTTTGTCTGGACAGGGGCGGACTTGTGGGTGCAGACGGACCCACACACCACGGCGCGTATGATATTTCATACCTGCGTACGGTGCCTAATTTCACAGTTATGCTTCCCAAAGACGGTCATGAACTTGAAGCCATGCTCAGAATGGCGGAAAAAACGGATACGCCCGTGTCCATCCGCTATGCAAGGGGCGAGGCTGGCAGTTATGACGAAATACCCGTTACGCCTGTTGAACTCGGCGAGCCGGAAATAATCGGCAGCGGCAAAGACGTTGTGATCTATTCGGCGGGGCATATCTTCGACGAAGCTTATAAAGTCTATAACTCGCTTGCCGAAAAAGGTATTTCGGCAACTCTGGTAAACATCCGTTTCCTGAAACCTCTCAATAAGGACAAAATAGCCGATGCTGCACTCGGTGCCAAATTGGTTGTCACTGTTGAGGAAGGAAGCGTTAAAGGCGGAGCGGGTGACGAGATAGCCGACATACTGATGGAAAAGGGCGTACTCGTTAAAATACTCAAACACGGAATCCCCGATCTGTTTGTCGAACACGGCGATCACAACAGCCTCAGAAAGCTTATACAGCTTGATGCTGAAAGCATTCTGGACAATATCGTTAAACATATCTGACAATGCAGAAACCCAAAAAGGATCGCATTGACAATCTTCTGATTCAGCTTGATCTGGCGGAGACAACGGACGAGGCGGCGAGATTTGTTATGGCAGGTCTTGTGGTTGTTGACGACCACAGGGCAGATAAACCGGGACAGATGTTTCCTGTCGACAGCGTTGTAAGACTGAAAGCTCACAATAAATTCGCCAGCCGCGGCGGGCTCAAGCTTGAGAAGGCGGCGGACGAATTCCTGATAGATTTCAAAGACAAAACAGTAATAGATATAGGCGCATCCACAGGCGGTTTCACCGACGTGGCTCTTAATGCGGGAGCGGCGAAAATATTTGCCGTGGATACCGGAAAAGGACAGCTTGACCCGCGTCTGGCACGCGACGAACGAGTGACGGTTCTTGACGCCACAAACTTCAGAATAATTCCATATGAGACCATAGGCGCAAAGGCGGATATTTTCGTATGCGACGTTTCATTCATTTCGCTTTCAATGATAATTCCCGCCTGCGTACAGTTCTGCAAAGAAGATTCCGAGGCGGTGTTTCTCATCAAACCGCAGTTTGAGGCGGAGAGGAACGAGGTCGGCAGAGGCGGTATAGTATTTGACAGGTCTGTGCATGAAAGAGTGATTAGTCAGGTAATCACATGGGGCGCGGAGAGCGGATTCACGTTTTTCGGGCTTTGCACTTCGCCCATAAAAGGTGCCAAAGGAAATATTGAATATCTCGTATATTTTCGGTACAATGTTCAATTAGATGAACCGGATATCCAAAGCATCGTCAGCAGGGTGGTGTATGAAAACCATAGCTATAGTCGCCAAACCCCACGGTGACAGGGTTCGCCCGCTTCTGGAGGAGATGATCTCCTTTCTGACAGAGCGCGGCGTTACGATTTTGAAAGAGAAACGCACAGCGGAAGTGCTGGGCGAGAAAGTATATAACACCGACAATGAGATAAGGGAAAAATCCGACCTTGTTGTGGTGCTTGGCGGTGACGGAACGCTCATCTCAGCAGTCCGCATACTCGGTATGAAAGAAACGCCCATACTCGGTGTAAACCTCGGCAGGCTCGGTTTCCTTACCGAAACTAGGGCATCGGATGCTCTTGCCACTCTGAAATCCGTTCTGGACGGCGATTACAGGCTGGAAAGACGGATGAAGCTCCATTCACACCTTCTGGAAGAGGACGAAAAAGTCCTTGAGATAGACGTGCTGAATGACCTTGTGATAAACAAGTCAGACGTGGCGCGTATCATTGAAATGTCTTTATACATCAATAAAGTTCTTGTTAACGAATACAGAGCCGACGGGCTTATAGTGGCGACCCCGACAGGTTCCACTGCATACAGCCTTGCCGCGGGCGGTCCCATTGTTCATCCCAGTCTTGAGACCATGGTGATAACACCCATCTGTCCGCAGGGGCTTTCAAACAGACCGATCGTGATTTCAGACGACAGCGAAGTCGAGATCCGCATAAAAACCGGAAACGAAAAGGTTTCAATTACTTTTGACGGTCAGATATACCGCCAGCTTGATACGGAAAAGACCATAACCGTGAAGAAAGCCAGCACATGCACACAGCTTATAGTGCCGAAGGATAAGAACTATTACGCTCTTATCCGCGAAAAGCTCGGCTGGGGCGGTGTTCAGTGCTGAGTATGCTTCGGGTTGAAAACCTTTCAGTGATAGAATCCGTTTCAGTGGAGTTCACCGACGGGCTGAATATCATCACAGGTGAGACCGGAGCAGGCAAATCTGTATTCATAGGCGCTTTGAGCCTTGTTCTGGGAGCGAGATTCAGCAGGACGCTCTTCCGCGACCCCGAAAAGAAGATAACCGTCGAGGCGGAATTCTTAGGTGCTCAGGATGTTCCGCAGGAGCTTGCTGAACAGTTTGAAACAGAGGACGGCATAATAATCCGCCGCGAGATAGACAAAGCAGGCAAGAACAGAATATTCATCAACGGGCGCATGGCAACCGTTGAACAGCTGAGGGAGATTACAGCTTCCTTCTGCGATATACACGGACAGCACGAACATCAGCAGCTTCTGGACAGCGCAACTCATATGGGCTTCATCGACAGCCTTGTTCCGCAGGAGCCGAAAGATGCATATGCCGAGTGTTACGGCGGCTACAGGGAACTTGTTTCCCGAATAGCGAAGATAAAGGCGGACAGACAGCTTTTCCTCCGCGAAAAGGATATGCTTGAGTTTCAGATAGGCGAAATAGACGAACTTAAGATAAACCCGGACGATGATTCCAGAATAGACGACAGGATAAACGTTCTTTCAAACCTTTCAAAAATACTTGAGAACTCAACGAAGTCTTTACAGCTTCTCCGCGACGGTGAGGTGAACGCTTACGAGCTTGTTACCTCGGCGGCGGCGGCTTTGAACGGCATCTCCAAATACAGCGAAACAATTAGTAAGGCGGCTGATCAGTTGTCAGAGATGACATATCTGCTCAATGATATCATGGCGAATATCGAATCAGTTGCGGACGCTTCCGACACTGACCCCGACGAACTGGACAGGCTTGTGGACAGAAAATACAAGCTCCAGAACCTTATGAAAAAGTACGGTCCTGAGCTTTCGGATGTATGCGCGTTTGCTGATAAGGTCAGAAGCAGACTTACGGAGATGGAATTTTCCGAAGACAGTCTGGGCAAGCTTGAAAAAGAGCTTGGAGCTTTGAGAAAAACGCTTGAGGCAAAAGCTGAAATATTGAACAAAGCGCGCCGCAAAGCGGCAGACATGATTGAAATATCAATAGTTGAAAATTTAAATGAACTGGAACTGAAAAACTCTGTCTTTAAAGTAGTATTTGAAAATACTGAGGATATGGATGCGTCCGCAGGGCTGAAGGCGGAATTCCATATCAGCACCAACAGAGGTTTTGAACCGGGACCTATTCAGAAGGTTGCGTCAGGCGGTGAAATTTCCCGCGTGATGCTCGCTATGAAAGAGGTTTTTGCCGAAAAAGACAGGGTGCAGACCCTTGTTTTTGACGAGATCGACACCGGAATAAGCGGGAAAACTGCCAAGCAGGTCGCTGTTAAGCTGAAAAAAGTGGCAAACGCCAGACAGGTGATTGTTATTACACACCTGCCTGTTGTAGCATGTGCGGGGAGAAAACATCTGCATATCACCAAGGCAGCCGACACCGGACTTGCCAGAACAGAGATAAACGAGATAGACGGGAATACACGCCTTGCAGTACTGGCGCAGATGATAGCCGGAAACGACACACCGTCCGCTGTGCAGCAGGCAAGGGAGATGATAGAGGATATGAAGGATGCTTGACACTTTCGTACAGTTTGTTCTGAACGCAGTGCATAACATGGGTTATGCCGGAATAGTAATCATGATGGCTCTTGAAAGCTCCTTTGTCCCTTTTCCCAGCGAAGTCGTTGTTCCGCCTGCGGGCTACCTTGCCGCGCAGGGAAAAATGAATATCTATCTTGTTGTCATAAGCGGTGTCACAGGCTCCATCATCGGGGCGCTTGTGAACTACTATCTTGCGGTGTTTATGGGCAGAGCGCTTCTGGTCAAATACGGCAGATATCTTTTTATGCCGGTTGAACGTCTTGATAAGATGGAGAATTATTTTAAAGTGCATGGGGAGATAACCACTTTTGTCGGTCGTCTCATTCCTGGTGTAAGACAGTATATCTCCTTTCCCGCAGGGCTTGCCAGCATGAATATGCCTAAGTTCATCTTCTTTACCTCTCTCGGTGCCGGAATATGGGTTGTTATCCTTGCCATCCTCGGATATTTCGTCGGAAACAATATTGAGCTAATCAAATCAAATTTGCATCCGATTACTATAATTACATTATGTGTCTTAACGGTTATTGTTATCCTTTATGTTATCTGGCACAAAAAAAGGAGGAAAAATGCAGCAGCGTAGGGTTTTACTTGTCTTTTTAATGCTATTGTTCACGGTTTTTTCAGCAAATGCTTCAGATAAAATACATAAGATTCAAACAGGCGAAAGTCTTTTTTCAATATTTTCAGATAAACTGTCAGCCGCAACAATTTTAAACCTTGAAAAAGAGATCAAAAGGGTTGTTCCCGATTTTACACTCAGAATAGGTACTATTGTCAAAATTAGCCCCGCTTCCGTTACAATCTCCCCCGACAGTCTGACAGATATTTCAGTTAATCTCCTTGATGATGATTTCAATCTTGAGGTGACTAATCACCCTGTGCATACTGTGACAACTATTGCCCACGGAGTGGTTGAATCCAGCCTTACCGATGCCATGGTGAAAGCCGGCGAGGGTATAGAGCTGGCTTTTATGCTTGCAGATATTTACGAGTGGGAGATTGACTTCTTCCATGCTCTTCGTAAGGGTGATTCCTTCTCTGTTCTGGTAGAAAAAAAGTTTGCCAAGGACAGATTCATCGGTTACGGAAAGATTCTTGCGGCAGATTTTGTGAATCAGGGACGTTTCCTTCGCGCACTCTATTATGAGTATAACGGAGTAAAAGGCTACTATGACGTTGATGGTAAATCACTCAAAAAAGGCTTCCTTAAGGCACCTCTCAAATTCACAAGAATATCATCAACATACACCGGAAAAAGACTCCACCCGGTTCTTAACAGATACATCCCGCACCACGGCGTTGATTACGCAGCTCCTGTTGGCACTCCCATACATGCAACATCAGACGGCGTTGTTCTGAACAGAGAATACAACCAGTTCAACGGCAACTATGTGAAGATACGCCACCTGAACGGGTATGAGACTCTTTATCTGCATCTTTCAAAATTTGCAAAGATAAGAAAAGGATCCAAGGTTTCACAAGGCTCTGTTATCGGTTATGTCGGTTCCACTGGTATATCAACCGGACCGCACCTTGACTACCGTATCAAGCAATATGGCAAGTTCCTCAATCCTCTGACGTTTACATCGCCCAACCTGAAATTGCCAAAATCACAAAGAACGGCTTTCAAAGAGGCTGTTAAACCGTTGGTTGCAAAGATAAACACAGCATACGGGCGTGACGTTCGTTTCACGCTTCTGCGAAATTCTCACATGCGAAGTGACGGAAGCTTGATGTAATTGCAAATGGCAAAGCCGGTCTTATGACCGGCTTTTTTGTTTCTTTATGAATGTGTTCAGCTTTTCTTTGATATCTTTAAAACCGAATTGAGACATACATGGGATTTCCGGCGATATTCTGCATGTGCTTTTCAGACATGGCTGACATTCCAGTCCCGCGTTGGCGTATGTGTGTTCCGGTGACGGGAATACCCAGTGCGGGGATGTGGAACCTATCACTATGAACGTGGGGACATTCTGTCCGGTGGCGATATGATGCGGTGCGGAATCGTTGCCGATGTGCAGTTTCGCTTTGCCTATCACTGCTATAAATTCCGAAAGATTTGTCTGGGGCATAAGAAAAACGTTTTTAGGCATTTGAGTAATTCTGTCTGTGATGTATTCTTTTTCGCCGGGACCGTATGTGATGAGAACCTTTGCGCTGTGCTCTTTTACAAGATATTCGGCAGTATCCATGAAATGCTCAAACTTCCAGCGTCTTGTGTCCCTTTTATGTGTTGGCGACATTGTCACCAGAAAGTCGGAATGTGATATGCCGAAAGATTTCAGTATCTCTTCCGCACTTGCCGAAGCCGATGCAGATGGAAAAACTTCCGGTTTTGCATTGAGCTTTGAAGGGTCGAAGTTTTTTATGAAGGGTGCTGTAAGGGAGAGTTTTATAACTCCAGGGCATCCGTCATAAACTTTCACCGGAGTGTTATAGAAAAATTTGCGGGGCGAATTGCCGTAGCATACCTTATATTTTGCTCCGCTCAAAAAGGTAATATAAGCCGTTCTGGGGTTATTGTGAAAGTCCAGAATCGCGTCGTATCTGTTGCCGCGCACCTCTTTAATGATCCGCGCCATCTCTCTTATTCCGCCTTTACGCTCAGTGGTCAGTATGTTTCTTATGTTCGGATTGTTTTCCACAACAGGTCTGTTCGCCTTAAACGTCAGGAAATCTATCTCTGCGTCGGGATAATATTTTTTCAGTTCTCTGGGAATATGTGTGGTGAGAGCAACATCGCCAGTCTGATATAGCTGTATCAAAAGAAATTTCATTCCGCCTCCGATGAAGAGGAGAATATCAGATGAATAGAAAAATATGAAGTGAAAAGGTTATGCAGTCGGGGGACTTCAGGCTATTTCAAGCTTTTCTGGTTTAAGCCCCATTCCGTCACCAAGACCGAAAACATACCATTTAAGCTGTTCATCCGTAAGGTCGCTTGCGAGTGTGAAAACATCCGCTTCGTTCTGACCTTTCAGCACAAGATTATATGTCTCGCCGCCGGATTCCATCTTTTTTTCCAACAGCAGGGCAATTTTTGTTTCTTCAATATTCTTGTTAATGTGTCCCAGCACAGAACAAACATTACTCATGAATTCCATCGAAGGTCTCATTACTCACCTCTGTTTTTATATACTAATGTATCGGTTCATTTTTATCAATGTTTAGTGGGAAAAGATGTTTAGTGTAAAATTATTTTATGCTAGATTATGAGTAGGCTGATTTGCGGGGAGCGTATATGAGAATAGCTTTTGCACAAAGAAAGATACTTGGTCGCAACGGGGCATCCCGCATTATTGCTGAACAGATGCGCGTTTTCAGACAGTCTGGTCATGATGTTTATCTTTATAGTGCAAGATGTAATTCAGATCTCATTGATTCAGGTGTTCATACTAAAACTTTCTTTTCATTAATTCCCGGAAAGGAGAATAGAAGACGCGCTTACGCTGAAGGGTATGAAAAGTTCTGCCGCAAAAACAGGATAGATCTTTCTTTCGGCAACGGAGACACTTTTTATCAGGATGTACTCTTCATGCATAACATGCTGGAAACTGAAAATTGACCCTGTAAATAGTTTTGTGTAAGTGCCGTTTTACGCATTAGCCCTTTCGCCGTATTCCATGATGAAACGGTTCATGGCAGGCAGCCAGTCCCTCAGCGGCATAGTCCACTTCTTTGATGCCTGTT